>JAEKNW010000280.1 GCA_016838885.1 Candidatus Cloacimonadota bacterium
CAGGAATATATATATTATATGCCTTCAAATTCTGTAACTTATTTTGCTAAAAGAATCTAGCACTCTTCACCTGTGATACGTAGCTTTAGCGAAGTATTACTAAAGTTCTACTGCACCATTCAGGTTAAATGGAACATTTCAAAGATTTAAATCAATATTATCGCCCCTCTAGGGCTCATCTTGGGTTGGGAACTCGGTACAGTGTCTTCGAACACTGCCTATTATATTTTCATCCCTCTGGGATTTAATACAAGTCCTGCAGGGACGACAATATAATAGGCAGTGCTCGCAGACACTGCTAAAGGGAAAAAAGAAAGAAGAGTCCTGCAGGGACGACAATATAAAAAGGTGGCTCTAGTTCAAGTTTGGTGGAAATAATATAGGTAAATGAGAATATTTCATTAATATATGAATTCATCAAATATCCCTGAGAGGGATTAACCTAAAGATGTATTCTCTAATTCAAGGGTAAAATCTTTTGTCTTAGATCATTAAAATTAGAAAAGTGTATAACATTATCATGGCATAAACGACCAACAACAACACCTGGATGAATTTTTTCTTCTTTCGCGAATGAGAGGATTAACTCTCGGGTAATTGTGGGTTGTTTAATAAGATTATTATATTTTTCAAAAGGGATTAATCTTTCGGAAGCAAAGGTGTTTGCTTCTTGTTCAAATTCAGAGTTGCTATCTAAATCATCTATTAGAATCTCATTTTTATTATGACCATAATATATATGTCCTAGTTCATGGAAGAGGCTGAACCAGAAAATATCAGCATAGCTGCCTCTATTACTTAGTTGGAGAATAATTTTATTTGAATCTTTTCTGTTGATAGCTCCTTGAGCGTGGGTTTTATTAATATGAGGGACTAATACTAAGGCTATTCCACAATCAGCTAACTTTTTTTCTAGTAGAGGAATATACTCTTCTTGGGGTTTAACAGTAAGAGTTCTTATCTCCTTTAATAACTGGTTAAATTTTCTTTTAGAAAAGCTCTTTGTTTCAATTTCGGATGCTAAGATTTCTCCTCTTCTTAGCCAAGTAGCTAAAGCATAAGAAGTTGGTTCAAATGTTGTTGAAACTCTAAAAGCTACAGGCATTGTAGTGGGGATTAAAGTTAAATTAGCGACCTGGAAAAAAGAACGAAGATACTTAACCTTCTCCTCAATTATTTTAGTTGCTTTTACCCAATTTAATTTTACTAATTGAGGGAAATTTATAGACTTAACTATCTCAATCTCCTTTTCCATACTTTTTGCTTCTTCTGTTCTTGCTCTTGCCTCCTGGTATGTTGATTCTAATCCAATCCAAAAAGAAGCTGGTAACCCCAAAACACTTTCCAGCTTTAAGGCTGTTTCAGTAGTTATAGGAACTTTACCTTTAATAATTTCATTTATATGCTTAGGGCTTATTCCTAACCTTTCTGACAACTCTTTTTGGGTCATATCCCAGTTAAATAAATACTCTTTAAGAGTTTCTCCTGGTGGAACAGGAAGTGGGGTATCTGTTTTTTTAATCATGATAGTCCTCCAAACTTACAATCTTTACAGCAATAATGTCTTTTAATTCTTTATAATTATGTGGAATAGGTTCAATAATCATTCTGAGTGGATGCTCTAAGTCAAGAGCAAACTTACCTTTTAAGTTACCTGTTAAATTATGACATCTTCCAACTTTAAATTTAATCATTAATTCTAAATTTGGTATATTAGTTAACTCATTATATCGTTGAATAATCTTTTTGGCATTAGTATGTCCATAATTTCTAACCATTTTATTTTTATTATTAATTATTTTCTTTAATGTTCTATCCAAAATTTCAACTTTCAAAACATCCTCTCATTTCTTTTATCCATAATTTTACTAAGTATTAAATATGTCAAGATTATTTACCTGATAGGTTAATAATAAAACAATTAAAAATTATAAATACTTGTTGTCCATGAATTAATGTATGTTTAAATTATTTTCAATAATACTAATAAATGAAATTCATCCTGTGTCAAACCCAAAAAATACGGGACTGTTCAACTATCAAGCCACTTTCACTAATAGTTTATCCTTAAAGAAGTCGATACTATTGCACATCTTCATGTTTTCTTGACATTTTGTAATGATTGTTTATTGGTAATAATGCCTTTTCACTGAGAATTCGGATGCCAACATCCGCTTCCAAGCGATAGCTTGGAAATTCGTAAAAATCCCTCTGGGATTTAATACAAGTCCTGCAGGGACGACAATATAAAAGGCAGTGCTCGCAGACACTGCTAAAGGGAAAAAAGAAAGAAGAGTCCTGCAGGGACGACAATGTAAAAAGGTGGCTCTAGTTCAAGTTTGGTGGAAATAATATAGGTAAAAGAGAATATTTCACTAATATAGTGATTCATCAAATATCCCTGAAAGGATTAAACCCAAATAATGCAGTAGAATTTAGGGAAAAAGCGAATAGCACTCTGGGATTGCGGGCTTCTAGCCCGTATTGGAAACCGGCAACTCGTTGTGCCGGTTCTTCTCTGGGATTGCGGGCTTCCAGCCCGTATTAGAAACCGGCAACTCGTTGTGCCGGATCTTCTCTGGGATTGCGGGCTTCCAGCCCGTATTGGAAACCGGCAACTCGTTGTGCCGGTTCTTCTCTGGGATTGCGGGCATCGTCTCTTTTGCAAAAGTAAGCTACATAATTTTCATGAATATTTATATTATATGCCTTCAAATTATGTAACTTATTTTGCTAGAAGAATCTGCACTCTTCGCCTGTGATACCTAGCTTTCTTATGGAGTGAAAGCGTCCCGCTTCCACCTGGCGGCAAGATGCCCCCAGTCCATAGGAAGATGACGGTATGCTACCAATCCTCAATCATTCTATCCCCTTTGTGTTTTAGTGAATTATTTTGTGCTTTTGTGTTAGAAAAAACTCCCAGCCCCAAAATATATTTGACAAATATTTTCCCAATCCCATTATTGGCATCAAGTAATATAATTACGAAAAGTGAGTTTATTCATAGGAGGAAATATGAAGAAAATCATCATGGTAACAGTAATGTTGTTAATGGTTAGTTGGGTTTTTGGGGTGGCAATTTATTTAAAGGATTCCAATGTTCTATATGGTCATATCAGAGGTAAAACAGATAATCACATAATTTTATATGATTATACTATTGATACATTTGT
>JAEKNW010000281.1 GCA_016838885.1 Candidatus Cloacimonadota bacterium
ATAGCACTATATTCTTTTGCAAAAGTAAGCTACATAATTTTCAGGAATATATATATTATATGCCTTCAAATTCTGTAACTTATTTTGCTAAAAGAATCTGCACTCTTCTCTAAAGCTCTACTGCATCATTCGGGTTTAACCAAATTTTACAAGCCAAAAAAAAGGGCGAATTCTTAAATTCGCCCTTGATATATTGTAAGTAATTTATTAGTTTAGAACCTAGTATTATCTACTAAAGTGAAGTCATTAATTAACATAGTAGGTACAATAGAGCGAGTATCGGTAACAATTTGTTTTCCCAGAGCTAAAATCCTACGAGTCATATCATGAGGAATTTCATTCCAGCGGAAGTTATTAACCGATTTTTCTATCTTACCATTCTTGAAGTAGAGAACCCCATCACGGGTAAGTCCTGTTAATTCCCCACTCTTGCCATCAACAACTCTGATATACCAGAAGCGATTAATGATAATACCTTCATCAACCATTGCCATCATTTCTTCTTCTGTTTTATCACCACCAGCAATTACAATATTGAAGGGGTGGTTAACATTTTCCAGATTATGTTCTTGGGCATAAGCTTTGCCGGTAGGTAGATTCATCAGGATACCATCTTTAGACCAATCTGTATTTTTATTGATAATACCAGAAGCATCAAAGGCCTGTCTCATAATTCTATCATCATCTAAAGAAGAAGACATGTTAAAACTCATACCAAAGAAAGGTGTATTAATCTTATCTGAGAAAGGTGTCATACCTAAATCAGCTCCTCTCCTGTCCATAAACCAGCTCATGAAAGAGAAGATATCTATAACAGCTTGAGGGCGGAGAATTACAGGTATTTTACATGGTAACATCTCATTTGGAGTGGATATAGCTTGGAAGTTTTTATTTAGTTCATCAAGCAAAGCATCCAAATTATGAAGTTTCTTTCTAATGACAGAAGTTGAAACTCTTGTTTCTCTCTCATCTTTCTTGATAGTCATTGAATGTTCAAAACTGGTAGATCTATTTTCTCCCAAGAAACCATTCTTGGTTGTCAAGAAAGTATGGACTACATGACGGGATACCATGCCTGAGACAAGAGCGTCTTGTTTGAGGGCATTATCAATACATATTTTGATAATAGCAAGATGGTCATCAACTGTTAAGTTAGCTATCTCTTCATCGTAGTTATCATATTCTCTATATTCTTTAGCTTTTTCTGATGGGATATATTCATGATCTTCAGAAGAGTGCCTAGCTATAGTCTTCGCTACTTCTAATCTTTCTAAGATAGTTGCTTCATCAAGCTGGTCAATAGTAACAGAACCGCTTTTTTTGCCATAATAGAGTACGACATCAATCTCGAATTTAACTCCTGAGATATTTTGAGTTATTCTGTTTTGAGCAAATCGAGTATCTAAAGAGTCTTTTACTTTTGCATCAATGTGGTAATCATCAGCATCAATATGTTGCTTAATAAAATCTATAGTATTTTTAAGTTTGTTAATCATTTTGAACCTCCTACCATAATATTTCTAAAGAGGGTCGGGGACGCACCATGAGTCATTCTTCCTGTTTGACCAGGTTGTCCCTTGCCACAGTTATTTACTCCCCATGACTTCCAGAAACGTTTGTCTGCAATAGCCTCTACGCTATTCCAGAATTCTGGATTATTAGATCTATAAAGTATCTTCTTGAGAGGTCTAGTTCTCTTTCCATTCTTGATTTCCCAGAACATATCTCCCCCGAATTGGAAGTTGATTCTATGTTGGTCAATAGAGAAAGAACCTTGCCCTTCAATCATTACACCGTCATCAACAGCTGAAATGAGGTCGTTTGGACTACATTCTTTCTTACCTGGCTCTAAGTAAAGATTAGGTATTCTGTTAATTGGCATATCAAAGTAATTAGTAGCTCTGTTACAGCCACGACTGAGCTTTTGATCAATAAATGAAGCTGTGTCTCTGGTGGTCCCGTATTCATTAAGAATACCGTCTTTTACAATTTGCCATTCTTGGTTGGGTACACCATCATCATCATAACCGGCAGTAGCCATTCCTCCAACCAGCTTATTATTAGCAGTAAAGTTTACTATTTCAGCACCATATCTATAGTTCTTGAGCTTCTCTGGAGTAGCAAATGAGATGCCGGCAAAGTCAGCTTCCCAACCTAACACCCTATCTAATTCAGTAGGATGTCCAACTGATTCATGCATAGTCAGAGCTAAATGGTCTGGATTAAGAACTAAATCACGACGCTTATCCCCGGGTAAAGAGTCTGCATTAAGCTTCATAATAGCTTCTCTGGCTACTCTGTCAGCGTTTTCTAAAAGCCTGAGATTTGTAACATGTTCCCAACCTGCAGCAGTTGCACCAGGATTAAAAGAACGAGATTGACTATCCTCTTGATTAACTGCCACCGCAGTGTAAGAAGGATAGACATAAGTTGTGTTAATTTTAAGATGCGAACCATCACTATTAATTAAGATTTTATCATCATTTTGAGAGATAATCATAGCACGAGCTTGCTTAATATCTTGATAGGAAAGTAAGGTTCTATTAATTTCTAAGAGTTGATCAATTTTCTCTTTAGGGGATATTGTGAAAGGATCAATACAAAGAGGTGTATTGTAAGTATCAATATATCCTCTTTCAGGAGTAAGTTGCAATTTGAAGTTTTTATTAATTTCAGATGAAGCTAAAGCAATGTTAAAAGCTGATTTAACAGTATCAATAACTGCGTCTTTGGTAAAAAGCTTGTTATGAGCAAAGCCCCAAGCTCCATTCTTAAATACTCTTATTCCATAACCATAAGAATCATCATTGTTGAACATTTTGACATTTAGGTCACGAACAAAAATAAACTCACGTTTAGTTCTTTGGATTCTAATATCAGCAAAATCTGCTCCCAGAGAGAGAGCGTAGTCTATTGCTATCTTTCCTAGTTCCATATTTCCTCCATTAATTTTTCTATTTTATCAAAACTTAAGTATGCTATTATTAGTGTCAAGTTAAATTTTATTAAACTTTGAGTATAGTAGTTAGATTTATTAAACCCGAATGATGCAGTAGAGTTTTAGGGAAGAGTGCAGATTCTTTTAGCAAAATAACTTACAGAATTCTGACGCATATAATATATATATTCGGGAGAATTATGGAAGTTACTTTTGCAAAAGAATA
>JAEKNW010000282.1 GCA_016838885.1 Candidatus Cloacimonadota bacterium
TCCCGAATATATATATTATATGCGTCCGAATTCTGTAAGTTATTTTGCTAAAAGAATCTGCACTCTTCTCTAAAGCTCTACTGCACCATTCGGGTTTAAATCAGTGTTTATAAAAAGCAAGAAAGGGAAAATATATGATAAAAAGAGTTGTCATAATAGGTGGAGGTATTGCAGGGTTGAGTGCAGGGATTTTTGCTCAAAAAAATGGGTTTGAGAGTATTATCTTGGAAAAACATCAAATACTGGGTGGTGAATGTACTGGTTGGGATAGAAAAAGCTACCACATAGATGGCTGTATTCACTGGTTGGTAGGCACAAAAGAAGGTACGCCCTTACGACATTTATGGGATTTGGTAGGAGCTCTGGATGGAGTAGAAATCTATCAGCCTGAAAGCTTTCTAGCCTTTGAATACCAAGGTATTATTGTAAATTTTTATCGCGACTTAGAAGGATTAAAAAACAGTTGGCTAGAAATATCTCCTGAAGACAAGCAAGCGATCGAAAACTTTTATAATGTCATCAAAAAGCTTCAATCATTCCAAATTCCAGTCGGGAAGCCAATAGATATGATGAATCTTAAGGAAAAAATCAAATATTTGTTTTCAATGAAAGATATTGGGCCAATTATGCAGAAGTACAGTAAGCTTAGCCTGCAGGAATTAGCAAGTAAATTTAAGCATCCTGCCCTTAGAGCTGCGATTAATTCCTTTATGCCAGAAGGGGATTTTTCTGCCATCTCGATCCTTTTTCCACTTGGGACATTCACCGGTAATCAGTCATCAATACCCTATGGAGGGTCAAGAGCTTTAGCCCTGCGAATGGTCGATAAATATCTTTCCTTAGGTGGAAAAGTTGAAAGCTCTTGTGAAGTAAGGTCATTGACCATTGAGGGCAAAGATGTAAAAAACCTTAAATGTAGTAATGGGAAAAGCTTTAGTGGTGATTATTTCATTGCTGCTTGTGATGCAAAAGTTCTGTACAAAAGGTTATTAAATGGCAAATATGATGATCCTAACTTCCAAAAAAGATTTAATAATCCCCAAGTTTACCCCTTAGCATCTAACATTTATGTCGGGATTGGCTACAAGGGGACTATGAGTAATATTCCTCGGACTTTACGTTTTCCTGTTGATTCATTGAATATTAAGCAGAATGATAAAGCTGTTACGCATTTGCAAATGACTCATTATGCTTATGAAAAAGAATTTGCCCCAGAAGGACATTCAATAATTACCTTGGCAATTAATCAATTTGAACCTGAATTACTTGCCTGGGAAGAACTGGTAAAAGATGAAGACCAATATAAACAAGAAAAAAAAAGGATTGGAAGAGAAATTATTCGGGCTTTGGAAATAAGATTTCCATATATGAAAGACAAACTTACACTACTTGATGTTGCTAGTCCTCAAACTTATCATAGATATTGCAATGCCTATCGAGGAGCATTCATGGGCTTCTGGCCGACCCTGTCAGGAAAAGGTCTAACACATACAGGACGAATTAAAGGATTGAATAATATTGTGCTTAGTGGTCAATGGTTACAGCCTCCAGGAGGTCTGCCTGTAGCTTTAATTACTGGAAAAGATACTATAATGCGACTTTGCAAAACTGAAAAAATTAAATTTAGTTGTTGAACTTTTATCAACGTTTCAATATATTAAAGGTTAGAAAATATGATATTGATTTTAACAAAAATAGCTTTATATGGATTAGGTGTTGTGGGAGGGAGATTGGTAACTCCATGGTTTGGTGTGACTTCTTCCTGGTTAAATATCCTGTTAAATATTTCTATAACAATTGGTTTTATTATTCTACTTGAAGTTATATGGAGTAAAATAACTACTGGTAGAATTAAATCTCTATCTCTTAATGAGCCAGAAGACTTATATAAAGTTGATAAGAGTGAATTATCGAAAGCAATTATGGTTTTGTCTGATTCATTTAAAGAAGATGTTTTAGTAAAGAAGTTGTTTGGTAAAAGTGCTGATAGAAGAAGAGATTTAACATCCTTTGGTGAGTTTTTACTAAAACATTGCTACATGTACGGCAGTGTATATGCAACTTCAGATAAATTTGAAGGGGTGATAGCAATAATTCAAGGTGAAAACAGCAATATGACATTATGGAGAATGATTAGAAGTGGTAGTATTTTCGCTTTCCTTCGAATGGGTATTAAGGTATTTATAAAAATGGGAACTGTTATGAGTCCCATTGATATAGTTAGACGGAAACAGATGAAGAATAGAAATTTTATCTATATCCAGATTATTGGGGTATGCCATCACAATCAAGGTATGGGATATGGTGGAATGATGCTTAAACAAGTTATTGCAATCGCTGAAGATTTCAATCTACCTCTTTACTTGGAAACTGAAACAGAGAGTAATGTTCGTTTCTATGAAAGGTATGGGTTTAAGATAAGAGAGAAAATGAAACTTCCTCTCATTAATCAAGAAATGTGGGCAATGGTACGTGAAGTAAATGAGGATTAAACCCAAATAATGCAGTAGAGCTTTAGCGAAGTATTACTAAAGGCTCTTTCTCAAGTAGTGTGGGAACTTAATAAAAATTCCATAGTTTTTTTTGAAATATGATTTACAATAATGATATCACAGTCCTTAGCCTTCTCCTAGGGAAACCTTAGTCATTCCTTTAAGTATCTCGATGAAATCCCGATGATTCATCGAGATACTTAAAAGCATCACTAGGCAAACCCTTTTGTAATGCCTATTTAAGGCACTTAGAAAGAGTGGGATTTAACCCGGCTTTAGAATATTGGTTTAAGCTAAGCTTATATAATTTATCTTTAAAAGTTATTTACAATACAAATAATAATTAATTTTGCTAAAAGAATCTGTACTCTTAACCTGTGATACCTAGCTTTCTACTTCGCTAATTTATTCTACATAGCATAAGCGAAGTAGAGAGCTATGTAGAATGTATTAGCGAAGTATTACTAAAGCTCTACTACATCATTCTGGTTAAGATATATTATAACAATAATATATGACTAATTTGAAAACTTTGCACTTTAATAATTTTTAACCCAAATAATGCAGTAGACTTTTGTGAATAGCACTATATTCTTCTGCAAAAGTAAGCTACATAATTTTCATGAATATATATATTATATGCCTT
>JAEKNW010000283.1 GCA_016838885.1 Candidatus Cloacimonadota bacterium
AAAATTCGTGTAATTCGTTTTAATTCGAGTTAATTTGTGTGAAAGATCTTCTTCTTTTCGGTGTTTTCAGTGTTTTCGGTGGCTAAGTTTTCTTCTTCTTTCTTAAAACTCTGTGTTAAGGATCTTCTTCTTAGTGTAATTCGTGAAATTCGTGGATAGTAAGGGGGGTAAGAATAAGAGAGAAATAATAAAAGTTGGGTTGTGTGTGTTATAAGTGGGCTTGCTGGGATTATTGGTATTTTTAATAAATGAGAAAAAAGTGGAATTTCTTATAAATTCGTAGAATTAAATGAGAAAAATAAAAAAGGCCTATCTTAGTTGAAAGTCTGCAAGATTAAATGAGAAAAAACTAAATAGGCCTTTAATAGTCTGCAAGATTAAATGAGAAATTATCTAGATATTTTGTCCACGATATCTTTTAAGTGTTTCTCATTAATATTATGACTTTGAATAATTAGATCTTTTATCTTAGTTAGTTTACTCAACTCGTGAAGTTTGCAAATTTCAATCTGAAGGGTCATTTTTTCAAAATCTGTTAAACTTCCGCTATTGATAAGGTTTATTGTCTCAAGTATTGTTTTTTCAGAAGAATAATATTTAGTCATTTTTTAATCCTCATCAGCATTCTTAAACATCAAAGTTCTCAATTTTATTTATGCTTCTATACTTATCAGATAACAAATAAGAAAGATCAATTAAAAACTGTTTCTCATCGACTTTCTCTGGATATGGGTAACACTTAGTTCCAACGATATCTAGCCCATTGTATATAGCGACAAGGCATAGTTCATTACCAAAGATGTCAGCCTTAGCAACCAAGTGCCAAAGATCATAATCTGGTGAATTATTTTCATCTTTAAACAATGGTCTTTTGACTTTGATGTCAATAGAGATGTTATTAATTTGAGTTTCACTATATGTAATATCTTCACCTGAATCATCTTTTGACTTAATAACGACTTTGGTTACTTCTTTTTTTTTACCTCGAATATCTACGGCATTAACAATAACTTCAATACTCGAATCTTCATTTTTATTTACTAAGTATTCGAAATTCATTTTTCCTCCTGTTTAATTGTTTAAAATCATTTTTAAGAATAATTAATTTAAGTCTTCTGATTAGTTATCAGAGTATCCTTAATATTAATATCGACATTTATTCAGCAAGTATTTAATCGTGCAGGAACTAATAATTAAAACTTATATAGACCTTTATTAGTCTGCAAGATTAAATGAGAAATTTATCTATATATCAAAGTCTTCATTCCCAAGATTGCTTATCTCATCTAATGTATCTGATAAACCGGATTGGTTCCACTTGATCATTTCAAAAAGATTCTCTAGTAACTTTTCTCCATCTTCTGAATCATAGCGTTTGAGAACCTCCTTAGTACCAACATCAATTATTTCCATAAAATAAATTTTGCCGTTACTATCTGATGACGAAAATTCGTTATCTGGAACATAATGAACTAAATTAAATTTCTTATTACCGATTTTACAAGTGCTAGCACTTATAGATTCAACTGCATCGTTAATTAACTTTTTATCATAATCAAATACATCCCAATTGATATGCCCCTTACTAGTTTGAACCATTAATTGGTCAATTAAGTCTTGTTGCTTTTTTTTAAAACTCTTTAAAGCTTCATTTTCGTACATTACTTTACTCCTTTTGGTATATTAATACTGATGGTATTATCAGTATTTTAATTTATATGCTATTAATGAATATGTTATAGATCACTATCCCACCAACGATAAAAATAATACCCTGAATCAACCGAATAATTAATCTAGCTTTCCTACTTAAAAACATGTGTGTAGGATTTGCTCCACAGTTTGGGCATTTTTTTGCTTTTGAACTTACTTCGTGAGAACACTCTTTACATTTAACCAAAGCCATTTTTACTCCTTCATATATTGTATATTTATTACTTATAACTTCTGATCAAATACTCTAACACTCCTAAAACCACGATAGTACTATTTTCATTTAAAAGAATAGGTTTGTATCCATTGTTTACCGGCATAAGCCAAGTACACTTATTTTCATCATCTAATTTAAGGACTTTGAGAGTGATACCTTCGTCTATTCTGACAGCTACAATCTTATCATCTAAATCTTCCCAGTTATATACCTTATTAATAATTACTACATCCAGATGATGGACCTCTGGACGCATCGAGCATCCATTAACTCTAAAGCAATAGTAGTTGTTAATATGGTGAATAACTTGTGCTGAGACTAATATAGTACCTAATCCATCATGTTCAGAGACTTGCATGGGAGTGCCTGCTGCGATTTCTCCTACAATAGGAAGTGAAAGGTAAGCAGGAAGGACTTCATCACTGTGAGAGATCTCTTGCCTTGCTTGAGCTTTGCCAAGCTCTATATAATGATGAAGTTTATCTGAGTTGATCTCTAATTTAGGTTTTTTGTCCTGGTCTTTTGAGAGAAACATCTCCCCTTCTCCAGTTATTAACCAATGTAGGTTAGTATTAAACTGCTTTGCAATAGATTGTAGCAAATTAGGATTAGCATTAGACCTACCACCCTCATATTGTGAGTAATTGGCTCTACTAATACCAAGAAATTTTGAAAATTTTTCTTGTGTATAACCTAATGTCTTTCTTAAAGTTAACAACCTATCACTAATTTTCATGCAACAAATCCTTACATTTTTACTTGACAGTGCAACATATTGTTTCATTATTGTCCTATCTATGGACAGAGTAAAAAAGATATTTAGATAAGTCAAGAAAAATAATTAAAGGAGAAAGATATGAAGTATGAAGCAAGAGAGATAAGAGCTGCTATGACTGCGAATTCTTTATCTAATGATGTGTTAACTGATTATATAAATCAGGAGACTGGAAAGGACCTGAAACCTGATAGCATCAGGAGGATAATCATGGGAGTTCGTAATAATACAGAAGTTGAGAAAGTGATAGAAGATTTGTTGGGGTCCTGGATAGAGGGACAGAGAGAAGTTATTGAGAGGTTCGGTGGTAGTATGATACCTGAGCATGTAGTTAATGAAAGAATAAGCAGAGGAGAATGAGATGCAAAAAAGCACTTGGATAATAGACATAATTAATGTTATTGGGGTAACTGACACTAATATAAGGAT
>JAEKNW010000284.1 GCA_016838885.1 Candidatus Cloacimonadota bacterium
ATAGCACTATCTTCTTTTGCAAAAGTAAGCTACATAATTTTCAGGAATATATATATTATATGCCTTCAAATTCTGTAACTTATTTTGCTAAAAGAATCTGCACTCTTCGCCTGTGATACGTAGCTTTAGCGAAGTATTACTAAAGCTCTACTGCACCATTCTGGTTTAATTTAATTAGCAGTTAACAAAACTTTCCAGATTTACTTCACCTAATATTCTAATTTTTGTCCGGGATAGATAAGAACAAGACCATTTTTATCTTTTTTAAGGTTATTTTTTGTGATTAAATAATTTTGTTTCACTCTAAGTTTAGTACTTATTCCACTGATAGAGTCACCTTTTTGGACTGTATAGACACCAGATTCTGAGTCAGAAGTGTTTCCATACAACTTAAGCTTTTGACCGGGTCTTATCATATTTGAGTTCATACCGTTAAGTTTTTTTATTTTTGCTACAGTTGTTTTATATTTTCGGGCAATATCATAAAGGTTATCCCCTTTTTTTACGACATGATGGGTAAAGAAACCGGCATTTTTATTAAGAAAGAGTTTTTCCAGTTCAGCAACTTTTATGGTGTCCGGAATAGCTTCAAGAGGGACTAGGATGTTATGGATACCCGCTGGTAGAACAACATCATTAATGGCTGAGTATTTTTGTCTGCTTTGACGATATATTTTAATCCAAGGATTTAGTTCATAGACACTACCAATGTTTGTCCCTTGAGCTTTAGCCCATTCATCTAATTTATAATGTCCATTAAGAGTAACTTGAATAACTTTGGTTCTTTCAAGAAGATTAGGTTCTCTTTCAAATTTACTGCCAAAAATTTTCTCTTCATTTTCAAAGATATATTTTATGGCTATGGCTTTCCAGACATATTCATTTGTCTCTTGAGTTTTAAAGATTAAGTCAGTGAATTTAGTCCCACCTTGAGCTTGTAAAACTTTATTAACATTTCCCATTCCTGCGTTATAAGCACAATATGCCAGTAACCAATCTTCCGCTCCTTTCTGAGAAAAATAGCGATAAGTATCATTCAAAAGCTGAGCTGCAACCTGAGTTGATTTATAAATATCACGCCTCTCATCGATGAAGTCATTTATTTGCATCTTATAATGTTTTCCTGTGTTAGGCATAATCTGCCAAATCCCATCAGCGCCCATGTGGGAGTGAGCTCGATAACTTAACCTACTCTCTGCTATGGCTAAATATTTGGTGTCTATGGGCACTCCGGCTTCAGTGAAAATAGAATCCATAAGAGCAAAATATCTTCCTGAACGAGGTATGAAACTTACAGCAGACTTCACTTCACTATTATAAGCTTTTTCAAATCTCTCCAAATTTCTCTCGATTGATAGATCAATAATCTGTCCGGCAAATTCAATCTCATTGGGAAATCCAACATCAACTATCATAATGTTGTCTTTATATTTGCTAATCTCAAAAATTAAGGAGTCGATTAAAGCGTCTCTATCAATGAGTTCTTTGTAGAGAGAATCAATGGTAGTTTGGTAATTATACATTTCTTCTGCTCTTTTATTGTCTGTCTCTGTTCCACTAAAATCTTCTTCTGAGTCATCGCTTGAACTATAATCATTAGTTGAAGCAGTCTCACCATCTAAAAAAACATTACTAGTCTCTATTAGCGGGATAAAGCTACTACAAGCATTTAACAACATTGATAAGATTATTATATATAAGATTTTCTTCAATTTATTATCTCCATTTCATGATTAATGCATTAAAAAATTTTCTGGAATAGTGTCAAGAGAGAAGATTTTCACCCTTCGTGAAAAGAAATAGAGAGATGAAGAAGAGTTTCACCACAAAGGCACAAAAAACACAAAAAAAGAAGGAGAATCTATCCACGAATTACACGAATAAGAATATCCCTAACACAGAGTTACACAGAGGCCAAGAGGAGTTGCACAGAGTTTTAAGAGAGAAAAAGAATTTAGTCACCGAAAGCACCGGAAAACACGAATAAAAGCCTGTTCTGTCGGACGGTGGACATTTTGTCAGCCTCTTACCGACTAGAGAAGGTGATTTTCGCTGAAGCTAAACACAATCTTGAGCCCATGGTCGGAAGGCGGGCGTTCCCGCCCGCACCAAGCTTGTAGCTTGGTGAAATCTGGCGGCAAGATGCCCCCAGTCCATATCCCCTCACTTCAGCTAGCAGGAGATTGATAGCTGTGATACATTCTGGCGACAGGTGGCATGGAGTGGAAGCACCCTTGCTTCCACAATCAAGCTTCCAAAGCTTGGTTATGATACAATATCCCCAAGGGGGATAAATAGTTTAGCCCAGGGTCCCATTCAACAAAGTTTTGAAAAAACGAAGTTGAATTGACCCTGGGTAAGGTTTCTCACCCAATACCTAACCCTGAAGGGGTTAAATAGGATTTATATACTAGCAAAATTTCCTATCTAAAACATTGACATCATTATTAATTATGCATTATGAATTATCCATTATGAAGTATGAATTATGCATTAGAAGAATATATGTCGCCCCTGTAGGGCTCGTCTGTGGTTGGGATCTCGGAACAGTGTCTTGCGAACACTGCCTATTATATGGCATCCCTTTGGGATTTGAAGAATCACCAAGCTTTTCAAAGCTTGGTGAAATCTGGCGGCAAGATGCCCCCAGTCCATATCCCCTCACTTCAGCTAGCAGGAGATTGACAGCTGGGTTAGATTCTGGCGACCAGTGGCATGGAGTGGAAGCACCCTTGCTTCCACAACCAAGCTTTTCAAAGCTTGGTGAAATCTGGCGGCAAGATGCCCCCATTCCATATCCCCTCGCTTCAGCTAGGTGGAGATTGACAGTTGGGATACATTCTGGCGACCAGTGGCATGGAGTGGAAGCGTCCCGCTTCCACAACCAAGCTTTATTAAGCTTGGTGAAATCAAATCCCTTCGGGATTTAATACTAACAAGCTTACAGCTTGGGGCGGAGAGAATCTCCACCGTCCGACAGAAGAGGCTTTGTTACCAATAAGCAATCATTATAAAATGTCAAGAAAACTTAAGATGGGCAATATAATAACTTTCCTTAAAGATAGTTAACTGGGAAAGGTGGCAGAGAGGCACATTCAAATATTACAAAAAAAAATAAAAATCCTTGACAGCTTTTTCCTTCGAATCTAAATCTGCATTAGATGTAATGGAAGGAGATAAAAAATGTGCAACTTTGTAGAAGGAAAGCTTGTATTTAATACATGTTTTAATAGTAACTACAGGGATTGCTTGCCCAAATTTAATAGTAACTCCTTATTAAATATTACAAACAATCTCTCTTCTCTTCTCTTCTCTTCTCTTCTCTTCTCTTCTCTTCTCTTCTCTTCTCTTCTCTTCTCTTATGTTTATTTACTATATACAATAAATTATATCAAATATTGTGTCGTTTCAAATTCATTACGAGACTGGTTAAACGAATGATCGTTTAACTTATAAATTCCGATGAAAAGTAATGTATATTAATTATTCCAACACGTAATGATTGAAATTAAGATATTTGATTTAATAACTTTTTAACATAAGGAAACTAAGAATGAAAAAAATGATAATTATACTATTTAGTATAACCTTAGGTTATCTGTATTCAGATGATATATATCTAACAGTAAATGAACCAACAGCTCAATATAATGATAGTAACTTTAGAACTATCAGTGAGGCAGTACATCATGCTTCAGAAAATTACAATGATACTCTTTATACTGTAAAAATCCAAATATTTCAAAATCCAGAAATTAATAATGATCCGGTGTATGAAAATGGTGCTTATCGAGAAAATATAATTACATCGGGTTTATGTGGATATGAGTTTTATTCTGGCGAACAAGAATCCATTATTATATATCCATTTGTACATATTAATCCCGTAATCTCCTTGAGAGGAGGAGGGAGTAATAATATGATAATAAGAGATATAAGATTTCATAACGATACTCAAAATTTCATTGAATATGGGGATAATGTTGCAATATACGTTAAATCACCAAATGTCATAATCAAAAACTGTCAATTTATGACTGGTTTATATAGAAATCCATTTAATCATGATATAAAATTAGAACATGACAATGATTCTGAAGCTTACGAGAAAGCGCTATATGTAAATGATTGCCTATTTGATACAAGTATGGAAAGTTATATAAATGTTTCTCAGATTGGATTACCAAGAATTTTATGTAGTCTTATAGGTGATAAATATTATGAAACTACATATACTTTTTATGGGAGTAATAATCAATTTATTAGAACAGGACCAGCAGCGTATTCATCTGGAGCTAGGAATATTTACTGGAATAATAACTATAGTAAATTGGGTTACTGTAATCCACTTACAGCAACGTTTTTATTCACAAATTGTGATTATGGAAATGGAATAATATGCAAGGATAATACTTCGGAGGTTGGTGGTTATGAAATTGTAACCTCTCCAAGGCGCGTCTCTTTTTTTGAAGGCAATATCTTTCATGGTTTCCGATTTGATATAAATTATCCAACATCAGGTTTAGTAACAACTTCAAAATTCGTAAATAATGTAATTGTAACCTCTGAGGATGGAAGGTTTGTGAATTTTTTATTTACAACCGTTCACCAGGATACAATAAGTAACAACAATTTTCTGAATGAGGTGAATCCTCAAGGCATTAGGCATCAAAACTTAACAATAGCAGGAGTAGCACAAACACATAATAATATATTCTCAAACTATGAATTTGAACCGATACATTTTTTTTACCCATATCATATAGTCAGTAACATGTTCAATAATTGTTATAATTCTTATGATCATGACCTAAATATAACTGGAGAACCGATATTCGAAGATATAAATGCACTAGATTTTTCACTAGTTTGGCCTTCGCCTGCTATCGGCAACGGATATTCTGACGTATTCGATAGCCCTGAACCTGGTTTAGATATGAAACTATTAACCTATCAAGATGACACTATTGATATTGGGGCAATCCCCTTTAATGAGGATAGAAAACAATATCATCGCTTTGAAGGAGGAACTACAACCAAAAACTGGACAGGCTTTCCAGCCTTGGATCCAGAGAATGAAACTACCATCTTCTATGATGGTATAAACCAGACCCTGCCTAACAATAATATGATTGTGATGTTTCAGGACTTTACTGATTATCAAGGCAATTATGCATCAGTTGGTTATAAGGATTGGGATGTTGATGATTATGTGGATTTTAGTTTTGTTTGGGGAAATTATACAACTCAACCTACGTTAGTTCAACCTTACCTGGGTTATAAAATAACTGCCCAGAATGATATTGACCATTGGTTCGGAGGATTGTTGCAAGATCCAGATATGGATATTCCGCTTCCAGCAACACCAAATGAAATCTGGTTAGGTTATCATGTACCTTACACAACAGATGTCTTAGTCGCTTTTAATGATATTTTGGGAAGCTTACAGACCATTAAGCATAAAGATTGGGCTATGTATTGGAATGGAACTAAGTGGACTGGGAAAACCACTACAGGTAATACTAATCTGGAATTAGGAGATTTTGTTGCAATAACATACCGCAGTAGTGCTGAACCCCCTTCTTCATTTAACTGGACATACTATTCTTATAGTAATCCAAATTCTTTCAAATACCAAGATGCTTCTTATGTAAGCTATGAAGAAAAGAATGATTATACTTCTTTCTTTGTTGATATTGACGAAAATTCCAATATCGAAGAAATTGCTCTTTATGCCAACGATGAATGTATTGGTGGGGCTAAAACCCAAGGTGAAGCAACAGTAATGGTAAAAGCCTTTATGGAAGATGTCCCCGAAGATAGCGAGATATCCATAATAGCTTTTACAGGTGCTAAAACGTCGAAAAAGGTTAAGCATCTAGCTGAGTATAATAGCAATTTGCAGGTATGGAATAATACAGATAACATCATCAAAGACAGTCGAATCTATTATCATGTCTCTTTGACTAAAGATAATACTTCTATCATCGAAACAAATCAGATTATTACTACAAACTACCCCAACCCCTTCAACCCTGAAACAACCATAGAATTTAATAATCCGGTTCAGGGTCAAGTTTCTGTTAATATCTATAACTTAAAAGGACAGCTTGTTAAATCGTTATTACAGGATAATCTCAATCAAGGTGTGCATAAGGTTATCTGGAGAGGAAATGACAGCAATGATCAGCAAGTAGCCAGTGGTGTCTATTTCTACAAAATCTCTTCTGGAAATAACAAGTCAGTAACTAAGAAAATAATCTTGATGAAATAGTATCTTGCTAGCAAGAGTGATAAATGATAAGATAAAAGTGAAAAAATTGAATTGCAGGGGTGGGCAAAATATTAAAAGCCCACCCAAGCAATTATTAGATGAAACAAAAAAAATATTTTAACTTATATAACAAAGGACAGATAAATGCACAAAATGCTCATACCCATATTAATGCTGATTTCTTTTAATCTGCATGCTTTGTTAGAGGTCTCTTTAGATGGAACAAAGCCTTATACAGAGATCCAATCAGCCGTTAACAGTGCTGAAGCAGGAGACACAGTCTTGGTATATCCCGGAACTTATTTTGAAAACATAGATTTGAGTAATACTCAAAACCTTAGCCTAATATCACTGGAAGCAATTACTAATGATACTACTTATGTCTCTGCTACGATTATTAATGGTTCTCATAATCAAACTAGTGTAATTATCTGTAATGGTAATAATACTAACTTCCTGGTACGCGGTATTACCATAACCGGAGGTTCAGGCTGGCAAGGTAACGTATTTTCACTTGGGGGGGGAGTCTTAGTTGTTTTTGGTAACATGACCTTGATGAATTCTATTGTTAAATATAACTCTGCTGATAGAGGGGGTGGGATAGCCATACTTCCAACAACGGGCATTGCTCTTAGTGGAACTACTCTCCGCAATAATTTAGCTTATGATAACGGAGGAGGGTTAGGAATAGCCAGCAGTTATTATGAGCAACCGAGTATTATTTTTGATCAAGAAAACAGGTCTTCTATCTATGATAATTATGCCAGCTTAGGAAGTGACATCCATTGGTACAATCATAATGGAGGCAACTGCGAAGTATACTTAAAGAAATTTACTAATAGTGATTATGAGTTTTATTATGCCAGTTATTTTGATCCTAATGGAGGCTACTTAGATTTTGGTTATAATCCTTATTATGTTTTTGATGTTGAGGAAGGAGTTCATGAGCAAGTAGATGCTGATTTATATGTATCAATGGATGGTAATGATAATAATAATGGTTTAACTCCTGAGCAAGCCTTACGCTCTACTTACAGAGCCTTTCAGATAATAAAGAGTAATCCTGATAACCAAAGGACTGTTCATTTACCGGCAGGGAATTACAGTAATTGTGCTAATGGCCATGAAAATTTACCCATCACTGTTAAGACTAATACTACTCTGCAAGGAGCATCGGCTGAAGAGACTATTATTGATGGGGAAAATATGAAAGTTGTCCAAATGGTTGGAATTATAAATGCCTCTATGACTGGAGAGAATATTACTATTAAGAACATGTCTTTACCAAACAGGACAGGATGTACCATTAGATCATCTGCAGTTATGAATCTAAAAATTGAAAATATATTAATAAATAACTGCACAAATATTGGAACTTGGGATAGAAATTTGCATTTAGGTAGTGTTGCTTATTCATCTGTAGAGATGAAAAATGTTTTGATTCAGAATAGTGTTTCTGACCTCTTTGAAGCAGCAGGACGAGTTGAAGGTATTGATGTTACTTTGGACAATGTAGTTGTCAAAAATAATACTAATACTAACACTATAGGTGGCGGGATAGTTGGGATATTAGAAGTTTATGCTAATAATCTCCTTAATGTGAATAAATGTCAATTTGTAAATAATAATAGTGCTATCCAAACTTCTGGAGGGGCTCTAATTAGATTTTACGGAATGAGTGATAGCTTGGTGACCATTATTGATAATTCATTATTTGCAAATAATAGTAATGGTGATACTACAAGTAATTTTTATTTAAGTTCTGATAGATCAATTACCGTAAACAACTGTACTCTTTCCTATAATTCGGGAGGAGCTAGTAGCACAATGGTACTGGGATCACATGGAGAAATTAACGTATATAACACGATTTTTGCTAATAATTCTCAATCTTATGCTATTAGGTACGGAAATACTTCTTTAAACGTTGATAATTCTCTATTTAGTAATAGCATAAATAATATCTCATTTACATATGGCAACTATCCTTCTTATCTTGGAGATAACAATCTCTATGAAAGGGATCCTCTTTTTGTAGGAGGAGACCCTGCAATATATTCTTATTATCAGCTATCAGGAGATGAAGTTAATGGCTACTCACCTGCAATCAATGCCGGTACTGAAGACTTTTCATTTATGCCGGATTGGTACGAAATAAGCCAGCTTGATTTATGGGGAAATCCCAGAATATTTGGAGATAGAGTTGATATGGGTTGTTATGAGTATCAAGGTTATACAGGTAATCATGATAGCGAAATTGCTTTGAATAATTTAACAGCTACCAACTACCCCAACCCCTTCAACCCTGAAACAACCATAGAATTTAATAATCCGGTTCAGGGTCAAGTTTCTGTCAATATCTATAACTTAAAAGGACAGCTTGTTAAATCATTACTAAAAGATAATCTCAATCAAGGCGTTCATAAGGTTATATGGAGAGGAAATGACAGCAATGATAAGCAAGTATCCAGTGGTGTCTATTTCTACAAAATCTCTTCTGGAAATAACAAGTCGGTAACTAAGAAAATAATCTTGATGAAATAGTATCTTGCTACACAAGAGTGATAAAAGGTAAGATAAGATAAGAAGTTATTTAACACAATGAACAAGAATGTAGTGCAAAATATCTTTTGCTAAAAAGGATTTATTTGCCGAAAACACAGGAAAATACATATATAAGCCTCTTCTGTCGGTCGGTGGACATTTTGTCCGCCAAGCACCGACTAGAGAATGTGATTTTCGCTGAAGCTAACCACAATCTTGAGCTCATGGTCGGACGGCGGACGTTCACGCCACATAAATACCTAACCCTGAAGGGGTTAAATAGGATTTATTTACTAGCAAAATTTCCTATCTAAAACATTGACATCATTATTAATTATGCATTATGAATTATGCATTAGAAGAATATATGTCGCCCCTGTAGGGCTCATCTGTGGTTGTGATCTCGGTACAGTGTCTTGCGAACACTGCCTATTATATGGCATCCCTTTGGGATTTGAAGAATAACCAAGCTTTTAAAAGCTTGGTGAAATCTGGCGGCAAGATGCCCCCAGTCCATATCCCCTCACTTCAGCTAGCAAAAGATTGAAAGTTGGGTTACATTCTGGCGACAGGTGGTATGGAGTGGGAGCACCCTTGCTTCCACAACCAAGCTTTTCAAGCTTGGTGCGGCCAGGGGTGGCCGCGGTCCGACAGAAGAGGTCTACATCCTAGCAACAGGTGGTATGGAGTGGAAGCACCCTTGCTTCCACAACCAAGCTTTTCCAGCTTGGTGCGGCGAGGGGTGGCCGCGGCCCGACAGAAGAGGTCTACATCTCTTATCTACAAAAGTTTCCTTCCTCGGAGTTTATCTCAACAACTCAACAACTCAACAACTCAACAACTCAACAACTCAACAACTCAACAACTCAACAACTCAACAACTCAACAACTCAACAACTCAACAATAAAAACCCCACTTCCACTGTAACTAAAGCTTGATTTTTCGTTTCCTTTAAGTAGGTCAGTAAGAAATAATTATTTTTTATTGACTTAGATGTTAGTTAATAATAACTTGATAAAAAATCTAAAAGAAGAGGTAATTAATGAAAGGTACAGTGAAATGGTTCAATGAGAATAAGGGGTATGGATTTATACTTTCTGATGAAAATGTCGAGTATTTCGTCCATTGGAAGAGTATAGTTACGCCTAATCCTATGCAACAGAAGATTCTTATTCAGGATGAGAGAGTAGAATTTGATACAATAGAGACTCCAAGGGGAACCCAAGCAATTAACATAATTAGAGTTGATGTATAAAGCACAATTGCTGATGTTTCTGAATTAGTTTGAGGGCAGGATTATATGGGAACTAGTGGCAGGAAGGAATTTCTACCCATCACACTTGCTGATATGCAAGCACGTGGGTGGGAGCAATTGGATATAATAATTGTCTCAGGTGATGCTTACGTAGATCATCCCAGTTTTGCAGCTTCTATCATTGGTAGGAGTTTAGAGTCACGCGGTTATAAAGTAGGGATAATCGCCCAGCCTGATGTAACTAATCTTCACGATATTCAAGCCTTAGGTCAGCCTAGATTAATGTGGGGGGTTACTTCGGGGAATATGGATTCCTTAGTTAACCACTATACAGCTCAGAAGAAATTACGTTCTGAAGATGCTTATACTCCCGGGGGTAAGATAGGTATTAGGCCTGACCGAGCAGTTATCAGATATACAAATTTAATCAAACAAGTTAGTAAAGATAAACCGGTAATCATAGGTGGGATAGAGGCTTCAATGAGACGAATATCTCATTATGATTATTGGAGCGACAAGGTAAGGAATTCAATTCTGATTGATGCTAAAGCTGATATGTTAGTCTATGGCATGGGAGAAGAGATAATTATCGAGATTGCTGATAAATTAAATTCAGGCTATCCTATTGAGTCTCTTCAAGATATTCGAGGAACTGCACTTCTTGTTCCTCAAGTAGATGATTCAGTACCTTTTATAAGTCTCCCTAATGCAGAAAAGTGTTCCGATAAAGAAGTTTTTTTTGAACTAACTAAAATCTTTCAAAGTCATTACTCTTCAGCTGTTATTTATCAAAAGTATGATAATCGTTATTTAAAACACAATCCACCTCTAGACACTATATCCACTCAAGCATTAGATAAAATTTATGATTTACCTTTTGTTAGAGAAGTTCATCCAAGTTATGGCAAGAAAAGCATAAAAGCTTGGGAACAGATAAGAGACTCGATAACAGCTCATCGTGGTTGTGGAGGGGGCTGTAATTTTTGTGCAATTGGCTATCATCAAGGGAAAAAGATAAGTTCAAGGAGTCCTAAATCCATTATTAATGAGACAGAGAAACTAACCAAAAAAGCTTATTTTCATGGGACAATAAGTGATGTGGGTGGTCCTTCAGCTAATATGTATGGAATGAAGTGCAATTTGACAGAGGCTTTAATTTGTAAAAGATCTTCTTGTTTATATCCTGATATATGTTCAAATTTTGAGACAAATCATGACGAATATCTAAACCTCTTAGATCAAGTAAGCAAAGTCAAGGGAGTGAAAAATCTCTTCATTGCTTCAGGTATAAGATTTGATTTAGCTCTAAAATCTCCTAGGTTTATTAAAACAATTGCCGGTAAATATATTGGTGGGCATCTTAAACTAGCCCCTGAGCATACAGTTCCTAAGGTCTTGAAATTAATGAATAAACCAAATATAAGTCTTTACGAAGACTTTTCTCGCCAATTTTTTGCATCAAGTCAAAAAGCTGATAAACTCCAACAGATCATACCATATATAATTGTCGGACATCCGGGTACAGATTTGAATGATGCCATTCAATTAGCCTTGTATCTTAAGAAGAATAATTTAAGACTTGAGCAGGTTCAAGAGTTTTATCCTACTCCTATGACTCCAAGCACTGCCATGTATTTCACTGAGAAGAAGCTCATTGAAGGAAAGCCCTTGTTTGTAGCAAAAGGGCGGAACATCCGCTTACAGAAGGCCTTAGTTCAATGGTTTATTCCCGGTAACAAAAAGTATGTTATCGAGGCTTTGAAATCTGTAAGCAAGCTAAATCTTTTAAATGAGTTTTATCCTGAGAAGAGAAAAATTAAACCCAGATAATAAGAATAAATCTAGGCAGAAGACCTTTCAAACTAAGGCAAAGAAGAAAAGATAATAAAATATAATTGACATGAAATAACTAAATTATGAAATGATAAAAAAAGAATAAAATAATCTTGGAGAAGCAAATGTTAAAAGTAATTTTGGGTCTATTTCTGTTATTTGCTAGCATAGTAGTAACAGGATATCAACCAGCTCCAAGTGATGAAATAACTCAAAAAGAGAATGAGTTAAAGAGCAAGAAGAAACAGATAGATGACTTACAAGCAGATATTAAAAGATTGCAGGCTGAAGAAAACGCCCTGAAAAGTGATAAATCTCTGACTAATCAAGAGAAAGAGAGAAAAAGCAAAAAACTGAGGCAACTAATAAAAGATAAGACATATCTTAGGAACAATTTGCAATGGTGGGTTTCCCAAGCGGAGAATGTCCAAGATAATCTTTCCCAAAAGAAAGTAGAATCACAAGAAAATTTGAGTGATTTTGAAATCATGCAAAATAACTATGAAAAAGAGCTAATTGCCCTCTTTATGCTAAGTCTTCTCCCGGAAGATAATGATAATATTCGTCATAAGATGCTACTCAAATCATTGATGGCTTATCAAGAGGATCTTATCATCGATATTGATAAGAATTACTTGAAAAATAAAAATGTTATTGCTGCTAATGAGGATGAATTATCTAAAATTAATGAAAAGATAAAATCAAAGCAAAAACAACAAGATGAAGTTGACCAGGAATATACAGAATATAAAAAAGTTACTGATGAGTTAGAAAGTAAAATTGCTGTTTTAAGTGATCAAGAAGCCTTAGTTCTCAAACAAAGAAAAGAGTTGATCGCTGAAAAAGAAAGATTGGAAAGAGAATCTGCTGAATTAGAACTTTTTATTGATGAATTAATCAAAAGTAAGGCTGAGATAGATGCCTCAAAACTGGTTAATAATATTTTAATTAAAAGACCTTGTCAAGGAAACATAATTAAAGAATTTGGTGCTAACTTAAACCAGCTCTCCAAAGTTACTAACAAGGGTATTGAGATTAATACTCCTCCGGGGAGTCAAATCGAAGCAGTTTTTGATGGAGAAGTAATCTTCAGCGGTTATGTTAAATCGCGAGGACAGTTGGCTATTCTCGATCATTTAAACGGGTTTGTCTCGGTTTATGCTAATAATAGTTCTTTGAAAGTTAGAAAAGGGGATTTTGTTAAACAGGGAGATGTCATTGGGATCTCCGGAACTGATTCTGAAGGTAGAGCAATAGTCTATTTTGAGCTAAGAAAAGGTGGAAATCCTGTTAATCCAAAAATCTACTTCATTAATTAGATTCATTATACTTTTAACCCAAATAATGCAGTAGAATTTAGGGAAAAAGCGAATAGCACTCTTCACCTGTGATACGTAGCTTTCTACTTCGCTAATACATTCTACGTAGCTTTAGCGAAGTAGAAAGCATGTAGAATGTATTAGCGAAGTATTATCAAAGTTCTACTGCATCATTGGGTTTAAAAATTATTAAATAAAGCTAGATAAAATTAAGAATAAAGAGATCAAACAAATAATCCGGGAGCTAAAGTGAAACTTTATAAAGATATAAAATTTAAGCAAGTTGATAAGATGATAGATAAATCTTTTCAAGCTGACTCTGTATTTTTACATCATACAGGGTTCATGTATGGGATTGGTACAAGCATAGATAGTGAAGCTGGAATTAAGAGGATTTTACAATTAAAATCTCGGACTTCGGCTGATGGATTCGTTGTTTTAGTCTCAGATATCCAAGATATTATTGAAGTCGTAGATGAGATAGACAGCAGAACTATCAGGTTAATGGAACAGTATTTACCGGGCAATGTTACTTTTGTCCTCAAGTGTTCAGATCCCAGATTTAGTAAGGTAGCTCAGCAAGGGACAGTCGCCTTTAGGGTACCTCAAAATCCGGTCCTCTGTTATTTTATTGATCAGATTGGTAGTCCGATAATTTCTTCTAGTGTTAATAGAGTTGGATTAAGCCCGGCTACTGATTTAAAAGTTATCACAAAGGATTATGATGACTGGTTTGATTTTGGTTTTACCACCTCAAAACCTTTTCAAATAGCTGATGATCAACCCTCCACTATTATTAAAATATCAGAAGGTATAGAATGTCTGCGTGAAGCTTCAGTACCTTTTTATGAAATAAAACAAGGTTATGAAAAGTCCCTGATTCTCTTTGTCTGTACAGGTAATGTGTGTCGTTCTCCCATTGCAGAATACTTGCTTAAAAAGAAGATTAAAGAGTTAAATCTTCCTTTTAGAAGTGCTTCAGCAGGGGTTTTACAAGATGGGATGATTATCTCTGCCAACTCTTCTGTCTTGCTCCTGGAAGCGGGGATTGATGCAAGTAACCATCTTTCCCGGAAATTAACCGAAGAGATGATTAGGGATAGCTGGTTAATTCTTTCCATGGAAGAGAAGCATAAAGAGTTTTTTGCTAAAAACTATCCTCAATATGGACGAAAAGTTTCCACTTTACTAGAGTTTTGTGGGGGGGGAGGGGATATAGAAGATCCCTACCAAGAGAGTATAGAAAAATATAAAATTGCTTTCAAAATTATTGAAGAAAACATAGATTGTTTGATAGAGATATTAAAAGAAGAGGTAAAAATAGATGATTGAACCTAAGATTACGCCTGAGTTAATCAAAGAACATGGCATTAACGAAAGTGAGTGGCAACTTATTTTAGATACTTTAAAGAGACAACCAACTTTTACAGAATTAGGCATTATTTCCGTCATGTGGTCGGAACACGCCAGCTACAAAAACTCCATTAAACTAATCAAAACGTTACCAAGAGATGGAGATGCAATGTTGGCCAAAGCTGGCGATGAGAATGCCGGTGTGGTTGATATTGGTGATGGATTAGCTGTATCTTTCAAGATTGAGAGTCATAATCACCCCTCCGCTGTTGAACCTTATCATGGGGCAGCAACAGGAGTTGGTGGTATTTTAAGAGATATTTTTACTATGGGAGCAAGACCTATTGCAGTTCTAGATTCTTTAAGATTTGGTAATCCCAAGGATTCTAATGTAAAATTCTTAATGCATGGTGTTGTGGATGGAATCGCTGATTATGGCAACTGCTTCGGAGTCCCTAATGTCGGGGGAGAAGTTTATTTTGAAGACAGTTATACCGGTAATCCTTTGGTAAATGCCATGGCTGTGGGTATTCTCAAACACGAGAACTTAGCAAAATCAGGTGCTGAGGGTGTGGGTAATTATGTCATGTATGTAGGAGCTAAGACTGGTCGTGATGGTATTCACGGAGCAACTTTTGCTTCTGTTGAATTAACCGAAGAGTCTGAAGAAAAGAGAACTGCTGTCCAGGTGGGTGATCCTTTCATGGAGAAACTACTTTTAGAAGCAACTTTAGAAACTATTGAGGCTGGTGTAATCGTAGCAATTCAAGATATGGGTGCTGCCGGTTTGACTTGCTCAAGTAGTGAAATGGCAGGAAAGACAGGTGTCGGGATTGAATTA
This sequence comes from Candidatus Cloacimonadota bacterium, assembly GCA_016838885.1. Taxonomy (GTDB): domain Bacteria; phylum Cloacimonadota; class Cloacimonadia; order Cloacimonadales; family JAFGVF01; genus JAEKNW01. Next base: position 15,421 of record JAEKNW010000284.1, read on the forward strand.
GATGTTAATCTGGTACCTAAACGAGAAACAGGTATGACTCCTTATGAAGTGATGTTGTCAGAATCACAAGAAAGAATGCTGATGATTGTAAAGCCTCATAATGTAGAAAGAGTTCAAGCCATCTACGAGAAGTGGGATTTACATGCTGAAATAATAGGTAAAGTTACTGATGATGGATTCTTAAGAGTGAAAGAAGGGGATTTAGTAAAAGCTGAGCTTCCCGCTAAAATGTTAGTTTTAGGTGGAGATGCTCCTCAATATGTCCGTGAAACTAAGAAACCTGACTATATAGACCAAGTTCAGTTAGCAGATTTAACTCAATTTCCGGAACCAAGTAACTATAATCAAGCCTTGCTCCAACTTGTTTCATCTTATAATATTGCCTCAAAAAGAAGTATTTATAATCAGTATGACCAAATGGTCCAAATTAATACTATGGTTGAGCCGGGTTCTGATGCCGGAGTTGTCAGAGTTAAAGATACTAACAAAGCCCTAGCTTTAGCTACAGACTGTAATGGCAGGCACTGCTGGTTAAACCCTTATGAAGGTGCTAAAGGTGCTGTTGCAGAATCAGCTCGTAATGTTGTGTGCAGTGGGGCGAAACCTGTGGCAATTACCAACTGTCTAAATTTTGGTAATCCTTATAAACCGGAAGTTTATTGGACTTTTGACCAAGCTATCAAAGGGATAGGTGATGCTTGTAGAGCCTTTGAAACTCCTGTTACCGGTGGCAATGTCTCCTTCTATAATGAAAATCCTACCGGGGCTATCTATCCAACTCCTACCATAGGTATGTTGGGTGTGATTCAAGATAATACAAAAATTATGGATCAATATTTCAAAGATGACGGAGATGTAATTATCTTACTTGGTGATTCGGCTGATAATATTGGTGGCTCTGAATATCTTAAAGAAGTGCATGGTAAGATCCTAGGCAATGCTCCCTACGTTGATTTAGTAAAAGAAAAGAGACTTTATGAAATTGTACTTAGACTCATAGATGAAGGCTTAATCAAATCAGCTCACGATTGTTCTGATGGTGGATTAGCAGTCGCTGTAGCAGAAAGTTGTTTTTTACCAAATAATACTTTGAAAGGTGCTATTCTTGACCTTGATTTTGACTATAGACCAGATGCAGAACTCTTTGGAGAAGCTCATTCTCGCATTGTAATATCTACTGTAGCTGAAAATATCCCTGCTATTATTGATATTTGTGATGATTTCACTTGCACTGTTATAGGCGAAGTAACTGGAGATAGCTTCAAAATTAATGATATAATAGATTTACCAATAGAAGAGTTATTTACTCAATGGTATAATAAAATTAAATAATATTTGACAGAAAATAAAAGGGACACAATTATTGTTTAACTTGAATAATGAAGGCATTATTTGGGTTCAATACTTGTGTCCTTTTTTAGGAAATAAAAAAATACTCACTTATTTGGAGGAGGAATGAAAATGAACTTTTTCTTTAGTGGCGCTTTCTGGGGTGTCTTATTAATCTTATGGGGATTGTCTTTATTAAAAGCATTTTTCCCAAGTATAAGAATGCCTTTAGGAACGATTTTTGTCTCGATTTGTATAATTATTTTTGGAATTCAACTTCTAGTCGGTGGATTTGGTAATCGTAGCAGGCATAGCTCCAGAGGAGTAAAAACTGGCTACTCAGACCATCAAAGCAGTCAATATACTGAAGAGTTAAACGTCGTATTTTCCACAGATACTCTCAATCTGACCGGCCTTGATGTTTCCAGTCACGACAGATTTGTTGAAATTAATGCTGTCTTTGGCAAAGCAATTTTGTATGTTGATAGCACTGTGCCTGTTAGACTAGAAGCTGATGCTGTCTTTGGAAAAGTATATAAAGATTCTCGTTTAAAATGGGCATCAGCTACCGAAACTGCCTTAATAATCAATGCAGATGCCGTATTTGGTTCAGTAGATATCATAGTTTTAGATAAATAATGAGAAGATTTTTCCTCACTCTCACCCTGATAATCTCTTTAGCATCTCTAAAAGCAGAAGATCTTAAGATTGGCTTGGCTTTAAGTGGAGGAGGTGCACGAGGCTTAGCGCATATTGGTTTACTCAAGGTTATTGATGAAGTTGGACTCGAAGTAGATTATATTTCAGGGACCTCTTTTGGAGCTTTGATAGGAGCAATGTATTCTTTAGGCTATTCTGGGGAGGAGATTGAGGAAATTTTTCTTAAATTCGATTTTAGAAGTCAGATAAATGATTCTATAAATCGCGATGAACTCTTTATTGGTGAAAAGAGATGGTTAGATTATGGGGCTATAGATTTAACAATTAATAGTGATTTATCTTTAGATATTCCCATCTCTATCCTCTCTGGTAACAATATGTTGCAAAAGTTAGCAACTTACCTTAATAGAGGGATTTATTATCAGAATTTTGATGAATTTCCTATTCCCTTTAGGTGTAATGCTACTAATTTAACTAGCGGAGAAAGTGAAACATTTAGTAAGGGGAACTTAATCGATGCCGTCAGGGCTTCAATGGCTTTCCCAACCTTGCTAGAGCCTTTTGAAGTTGAGGGAAAACTATATGTTGATGGTGGAGTAAAAGATAATCTCCCTGTCCAAGTCTTGATTGATATGGGAGCTAATTACATCTTAGCCAGTAAAGCTAATACTCCTCTAAAAGATAAAAATGAATGTCAGGATTTCTTAGCAATCTTGAATCAGACCATCAATATCAATATGAATGTTTGGGTAGAGCAGTCAATTGAAAAATCAGATTTAGTCCTTTCTCCTCCCTTGAACAGCTTCAGCAATGGCAGTTTTGATGATATGGAAGAGATTATTCGCTTAGGGGAAGAGGAAGCTAGAAATAATATTGCAGAATTAATCAGACTTCAAGAAGGTCAATCGCCTGCTAAACCTAGCAAACAGGTTTTTACCCTACCCAATAAAATCTTTGTTAATAATATTACTATCTCTGGTAATAATGATATTCATAGTACCAAAGTCAAACTCTACTCAGGCTTAACAAATAGAAATTACTATACTTATGAAGATATTCTAGAAGCCACTTTAAAGTGCTATAATACTAAATTCTTTCACTGGGTTTATCCTAAACTTAGTTATGATAAGGGAAAATACAATTTAGAAATTGTAATCAAAGAAAAAGGAAGAAGCTTTGTTAGTTTTGATGCTATCTATGATACCTCAGATGATTTAGTAGCCCGAGTAACAACCACCATGAATAATGTGGTCCAGAAAAATTCTAAGCTAATCACCAGTCTTCAATTAGGAGGTGTTAACTCCCTAATCTTTGATTATGTTAAAAACTTTGGTGATTTGTACGGAGCATATTATCGTGCCTTTCCTTATCTTGAAGAAGTTAAACTTTATAACTACAACTTTGAAGGTAACAAAAGTAGTAGAATCAAGAAACTTGAATATGGTTTAAACTTAGGTGTAGGTTTCTTCATTAAAGATATTTTAGTAGGTGAAGCTTATGCTTTCGGCTATAGATCAAGTCTTTATCAAGATGTTGCTGAATTAGAGTTACCTCAAAGAAAGTTCAAAGCTTTCGGGATTGGAGTTAAAGCATATCACGAAAGTGTTGATGACTTATATTTTCCTAAATCTGGTAACAAGTTTATGATGAGTTACCAAAAAGCACTTGATAGTCCTTTTACAGAAGAAGATTATGAAAAAATTTATATTGAACTCTTTAAAGCCTTTCCTTTGAGAGAAAACCTCTCTCTCCATGCAGGAATTGATTCCGGTGTCTTTCGTAATGCCTTCCTGGGAATCTTATTTACCCCCTTCGAGATTGGAGGAATTGATTCTTTTACCGGTATGGATAAACATAGCCTAAATGAAGAAGGTTACCAAATTAACCGTTTAGGTCTTCAATATGACTATAGAAATAAATATTTTATTAATATTAGTGGACAGTTTCTTTATAAAGGAGAATTAAAGAAGTCCGGTCAATCTTTATCCTCACAAAAGGTTTTAGATTTAAGTCTGGGCTATAAAACTCCTCTGGGGCCTCTAAGAATTACAGTTTCTCATGATCTCGAATCTACTATTAACTATTATTTAGCTTTCGGATTTACCAAAGATATTTTTAAATTTTCAAGACATTAAGGAGTAAGGATGATTCCTGTAATTGATCTTCACGCTGATACTTATATGAAAAAAGATATTTTTAATACTCTTCCCTGGATTAGAAAAGCCTACTTCAAACTACCATCAGATCAGGATAAGGAAGTGCAATTTTCAGAAGATATTACTACTGAAACAATTATTAAAGGCAATGTTAGAATTCAAACCCAATCTCTCTTCATTGGTCAATTAGGCATCACCAATCCACTACACAATGGCTTAAAAATGCTAGCCAATATCAAGCGCGATATCAAGGCTAACCCCAGTCTATACCAATACTATTCAATTGATGATTATTACCATAACAAAGATAAATATGGAAATTTAATCTCTATTGAAGGATTAGAATTAATTGCTAATGATTTGGATATGTTAGACATTTTTTATGAATTAGGGGTGAGGATATTGGCTCCAACTTGGAATAGAGCCTTACCCTATGTTGGCTCAGCTGTGGAACCCTATGGTATTCTGGATAAAGGAAGACTCTTAGCTGATAAAATCAACGAGTTAAATCTGATTTTCGATGTTTCTCATATCTCAGATCAAGGTTTCTGGGATTATTTAGATATCCTGGAAGTGCCTATCATAGCCTCCCATTCTAATTATAGAAAAGTCGTCCCCCATGAAAGAAATCTTTCCGAAGATATGATCAAAGAAATTGATGATAGGGGTGGAGTTATGGGCTTGAATTTCTATCCCGGCTTTATGGAAACTTCACAGATAAAAATATATCCGGATTACCCCACCGGCTATTCTGCTATTTATAATATGTTAGATGCTGTAGTCTCAGACTTTGGTGATGATGTTCTTGCCTTCGGTTCTGATTTTGATGGTATCTCAAAATACTTAGATGGTGTTAAAAATCCCAGCTTCTACCAAGATTTTGCTGTATTCCTTAGAGAAAGAAATGTCTCAGAAACTACTATTGAAAAACTCTTCTATAAAAATGCTCTTCGTGTACTAGAAATGATCTAGGACTAGCCATGAAGAGATGTCAATGGTGCTTATCAGACCCAAGCTATATTAAATATCACGATGAAGAGTGGGGAAGACCTATTAAAGATGATCAAAAATTGTTTGAGTTTTTAGTCCTAGAATCTATGCAAGCAGGACTAAGCTGGCTTACTATTCTCAAGAAAAGAGAGAATTTTAGACAAGCCTTTGCAAATTTTGATATAGAAAAAGTTGCTAAGTTTGATGAAGAAGATGTTAATATTTTACTTCAAAACCCTGGTATTATTCGTAATAAACTCAAAATTCGAGCTGCTATCAATAATGCCCAAAGAATCTTAGAAGTCCAAAGAGAATTTTCGTCTTTCTCCAACTACATCTGGTCCTATGTCCATAACAAACCTATTATCAATAACTTTACAGAACTCCACCAAATACCGGCATCAACCCCTCTCTCTGATCTGATATCCAAAGATCTTAAGAAAAGAGGATTCAAATTTATCGGCACTACTATCATCTACTCCTTCATGCAAGCAGTGGGGATGGTCAATGATCATGTGGTTGACTGCTTTACAAGAGATCCTGAATGAAACCAGATATAGAGCCCGTATGCCTCGTTAGAGGCGGGGTGTTCAAATAAAAAAGAAGAAGAAGATCCTTAACACAGAGTTACACAGAGGGCAAGAGGAGTTTCACAGAGTTTTAAGAGAAGAAATGGCCACCGAAAACACTGAATACACCGAAAAGAAAGAAGAGTTTTTACACGAAATATACTTTGGTTGAATCGTTTATTTGTTGAACTGTTGAATTGTTGATTTAACCCAAATAATGCATTTTCATCCCTTCGGGATTTTTAAGAATTTCCAAGCTATCGCTTGGAAGCGGATGTGGGCATCCACACTCCCAGCAAAGAGGCAATATAACTAATAAGCAAATATTTTAAAATTCAAGAAAACCATAAGATAGGCAATAAACTAAGTTATATGAAAAAGTGGCTTGATGTCAGCACAGTCTCCTTTCCCATCTGAAAAAATTTCAGATAAATAATCCTTGACTACAAAAGCTATTATAAATATCCTAATACAAGATCATAATAAGGAAACGAAAATGTATAATAAGTTGAAACAAAGTGAGAATTTCTTTCTGCTTGCCGGACCTTGTGTCATAGAATCAGAAGCGATTATGTATAGAACAGCAGAGGAGTTAAAGAGGATAACAGAGAAATTTGATATTCCCTTTATCTTTAAAGCTTCTTATAAGAAAGCAAATCGGACTTCATTAGATTCATATACAGGTGTGGGTTTAGAAGAGGGTTTGAAAATTCTTGCTAAGATTAAGCATGATTTCCAAGTAGCCATAGTTACAGATATTCATGAGACATGGGAAGTTAAGTCTGTAGCAGAAGTAGCAGATATCATCCAAATCCCGGCATTTTTATCACGTCAGACAGATCTTTTAGTAGAATCTGGGAAGAGTGGTAGAATAGTTAATATAAAAAAAGCTCAATTCATGGCAGGTGAAGATATTATAACAGCCTCAGAAAAGGTTGCTTCTACGGGGAATGATAAAATTCTCTTAACAGAGAGGGGGACTTCCTTTGGTTATCATAACTTAGTTGTTGATTTTCGTAATTTTGCTATAATGAGTGGGGCAGGTTATCCGGTGGTCTATGATGTAACTCATTCTTTACAACAGCCTTCAATTGGTAAGATATCGGGTGGAAATCCGGAATACGTTCCTATGATGGCTAAGGCTGCCTTAGCAAGTGGTTATGTAGATGGACTTTTCATTGAAACCCATCCTGAGCCTCTTTCAGGGCTTAGTGATGCTAAATCTATGTTTCAATTATCTAAGATGGAACAATTAATTACAGAATGTGTGAGGTTATGGAATGCAAGATAAGTTGAGTAAAATTAAAATTGTCTGCTTTGACTGTGATGGGGTCTTAACAGATGGGAAAATTACCTATCTCCAAACAGAAAATAATGCTATTTTGGAGCAGAAGTCTTTCTCAGCCAAGGATGGAATGGGAGTAATGATGTTGCATAGAGCAGGTTTAATTACTGCTGTTATCACAGGAAGAAGCTCGGAGGTATTAAAAAGAAGATGTGCTGATTTAAATATCCGGCATCTATATCAAAATATAGATAGCAAAGGCCAAAAGATGCAAGAATTACTGAATGAATTGAAGTTGGACTGGGAGAACTTGGCTTATATAGGTGATGATTGGAATGATTATCCAGTCTTATCCCGCGCCGGTTTTGCAGCAACTCCCAATGATGGTGATGAAGCTATTAAGCCCTATGTGGATTTTATTGCTAAGAAAGAAGGTGGAAAAGGGGCAGTTAGAGAGATTATCGACATCATTTTAGATGCTCAAGGATTATATGAGAAAGCAATTGAAAAATTTACTATTTAATATTCTTCTAATTTCCTTCTTAATTATTGTAGGGTGCGAAACTACTTCACAGCCTTCAACTCTGGAAATTGATCAGAATGAACCTGATGAAAACAGTAAGAATGTCGAGCTTAAGAAGTATAATGGTAGCAAATTAGAGTATTTACTTAAAGCCCGAAGTATTACCCGCTATTACGAAAAGCAGTCAACGATTGCTGATTCTGTCTATATTGTTACAGTAGAAGAAGGGACAGGGATTATAACGACTGTTGTCTGTGATACAACTATCATCGATGATAAATCTAATATTATTCGGGGTATCGGGAATGTAGTCTTTAAATATGGGGATATGCGAAGAGTAGAGACAGAGTTAGCCTATTGGGATCGGACTCGGGACAGGATTATTTGTCCGGGGGAAGTTGATTTTTGGGATGAGAATACTTATTTGAATGGTTTTAATCTAGAGACTAATTCAAAACTAGAAATGACTAGAATGGAAAAAGTTTCAGGACAAGGAGTTGCTGATGAAAAAGCTTTTAGCGATATTTCTAATCGTAATAAGCGCAACAATAGTTCTGAGTAACGAACTTCTTAGAGATAAGAGCTATAGAATCATAAACTCTGATAATGTTCTTTTAAACAAACATAATGAAAAGTATATTCTCAATATGAATGGGAATGTTAACTTCTTCTATGGTCAAATTGAGTTTTACTGCGATAAAGGCACTATTGTAGAGGGCAATGAGACTGCTAAACTATTTAATAATGTTGTGGTAAAAAAAGATACACTTACTATTACATCAGACTATGCTTTCTATAATAATATTGATGAGATTGTCCAGTTCAGTGGCAATGTTATTGCTTATGAATATGACTTAAACAAGCAGCTTAAAAGAGAATTTCAGGCAGACACCTTGATTTATAATAAGAAGATTGAGAAGATTATCGCTGCTAAAAATGTCCTAGCCATGGAATATACAGAAAACATCACAGCAAAATCCGGATATTTAGAATATAATCGTAATGATGGCTATGGCTTTATGAACATTCAACCTCAGATTGAAAATAAAAAAGATTCTCTGACTATCAGCTCTGAGAAAATTGAATATTTCGCAGATTTTGATAAAGTTGTTGCTATGTTTAATGTTCATACTAAACTAGCAGAAGCAGATATTTTTAGTAATTTCCTCATCTACTATAATGAAGAGGGGACTGCTGTTTATACCGGTGATCCTCGTATCGAAACTGAATTCGGTAGAGGAAGTGCTGAGACCTTTAATCTCCTCTTTGTTGAAAATAAATTAGCCCATGTTGAATTTATTAATAATTGCAGAATAGATTTTGCCTTTGAGGAAGAAAAAGAGTTCACTAATTGGCTTACAGCTGAGAAAATTGACATCTATTTCAAGAATAAAAATCCTGAATCTATGCTGGCTGAAACCAAAGTAACCTACCAAATAATCTCTGAAGATGAGAAGGAAAATTCTAAAGACTATTCTAAAAATGTTTCTACTTCTAATAAGCTTGAACTTACCTTCACCGAAGATAACAAAATTGAAGAAATAAGGCAATTTGAAAATATTCAAGGCTCTTATATATTCAAAAGTGCTAGAAGAAATAACGCTGAATAGAATTTTTTGAGCGAAACAAAAAAAAGGGACTGATTAATCAGTCCCTTCCATTTATATGTTTAGTTATATACTATCTTGGGTTTCTAATGGCAGCTTGTGCTGCTGATAATCTAGCAATTGGTACACGGAAAGGTGAACATGATACATAATTCATGCCTACACCGTGACAGAATTCAACAGAAGATGGCTCACCACCATGTTCTCCACAAATACCTACTTTAAGGTCAGGTCTAACAGATCTACCTCTTTCAGTACCCATCTGAACTAACTGGCCAACACCTGTTTGGTCTAGTTTTTGGAATGGATCATCTTTCAATATACCTTTCTCGAGATAAACAGGTAAGAATTTACCGGCATCATCACGTGAGTAACCAAATGTCATCTGAGTTAAATCATTTGTTCCAAATGAGAAGAATTCAGCATGTTTGGCTATGGCATCAGCTGTTAAAGCAGCTCTAGGGATTTCAATCATGGTACCTACCAAATAATCTACTTTTGCCCCTTTTTCTGCAAAGACAGCATCTGCAGTTTCTCTGATAATACTTTCTTGAAGTTGGAATTCTTCAACAGTTCCAATTAAAGGAACCATAATCTCAGGATGAACATCAACACCTGCTTTTTTCACATTAACAGCAGCCTCAATGATAGCACGGGCTTGCATTGCAGTGATTTCAGGATATGTGTTACCTAAACGACAGCCTCTATGACCAAGCATTGGGTTAAACTCAGCAAGTTCTTCAACTTTAGCCTTAACTTCTTCAACAGAAATTCCCATTTCATCAGCCATAATTTGTTGGTTTTCATCCTCATGTGGTACAAACTCGTGAAGTGGTGGGTCTAACAATCTAATTGTTACCCCAAATCCATCCATAGCTTTGAAAATACCTTCAAAATCTTCTCTTTGATAAGGAAGAATCTTAGCAAGAGCTGCTTCTCTTCCTGCTGTATCATTTGAAAGAATCATCTCACGAACAGCTTTAATTCTTTCACCTTCGAAGAACATGTGCTCTGTACGACAAAGTCCGATTCCTTGTGCACCGAATTGACGAGCTACAAGAGCATCATTTGGAGTGTCTGCATTTGTTCTTACATACATGTTTGAATATTTGTCAGCTATCTTCATCAATTTACCAAAGGTTCCTGATAATTCAGGGTCAATAGTTTTGATTTGGCCATCATAAACTTCACCGGTTGAACCATTTAAAGAGATGAAATCATTTTCTCTATATACTTTACCATCAATAGTTAAAGTTCTTTCACGGTAGTTGATTCTTAAGGCACCAACCCCAGAGACACAGCATTTACCCATACCGCGAGCTACAACTGCTGCGTGTGATGTCATACCACCACGAGCTGTTAAGATACCTTCAGCAGAATCCATTCCTGATAAATCTTCAGGAGATGTTTCAATCCTAACTAAGATAATCTTCTCACCGTCTGCATATCTTTTTACAGCTTCATCTGAGAAGAAACAAATTTTACCTGTAGCAGCTCCGGGAGATGCCGGTAAACCTTTTGCTAAAACTTTTGCACTTGCAACAGCTTCTTTGTCAAATACCGGGTGGAGAAGTTCATCTAATTTATTAGGTGCAACTCTTAATACAGCTGTTTCTTCATCAATAAATCCTTCTTCTACCATCTCAACAGCCATTCTAACCATTGCTGAACCGGTTCTCTTACCACTTCTGGTTTGAAGTAACCACAATTTACCATCTTGAATAGTGAATTCAAGATCTTGCATGTCTTTATAGTGATTTTCTAATTTTTCTTGAATTTCATCTAACTCTTTATAAACAGTTGGCATTGTCTCTTCTAAAGATGGGAATTTTGCTGCTCTCTCTTCTTCAGTAACACCGGCTAATTTAGCCCATCTACGTGAACCTTCTAGAGTGATTTCTTGAGGAGTTCTAACACCGGCAACCACATCTTCACCTTGGGCATTAATTAAGTACTCACCATTAAAGATGTTCTCACCAGTTCCTGCATCACGGGTAAAAGCAACACCGGTTGCTGAATTGTTACCCATGTTACCATAAACCATGGCCTGTACATTAACTGCAGTTCCCCATTCACCTGGGATTGAATTCATCTTTCTGTAATAGATAGCTCTGTCATTGTTCCAGCTTCCAAATACAGCAAAAACAGCACCCCATAATTGATCCCATGGATCATTAGGGAATTCATTACCAGTGTTTTCCTTAACTGCTACTTTGAACTTAGCAACTAATTCTTTTAAATCATCTACTGTTAAATCTAAATCACTTTCAACATGTTTCGCTTCTTTAACTTCTTCAATGATCTCTTCAAAAGGATCTATATCTTCTTTGGATTTTGGTTTCATATCCATAACAACATCGCCATACATCTGGACAAATCTACGATAAGAATCCCAAGCAAATCTATCATTACCTGTTCTCTTAGCAATACCTTCTACTGCATCATCATTTAACCCTAAGTTTAAAACTGTGTCCATCATACCTGGCATTGATATTCTAGCACCAGAGCGTACTGAAAGTAAAAGAGGATTTTCACTTGAACCAAACTTTGTTCCAAGAATGCTTTCCAAATTTGCTATTGCATGCTCTACTTCAGCCTTTAATAAAGTCTTTGATTTCTCTTGACCAACTTGATTATACTCTGTACAAACTTCAGTTGTAATTGTAAATCCTGGAGGTACCGGAACTCCTATTAAGTTCATCTCTGCTAAGTTAGCACCCTTACCACCAAGAAGGTTTTTCATTGTACTATTGCCTTCTGCTTTTCCATCGCCAAATAAATAAACGCGTTTCATGTCGGACATTATTCCTCCCAATTATTTTAGGTTTATTATGTTAATACTTTATCTCAGTAAATTTTCACCTAAACATAACTATTAATACTTACTAATCTGTCAATAATTTATTTTGCACCCTTTCCTAAGGCTATTTTTCCATGAAAATATTTATCCTTTATAGTTTGTGAATTATCTAAAAAGTAATTTATTCCCTGACTCTTGATAAGGGATAAATTATAAACTTTTAAATTGTGGGGGTAGCTGTTAGCTCCATCTGCTAAAGGCTGATACCTCTGGCAAGGAAAATCATCACACTCAAAACAGTAGCGTAAATCCTTGTCCTCAGCACATTTGTATGTTTCACATTTAGAAGACATTAAAACACATCTTCCACCATTTGCATTACAGCCTGCACATGGTAATTTATCCCGGGGAATCCCCTTGGAAACTAACTGCTCCAATAACTCACTATTATCTCGACTTAAGTACAATTCACAAATACTGCAATCTAAACCACATTTGGCTACTAATCCTTCCCTTTTGCTTGAGTTCATTGTCTCTCCTTCTCTCAAATAGAATCATCAATCTTTGCTAAAAACAGCTCGAAATCTCCAGATGTACATGGAACAAGACATGTCTTTAAATTTCTCATATATGTGAAATTAAAATAATAATAGTTGATTTATGAGTCAAGTAAAAAAATGGTTAATTTTTTGTTCAATTATTGGAGACTGTTCAACAATCAAGGCACCCTCTCAATAGCTTATCCTTAAGGAAAGTTATTATATTGCCCATCTTAAGGTTTTCTTGACATTTTATAGTGATTGTTTATTGGTAACGAAGCATCTTCTGTCGGACGGTGGAGATTCTCTCCGCCCCAAGCTGTAAGCTTGTTTCTATTAAATCCCGAAGGGATGAAAATATAATAGGCAGTGTTCCAAGACACTGTTAATCCCAAATAATTCAGTAGATCTTTGAGAATAGTACTCTGGGATTGCGGGCTTCCAGCCCGTATTAGAAACCGGTAACTCGTTGCCGGTTCTTATCATCTTGCTGTTAGCAAGATAGATAATTTCTCCCCTTTAGGAGAAATGAATACGGGCTGGAAGCCCGCAATCCCAGAGAATTTGCCGCAATCCCAGAGAATTTGCCGCAATCCCAGAGAATTTGCCCGCAATCCCAGAGAATTTGCCCGCAATCCCAGAGAATTTGCCCGCAATCCCGGTTAAGAATGCCATCAGGGATGTTAGTGCTCCTAGATAAGAAGTCGCGCTCCAAGTCAGGAAAAGCTCATTTTGCATGAGGCTGTCTATTATCAATCTCATTACCACTTGTCTATTGTATCACTGTTAGCTTTTAGTCTAACAGTGACCTAATAGATGCCCAATGAACCCCAATAGATGCCCAATAAAAAGACAAGACATCAAAAATATAAATTAAAAAAAATCAATAGAGGAAATCCAATATTCGAAAGAGAAATTTAAATTTGCTAATTAAGTAAATTATTTTATATTAATTATAAAATTAGATATTAATATAAAAAAAGGAGAAATTAAGATGGCAAAGATAACTTTGAAAGGACATGAAATAAATAGTAATGGAAATTTACCGGAAGTGGGAGCAACAGCTCCAGAATTTACTTTAATTAAGAATGATTTAAGCCCAGCAAAATTAAGTGATTATAGGGGCAAGAAGGTAATACTAAACATTTTTCCAAGTTTGGATACCGGAGTTTGCGCAGCCTCAGTTAGAAAATTCAATGCTGAGCTTAATAACTTAGATAATACTGTAGTCCTATGTATATCTCGTGATTTACCATTTGCACAAGCCAGATTTTGTGGCGCGGAAGGATTGGATAAAGTGATTACTCTTAGTGAAATGAGAGGTGAGGAGTTCTCTACAAGTTATGGTGTGCAAATTGTGGATGGTCCAATGGCTGGATTAATGGCAAGAAGTGTCGTAATTATCAATGAAGAAGGCAAAGTTACTTATACTGAGTTAGTTCCTGAAATTGTTCAAGAACCTGACTATAATAGTGCTTTAGCTAGTTTGAAATAAGCTTTTCCAAGCTTGGTGAAATCTGGTGGCAAGGGTGGCCCAGTCCATATCCCTACGCTTCAGTTAGCAGTAGGTTAGTAGCTGGGTTAGATTCAGGAGACAAGTGGCCTGGAGTGGAAGCACCCTTGCTTCCACAACCAAGCTTTTTTAAGCTTGGTGTGGGCGGAAACGCCCGCCTTTCGACCCCGGGCTCAAGATTGTGGTTAGCTTCAGCGGGAATCCCCTACTCTAGTCGGCAGTAAGCGGGCAAGCTACCCGCATTCCCACTTACTTGAAATATCATCCAATAATTATAAAAAAAGAAACTATAAAGAATGCTAATGTAAATATTGCAGAGGAATTATTTTTAATTATTATCCAAAAACCGGGACATTTTGGAAAAGTGGATCCTATATAATAGTGAAGGGTTAAAATTTTTTCAAAAGAATGAGGGGGTAAGGGGGAGAAGTTTATAGGCTAATTGGTCCGAATAAAAAAAACATTGACTAATCTTCTCTCTTTCTAAATTTATTACAATAACAAAAATATTGGATGTAAAAATATGGTTCGAATCCTAAGTGATGAGAGAATTGTCTCCTATTGTGACTGGTTAGAAGAGATATCTAGAGATAATGGTAGTGAAGATTCTTTGAAGGTCTTAAATTTACGGAATCTCTTAGAATCCTTTTATGAAGAGATAAGCAGTGAGTTTAAGGAGTCTTTCCCTAATCTTTATAGTAGATTCACTTATGCTAACGAATATTATAATTTTGATAATGACCTACAAGCAAACTTGAACGGTATCCGTATCTTATATAATAAAGTAGTCCATGGAGAAATAAAAAATATCTCATCAAAAAGTCTCAAAAGTAGCATCTATTATCTTTATCTACTGGTTTGTCAATTCACTGAGAGAAGGATTAGTAGTTTAGAAGCTGACTTTGCTGATATAGAGATAGAACAATTTACCAAGATTCAAAAGAGTCCTCATACCCCAGTTTCTCATCTATCTTTAATAGTAGATAGGTGGGACTTAATTCAACAGAATGACGGGAGTTTCAAGAGTGAAATTGTAGGTTATGAGAAAGATGGAGATGAAGAGATTAAGGTTTTAGTTTGGGATTTAAAAGATTCTGAAAACCCAAAAGATAATTTTGTATATGGTAAAAAGATAGGATCTATTGCTAAATTGCTATGGCAGTGCTGTAACTTGATATTTTATCATATCAAACAAAATTCAAATGATGAAAGAGTTTATTTTACTCAATCTAATACCAAGATAGTCTTAGAAGCTGATTTTTTATTAGATGCCACGACTATTGCTAAGTGTTTTCAGAATAATAGTGCTTATCACAAAATTGCAGTAATTTCACTCTTTGATAAAGCCGGGATATCCATACCCATGGTTACAGGTAATTTTGTTAATCAGATGTTAGATAGAATGATCTCCGGTAATCATCGTGATTTCAATACTACTTTTAAAGAATGTGTTCATTCCTCTGTGTTGACTTCCTTAAGTTTAGGAACTGGTAACCTGGTTGATATAATGGAGAACATCAAGCAGAATCACTACTCTAATCTACAAAACTTGTGTGAAAAAATAAAAGATATCAGAGTTACTACTGAGCCGACTTTTTATTCTCCTCAATATGGACTCTTTGGTCGGCTGGATGGTCTCTTAGAAGGAGAGACTGATGATTCTAATAGGCGTTCAATCTTTGAATTAAAAAGTGGAAGTGTACCCAAGTTTGGAGTGTGGATTAATCATGCAATTCAAGTTCATATTTATGATATGTTGCTAAGTTCACTCTATGGAGAGGGGAGAACAGGGTCTTCCATGATATTTTATAGTCAAGATAAGCAGGGCGAATTACGCAATATTGCCCCGGCACCTTTTATGGAACAACATATCTTGATGGTCAGGAATTGTATAGTTAGTGAATTTAAAGCCTTGGCTGAAGGTTCTCTTGATATTATTAAATACTTTAAGGAGATAGATCTTAAGAGGATTCCTAAGTTTAGTTTAGAGAGATTTCAAGTTATTCAAGCTGCTATAGCAAATCTATCTTTGGAAGAGAAGAGTTACTTTTCAAACTATCTGAGTTTTCTCTTTAGAGAAATATGGGCGACTAAAACCGGGGCTTATACCAAGAAAACAGGAGTGAATTCTGGGAAATCAGGTTTTTCTTCACTCTGGACTTCTTCCTTAATAGAAAAAGAAGATAACCCACGTGTTCTGACTAACCTAAAATTTGCCGGCTATGAAGATAATTTACTGCTGTTTAATCGACCAAAAGAGATAAAGACTCTAAGTTTAAGAGAAGGAGACAGGGTAATTCTCTATTTATATGCAGATAAAATATTATCTCAAGTATTGAAATGTTCCCTTAACTATATCGATTCGAACCAGATAGCTCTTTCACCCAGAAATGCTGAAATTAATAAAAGTCTCTTTTTAAATGAAGATAACTGGATTATCCAAGCAGACACAGGTGATGCCAATCTCTTTGGTTTAATGACTTCCTTATCTGAATTTGTTGTCTCTGCAGAAGCAAATCGTCAGCTTCTTCTAGGCAAAGTTAGACCACGCTTTGACCCCAAATTCCAATATCAAGATGCTGATGAATATCTGAATCCGATTATTCAAAAAGCTCTCTCTTCTCAAGATTATTTCTTGTTACAGGGACCTCCTGGGACAGGGAAGACCTCATCATTTCTTTTAAGGTGTATTTCCTACCTAAACAATAAAAGTTCAGAAAAAGTCTTGGTCTTAGCCTTTACGAATCGAGCCATTGATGAAGTGTGCTTGAAGTTGAATCAAGCTGAACTTAAATATCTTAGATTAGGCTCTAGTAGCAGTGATTCAATCTCGTCACTTAATAATCTCTGCCATGAAGCAGAGAAACTTCAAGAAATCTCACAGAGGATTAGCACTTACCGCATCTTCTGTTCCACTGTAGCCTCTTATCATGCCAATAGAGAGGCTCTACATAACATTATTAGTTTTGATACCCTCTTTATAGATGAAGCCTCACAATTGATTGAACCGGAGCTCATCGGGATAACCAAGAATTTCCAAAGATTTATTCTTATCGGTGATCAGAATCAACTGCCGGCTATTAGTATACAAAGTGATAATAATCAAGGGTGCCAAGATCAGCTTCTTAACAACCTTAATATCCATAGCTTCCGTCAATCTCTCTTTGAAAGATTATTTGCCAATGCTCAAACTAAGGGCTGGAAACATGCTTATCATACCCTAACCCATCACTATCGCATGCATCAAGAAATTGCTGATTTGATTAATCTAAACTATGATAATCAATTAATGACTAAGATAGAAAGACAGACCAATGCTCACTTTTTTGAGAATTATACACCTAGCAATAATAATCTGGTAAAAAATATTCTCGCTAAAAACAGGTGTATCTTCATCGATATCCCCGATAAAACTAGCAGTAAGATTTCTCACTTAGAAGCTATAGTTGTTAAGAAGTTGCTTCAAGCAATACTAACTTCATATCAAGAAAGCTTGACATCAAACACAGTTGGAGTAATATGTAATTGGAGATCGCAGATTAACTTAATCAAAGAAATAACCCAAGATCTACTTTCCGGTAAGGATGTTACTATTGATACTGTGGAAAGATACCAAGGATCAGAAAGAGATATAATAATCTACTCTCTAACAGTAAATTATCATCACCAGTTAGAATTGCTGCAATCTCTCACTCCAAATAGAAGAGTTGACAGAAAACTTAATGTCGCACTTTCTCGATCCAGAGAACAGATTATTGTAATAGGTAACGCTTCAGTTTTAAGCTCATTACCTCAATATGCTATGTTGATTGACCAAATAAAACGTTCTTTTTTATATATTGGATTCAACCAAGCAAGCAAAGAATTTTTTAACCAAAGGGAGAATTAATGAAAATAAATAATGATTGTATCTATTTCAAAGGTGATATGCCTTGTAAGCCCCACAAAGATAAGGGCTATCACTGCCATGCTTGCCCTGAATACGCCCCTTATGACCATCAAATATTGATAATAAAATTAGGTTCGGGAGGAGATGTTGTAAGAACAAGTCCTGTTTTACATCAAATAAGAAAATCTTTTCCTCAAGCTCATATCATCTGGATAACAAAGACAGTTGACTTAGTCCCCCAATCTCATGTTAACACTATCCTTAACTGGAATACAGATAATATTCTTTGGTTAAAATCCCTTAAATTTGATATTGTCTATAGCCTAGATAAAGATAAACAGGCAATTGCCTTAGCTACTTCTCTGCAAACTACTCACCTAAAAGGTTATACTATGGATGAATGGGGACACTGCCAAGCTGTAGATAAAGATGCCTGTCATAAATGGCAAATTGGCTTATGGGATGACCTCTATAAAGAGAATCCAAACAGCTATTCCCAGGAGATTGTTGAATTGTGTGGTTTCACTTATAACAAAGATGAATATATCATAAATCCCCCTAATCCCACTTATCGTTATGGTATTGATGCTACTATGAAGATCGTTGGACTTAACCCTGGCAGTAGTAAAGATTATGCCACAAAACTCTGGGGGGAAGATAATTGGATCCAACTCTGCAAAGCATTAAACAAGTCTGGTTTTACTCCAGTTATTTTCGGTAACGAATATGATAATGAAATGAATATGAGAATCTCTTCACGCGGAAGAGCATTATACTTTGGAGTGAAGCCAATTAAAGAGTTAGTATCCCTGATAAACTGCTGTGAGTTAGTCGTTACCAACGTAACAATGGCCATGCACATAGCAATCGCCTTAAAGAAAAAGGTGGTAATTCTCAACAATATTTATAATAAGAATGAGTTTGAGTTATATGGCTTAGGAACAATCTTAGAACCAGATAAACCATGCAAATGTTGTTATCTCAATAGCTGTGATGAACCATGCTTAGAAACAATCCCTGTCGAAAATGTTTATAATGAGATAACTGATCTTATAGGGTTACCTGAATGAAAATAGCTTTTCTTGGTCCTGCTTATCCACTTAGAGGGGGAATTGCTCAATTTATGGCAATCCTGGCTAAAAAACTACAAGAGCGAGGACACGAAATTAAGGTGTTCTCTTTCAAGAAGCAATACCCCAAGATTATTTTCCCGGGTAAAGAACAGATTGAGAAAAGTAAAATGGTAATTGATTTACCTATTGAATCCTATCTAATACCCTATAACCCACTTACATATAATAGAACAGTGCGGGAAATTATCAAATTTCAACCTGATTTGTTAATCTTAAAGTATTGGATTCCCTTCTTTGCTCCTGCCTTTGGTTACATCGTAAGTAAGCTAAAAAGGAAATCTAAGATAAAAGTTATTTATAATATTGATAATATTGATTTTCATGAAAAGTGGGTGGGGGGAGATATCCTTACTAAATATGCTTTTAGAAAGGCTGATTTCTTCATTACTATGTCTGATAGCGTGGATAAAAGTCTCTTTAAACTCTTTCCGAAACTAGCCAAAGACCGTGTTGTTAAAATTAATCATCCCACTTATGATTTCTATGCTTCAGAGCAAAAAAATAATTTTGAATTTCAATATAATCTCCTCTTCTTTGGTTATATCAAGCCCTATAAAGGTTTAGATACAATATTAGAAGCCATGCCAATAGTCTTGAACATGATACCTCAGCTAAAACTTACTATTGCCGGAGAAGTCTACGGAGATGATTCACCCTATTTGGATATAATAAAGAAATATAGCTTAGAAAAGAATGTGATTCTGCATGATAAGTATATCACAAATGAAGAAGTCAAAGAGTTTTTCTTAACTGCTGATGTTTGTGTCCTTCCTTATAAACAGGCTACTCAAAGTGGGATTATTCAATTAAGTTATGCCTTCGGTGTCCCTGTGATCGCTACAGCAGTTGGAGGTATTCCTGAAGTCATTCAAGAAGGGAAAACAGGGTCTTTAGTGCTTGCAGATAATCCGAAGGCTCTGGCAAAGGCAATCCTTGACTTTTATGAAACCTTTGATTTAAAAGAAAGTTATCAATATATTCTCCAAGAAAATAGCAAATACTCCTGGCAACCCTTTATTGAGGTTATTGAAAAACTATGAAGAGATTACTCTTGATAACCTATTACTTCCCTCCCTGTGGAGGCGCAGGAGTGCAAAGATGGGTTAGAATCCTCAAGTATCTTCCCCAAGAAGGCTGGGATATTACTGTACTAACTACCAAAGATGGCGATTATCCCATTATTGATGATTCATTAGTGGATAAGATCCCTGATAATATTAAAATTATTAGGACTACAACCCCAATCTTCGGTAACTTCTATAAAAAAGTAACTAAGGATAATCAAGGAATTCCTTATGGAACTCTTAATTCAGATAAACATGATACTTTTCTAAAGAAACTTCTTTACTGGATCAGAATAAATCTGATTATCCCTGATGCTCGTTTTATCTGGAACAAGCATGCCCTAAAAGAAGCCACTAAACTGCTTAAAACTAATCCCTACGATATTGTCCTAACAAGCTCACCTCCTCATTCAACCCAGCTGATCGGGCTAAAACTTAAAAAGAGATTTAATATTACCTGGGTTACTGATTTTAGAGATCCCTGGGCTGAGATCTATTATCTTAAATTAGCTAAACAAAATAAATTATCACACTACATAAATAGACTCTTGGAAAAGAAAGTAATGAAAGAAGCTGATCTTAATCTCATTGTCTCAGATGAAATTAGAAAGAACTTTCCCCAAGGAAATAAGCTTACCTTTACTAATTCTTATGATCCTGAAGATTTTATAGCCCATGAAAAAAAGAGAAGTGATATCTTTAGAATCAAATATGTAGGTAAAATAACCCAAGCTCAAGATATAAACTCTATTATTACAGCCCTCAATAACCTTCCTCAACTCTATGAAAACACTGAATTCACCTTTATAGGGACTTACCCCAATAATCCTTTTAATACTAAGTTCCCGGTGGTAATGAAAAATTATCTGCCCCATTCTCAAGCTATTCAAGAGATGGTGAACTCAGATTTACTGATTCTTTTAATTAATGATTACCCCCAAAATAAGGGAATGCTTACCACGAAACTTTTTGAATATTTAGGTGCAAAAGTCCCAATTCTTTGCATTGGACCTCAAGATGGTGATGCAAATGCGATTATCAAAGAGTGTGAAGCTGGTGTTTGTGTTGATTATGGAGATGTAGCTACTATTAAAAAGGTAATCTTAGAATATTACGCTCAATGGAAATTAGATAAGTTACTGCTATGTAACAACAACAAAAACTATTCCATAGTTCAACAAATTACAAAACTTGACCAAATCTTAACAAAACTCATCACTAAAAGTTGAACAATAAACGATTCTAACTACTTATTTTACATAGATATAAAAAAATAACAAAAAAACTATTGACAGGATTTAGCTAATTCTTTTTTTTCACTTAAAGAAAAATATTATCAAATAAATAAAAGATAGATTAATTGGAGGAACAATGCCAAATAGTAAGTCTCCCGAAAAGAGATTAAGACAGGAAGCCAAAAGAGCTGCTAGAAATCATTATGTGAAGAAAACTTTATCTACCCTCGATAAGAAGATGCATTCAAACATCTCATTAGACGAGAAAAAAGAACTTATTAATACAATATTTTCAAAATTAGATAAGGCTGCTAAAAGCAACGTTATACACAAGAGAACTGCTTCTAGAAGAAAAGCTAGAATTGCTGCTTATCTTGCCAAAGAATATAAAATAAACGCTGAATAAGTTTATTACAAAGTTAAACCCGAATGGTGCAGTAGAGCTTTAGAGAAGAGTGCAGATTCTTTTAGCAAAATAACTTACAGAATTTGAAGGCATATAATATATATATTCCTG
>JAEKNW010000285.1 GCA_016838885.1 Candidatus Cloacimonadota bacterium
CCTCTGGGATTAAGAGGGGATTGAAGAAACACCCCGTCATCTTCGATGCCACCCCTCTTGGAAACATTTGCTAGAGCAAATGAAGAGGGGACTTAAGACATACGGGCTCATACTCTTTGTCCATTTTAACAGAATAACTTCGTGGATGAAAAATTCTCCCCGTCTCCCTTTCTCCCCGTCTCCCCGTCTTTTCGCGATCAGCGAAAAATAATTCGTGTAATTCGTGAAATTAGTGGATAGACTATCTTTCTTTTTTTTGAACACCCCGTCATCTTCGATGCCACCCCTCTTGGAAACATTTGCTAGAGCAAATGAAGAGGGGACTTAAGACCTACGGGCTTATACTCTGTGTCCATTTTAACAGAATAACTCTGTGTTAAGGATCTTCTTCTTCTCCGAGTAATTAGTGTAATCAGTGGATAGATTAAATCTTCCTCACAAAATCTAACATTTGACAAAATTATCCTGATTATTTTATTGTTAATCATCTCTCAAAAAGTCATATAAAAAGGAAGCAAGATAAAAATGAAAAAACAAATATTACTACTAATATTATTAATGGTAGCACTTCTATCAAGTGCAGAAGTATTAGACAGGATTATTGCTAAAGTAGGTAATGACATCTTATTACAGTCTGATTTAGAAAAGCAGATGATGCAAATGAGAAGTGCTGGAATGTTAGATGATAGCATAACAGAGCAAGATATTTTAGAGCAGATGGTAGAGTTTAAATTAGTTGTGCAAAAAGCAAAAGATCTTGATTATGTAATTAATGATAGTCAGATTAATGCTATGGCAGAGAGAAGAATTGAGGAGATTAGAAAAAGTTTTGAGACTGAAACAGAATTTCTTAATGAACTCAAGAAAAGCAATATGAATAGATTTGATTTGCTGAATTATTTTAAGGATATGTATAAGGAACAATCACTTCGGGAACAAGTAATTCGCTATGAAATTGAATCAAAAATAGAAGTTAGTGATATCGAGATTGAAGAGTTTTATAATCAGAATAAAGCTGAACTTCCTTTACGAAAGCCTTCCTATAAACTAGGAATGATCCTTTTGCAAATTAAGGCAAGTGATAAAACTAAACAGCAACGTTATAAGGAATTAGAGCAAATCTATGAACGCATTAGTCGCGGTGAATCTTTTTCTGAACTAGCCAAAAAGAATAGTGATTGTGGTTCAGCTTCTGCCGGTGGTGATCTTGGTTATTTCGGAAGAGGTGAAATGGTTAAAACTTTTGAAAACACTGCCTACTCACTAAAACCCGGTGAAGTTTCTGACATTATTGAAACCCAATTCGGTTACCATATTATTAAACTAGAAGATATTAAAGAAAATCAAGTTAGAGCCAGACATATTCTTAAAGCTTTAACTCCTACAAAATTAGATTCTTTGGCTCATTTTAAACTCATGGAACAGGTTATCCAACGCTATAATGAAGGTGAAGCTTTTGGTCAATTAGCTAGAAAATACTCTAGCGACCAAGAAACTGCCCTCAAAGACGGTGTAATCGGAATATTCCCTCATGGCCAATACCCACCCCTCTATGAAGACTATTTTAAAGACCTTCAACCAGGACAAATTTCCGAGATTATCCAAATTCAAGATATGTACTATCTCTTTGCTAATCTAGAAGATGTACCTGAAGGTGTCTATGAATTAGAAGAGATAAAAGATAATGTTAAAGAAATGGCTTTCATGGAAAAAAAGCAAGTCTTTTATCAAGAATGGATAGACAAGATAAAGCAAGAGATCTACGTTGAAATCACCTATTAAAAATATTCACGAATTTATCGCTACTTTCTTCCTAGTTGGAAAAGTACCTAAAGCACCTGGGACCTTCGGAACCCTGGCTGCTGCTCTTATCTACTACTTTCTCCCCAGAATAACTGGGATAGTGAGCAAATTAACTGGGAACGCGGGCACTCTAACTGGGAACGCGGGCATCTTGCCCGCACCAAGCACATCAGGTGCTTGGTCCATCACAGAGAACTCTCTAAGTAATCCCCTCTTCTACGACTCCCCCCTCTGGCTCATCTTCCTCATTGCATTCTTCTTCCTGGGAGTCTACTCTTCCACCAAAGCAGAAGAAACCATGGGACACGACAATGGACACATCGTTATCGACGAAGTAGTCGGCTACTGGTTCGCTATGTATCTTTTCCCTCCAACTCTTTACTATGTTGTCTTCGGTTTTCTTTTATTCAGACTATTCGACATAGCTAAACCTTACCCCATAAATAAACTACAAAATCTTCCTAAAGGCTGGGGAGTTATGGTAGATGATCTTTTAGCAGGGGTTTATGCAGCTGTGA
Organism: Candidatus Cloacimonadota bacterium; assembly: GCA_016838885.1. Classification (GTDB taxonomy): domain Bacteria; phylum Cloacimonadota; class Cloacimonadia; order Cloacimonadales; family JAFGVF01; genus JAEKNW01. The sequence goes on from JAEKNW010000285.1 coordinate 2,322, forward strand.
TATTGTTGGTTATTGACCTCATCTGGGTTATCGTGAAACCTATTTAAGAATATTTTCGCTTCTCGCGAAAAGACGGGGAAACGGGGAGAAAGGGAGACGGGGAGAAAGGGAGACGGGGAGAAAGGGAGACGGGGAAAATTTTCATCCACGAATTAATCTATCAAAATATTCACAGAGCTAGAGCCCGTATGTCTTAAGTCCCCTCTTCATTTGCTCTTGCAAATGTTTCCAAGAGGGGTGGCATCGAAAGATGACGGGGTGTTTAAGTCTTGCTTCGCAAGAATGAAAAGTGAAAAGTGAAAAATGGTTCTGATGACGGGGTGTTCAAAGAAAAGAAGAAGGGCTTTCACACGAATTAACTCGAATTAAAACGAGTTACACGAATTATTCTCTTTAAATGGATACAGAGATTGAGCACGTATGTCTTCAATCCCCTCTTCATTTGCTCAAGCAAATGTTTCCAAGAGAGGTGGCATCGAAGATGACGGGGTGTTTAAGTCTTGCTTCGCAAGAATGAAAAGTGAAATGGTTCCGATGACGGGGGTGTTCAAAGAAAAGAAGAAGAGCCTTCACACGAATTAACTTGAATTATTTTTCGCTGATCGCGAAAAGACGGGGAGAAAGGGAGACGGGGAGAATTTTTCATTCACGAATTAATCTATCAAAATATTCACAGAGCTAGAGCCCGTAGGTCTTAAATCCCCTCTTCATTTGCTCTAGCAAATGTTTCCAAGAGGGGTGGCATCGAAGATGACGGGGTGTTTAAGTCTTGCTTCGCAAGAATGAAAAG
>JAEKNW010000286.1 GCA_016838885.1 Candidatus Cloacimonadota bacterium
AAAAAGCCTGTAAAATCTGGCGACAAGGGTGGCCCCAGTCCATATTCCCCTGCTTCAGCTAGCAGGAGATTGATAGCTTGGTTAGATTCTGGCAATAGGCGGCATGGAGTGGAAGCGTCCCGCTTCCACAACCAAGCTTGAAAAGCTTGTAAAATCTGGCGGCAAGATGCCCTCAGTCCATATCCCCTGCTTCAGCTAGCAGGAGATTGACACTCTGGTTAGATTCTGGCAATAGGTGGGCATGGAGTGGAAGCACCCTTGCTTCCACAACAGGCTTTAAAAAGCCTGTAAAATCTGGCGGCAAGATGCCCCCAGTCCATATCCCCTTGCTTGAGCTAGCAGGAGATTGACACTCTGGTTAGATTCTGGCAATAGGTGGCATGGAGTGGAAGCACCCCTGCTTCCACAACAGGCTTTAAAAAGCCTGTAAAATCTGGCGACAAGATGCCCCCAGTCCATATTCCCCTGCTTCAGCTAGCAGGAGATTAACAGCTTGCAAAAGAATATAGTGCTATTCTCTAAAAATCTACTGCCTTATTTGGGTTAATCAGGTTGAATAATCCCTACGATATAGTTTCTTCCATTTGATTCGCTACTATTCTCTTTTAGCATAATAATTTTGACAGGTAGGGGGCTTTGTTTTATAGTAATGATATGGAGAAAGATTGTTTCCAGAAAGGTAATATCTACTTTAATTTTTTTGATACTTTCGATTAGTTTAGCTTGATCATCGGGTGCTACAATGGAAAGGAAGGAATCAAAATCATGAAAAGAGCTTGTTTCATAACCAAAGAAGTCAGTAGATTTAGTATAGATATTGAACAAGGTATTTTTTAAATCAAGTCTGAAGTAGAAAGCGTTAAGAGAGTCGCTTATGGTAAGAAAATTATCTTCTCTGATTTGATATTTATTTCTCATGAGGGAAAGAGAATTCTTCAAGGATTGAATTGTTTCCAGATTTTTTTGTTTTTCTAAAAGTAGATGCTGTTGGATTATACTACATTTGACGACATTGACTAAGGAATTGATATTGAATGGTTTTTCTAGGATGAAGTCAACATCAGCGTTTGAGAGTAATTCTTGATATTTTTTCATTTCAATATAGGTAGTTGTCAGGACCTTTATGCTGTTAGGGGAGAAGGTAGTAGTAAGATTTAGAAATTCAAAGCCGGTAATATTGGGCATTTCGAATTCACAGGAGATTAGGGAGATGTTTTCTTTTTTGATTGATAGTTCTTCGATGATATTAAAAGCAGAGGTAGAATTGTCGAAGGCTAAAATCGTGAATTGATCTGGGAAATAGTTTGAAATTACCATCTCAAGGGTATCAGCAAGAAAGGGTTTTTTATCTACAATGATTATGATATCAGACATCTTTTCTCTCCTTGTTTATGTAGATGGATACTGAAGTTCCTTTGGGGCTTGAATCAATTTCCAGACTAGCTTTATGATTATCTGCAATATGTTTAGCAATTACCAGTCCCAGTCCAATTCCCTTTCCAATCTTTTTGGTAGTATAGAAAGGCTCAAAAAGGTGGTCTTTAGTGTAATTATCCATACCAATGCCATTATCGGTAATTTTTAAGAGAACTTTGCTATCAAAATCCTTCAAGGATATGGTTATCTTCCCCTTTTCATCCTCATCAATAGCATCAATGGCGTTTTGCATAAGAGTAGAAAGCAAGATTACTAAGTCATCTGGATTGCAATAAATATCCATTTGATGAGGTAAGTTGACTTCTAAGTCAATTCTGCTATTGATTTGATATTTGAAATAGGAGAGAGTTTTTTTAATAAGCTTGATAAGATCACATCTTCCCATGACTTTTGGTTTGGAAGTTTCAACATATTTGCGGAGGGAGTAGGCAATTCGAGTGAGATTATCTAAATCAAAATTAATATTATGTTTGATTCTTACCAGGTTTTTAATAGTCATTAAAAAAGAGAGAATAGTCTCATTTTGAGGATGTGAAATGAGGGGTTTTATGGCCTTGAGGTTAGCTTGAAGTCCAATATTGACAATCAATTGTGATACTTTGCTGATAGTGGAAAACTCAATCTCTTCCATATTACGTAAAGAGGGAATGATTTCTGTAATTTTACTTAAACTGCTAGAATGGACCTGATTAGTCTGGGTGATAATTTGGTTTGTGATAGATACTAAAATGCTCATTTCCTCCTCGTTAAGAATGGGAATAATAGCACTAAGAGTCTCTAGCATAATCTCGATTTCATTAACAAAGAGCTCATTAGATAGTTTCAAAACTGACAGAGGTTCATTAAATTCGTGGGAGATGCCGCGAATTAAGGTCTCGATTTCAGTCATTTTACTTTGTTGTACAAGTAAATCCAAATTTGCTTCGAGATATGATTTATCATAGGCTAGTCTTTTAATTTTTTCTTGTAAATCTTTTTTTTCTGACATTAATTTTTGATTTAAAGAGAAAATTTCTCTGTTGTAATCACTTTTTTGAACTTCTAATTTCTGTTTTAATTCAATATTTAGTCTTTTTAAGCGAATTTCATCGGTGATATCTTTAATGAATCCAAAAGCTGTAATTACATTTGGAACTCCATTTTGATTATATCTTTTACCTTTTATTCTAACCCATTTCTTTTCATCATTTATTGTGATGAAGACTAATTCAGCAGAAATTAGAGGCTTATTGCCTGTTAAGAAGGATTTAATCTCTTTCAAAGAAGAACTGTTGTCTGGAAAATCTAAGTTTCTCAGAATATGGGTGAGTGAATAAGAGTAATCATTAACATTTTCATCAATTATAGATCCAAAATTTTTGCTAAAAGTTATAATATTGGTTGATTCTTGATAACTCCAGGCAGAATAGTAAGGTAAGCTAGAGAAAAAATCAGCCATTTTATCTGTAAGCAGAGTTTTATTAGTTTGTGAATTAGACATACACTGTTCATTTATGATGATAAGTTGGGATTGATTTTCATCTGTGGTGTGTCCTAAAGGGATCAGTTTGCAAGAAAATTCCTTCTGAAAATCCTCAGACCAGAATGTGATTGCTTGGCTTTTTTTCAATTTTTCTAGATTCTTTTCTTCTTTAACTGAGGAAAGGAAAACTTGATTAATAAACTGGTCATGGCTTAGTTTCTCATGGGCAGAATAAGGAAGCTGGAGAATCAGATCAACTGTGGCTTGATTATACCATTCAATTTCCCACAAACTAGAAAGACATATAATAACTTCATCAATTGATTTTAGAAGAAGTCGGTTCAGGTGATTAGTTTTATCAAAGCTTTCAGTTAAATGAATTTTCTCAGAAATATCTGATAGCACTTTGATTCTAAAGTCCGGAGATGCTACGTTTATATAGCGATAGATTTCTTCACCTCCCTCCTCAGTTTTTCTGGTAATAGTTGTATCAAGATTAGTATTTCCTTCTTCTATAATTGCATGAAGGTCCAAAAGCTTTATTAACTTATCATAATTATTGGAGTTAACAAGATTTTTATTCTGGGTTATTCTATAAGAGAAATGAAGATTAAACTTTGAAGTTATGGTCGTTAGAAGTTTGTGAATTATCATGATTTCATTTTGAGATTGTTTTGCTTGATTATGGCTCTTAACTAACAGAATAAGCAGGTAAATTGTGGTACTGAATAAGATAATGAGGGCAAAAAGATAGTAGATAGGTCTAATTCTTCGAATTTTGATTTGACGAGTAAAACGATGTTTGGGTGGTAGTTTGTTTATGTTTAAATTGAAATCTTCTATAGCTACTCTATTAAAGTAGTAATCATTATTCATATAAATCACTGGGCTATATGATGATCGAATCCTATTATTAATTAAATCAAAAAGAGTCTCCATGGCTAACTTGCCATACTTTTGGTAATCAACAACATATCCACCGATGAAGTTATGCTTGATGTGATGCTTATACGTTGTAAAAACTCTTAAATTCTGATTCTTGGTTAAATAATAGGCCAGGTCATTATCATTAATCCGATGAGGTTCATCACTAAAGACATAATCGGATAGTAAGATAATTGTCTCTTCATCAATAGCATTGATATAATCACCATATTCAGGTAAATTCATATCAGGTATGAAAGAAACAGGCATTGCTGAAAAGTAACGTAAATTCTTAGTGATGAGCCTATAATTACAGTCTACAACCGGTGATGTGTTATTAGAGATAATTTTAATTTGCTTAGCAGTTGGAAACAAATCCAGAGCTAAATCTAAGGTTGGTGCCACATTTATATCTTCATTTAAGCAGATGTAGTTAGTAAAAGTATGTGTAACATTTGTTACAAGATCTGCATTGGAAAGAAAAAGAGTTGGAATGTGAGAAAATTTCTGGAATTCTTCTTTTATTAAAGTATTAAAGGCAGGCTTACCTATGATAATTAAACCATCAATTTGATCAAAAAGCTCTAGTTTTCTTAAAGTCCTGCGGGCAATTCTGGTGGGAGAAAGGGAGAATACATTAGCAGCATCTAAATAGATGCTATGGATATAGATATTCTGTGTTGTTGAATTTCGAGCATAATTCTCTATACTCTTGTCTATCTCTTTTGATACTGCCATTTCTGAATAAAATGAGTGAATCACTACTATGTGTCTTTCATAAGTGTTTTCTGCTCTTAACAGGATTGGAAAGATAAACAAAATACTTAATGCAAATAATTTAATACTTAAAAATTCTCTCTTCATTGTTCCACCTAGGTTATATTATAATTTTAGTTATCCTATTTTATAAGTCAACAAAAAATTATTTTATTTTTTCAGAGAATTAGAACAGAGAAAAGGAAGGAAAAAAAGTAATTAGGTATGTTTAATTATAATAATGTTTTAAATCAAGTATGTAAATATCGGAAGCAAACTTTTTTTATTTTTTTTTCAAAAACCGGGACAAATTTGAAAAAGTGGACCCTATATACTAATGAAGGGTAACAAAAAAGAGTTAGAAATTACTGATTTAACCAACATTCGGGTTTAAATCTTGACAATAAATTAAGAGTTTTATAAATATACTTAAAGTAAATAAAAACATATAGGAAGAAGTATTTATGGTAGATAAAAAAGCACTACTTGCTAAAATAGAATACCTGCAAACTGCTTATCAAAAGAGAGATCTTTCAAAGCTTGATGAGTTTATGGATTATCTATATGGTGATAATGAAAAATTTTCTATGATTGGCACAAGTGATAATGAAGTATATTTTACAAAAGAAAATGCTAAAAAGTTATATGCTGGAGACTGGCAGTATTGGGGTGATTTAGTACTCAATCTTGAGCAAGCAGAGATTCGGATAACTAGTGATACAGGATGGATTCATGTTCCTGGAAGCGTGAAATATGTTTTCTCAACAGATGATAATGTGTATAAGAAATTTCTGGGCTTTATTGAGGAGTTTTATGATGGAAAGAGTTATGATTCTAGTAAACCAGTTCAGACGAAGCTGACAGAAATTAACTGGTTGCTAGCCCATTTGTTACATGATAGAATGAAAGATAAACCAAGAAAATACTTTTGGGAGTTGAGACTTTTTTTAATTTTTCAAAAGGTAGGAAATGATTGGTTTCTTCAACATTCGCAGTTTTCATTTCCCAAAGAAGGAAATTTTCCGGACGAGAGATTTTCTACTTCAACATATTATGAGAGAAGTTTTGAACGAGAATGTCTTTTGTATCAGCAAAATACCAACTACTCTCAGTTGGAGAAAGAGATTAAAAGTCAAGTGGAAAGCTTTGGAGATAGGCTTTTTTCACTTCAAGGAGAGGGGAAATGCAAGCAAGAGGACTTGTTTTCAGATAATGTATGGTTTATTAATTCAGATAAGCAGAAATTTTCAGGTCGGAGACAAGTTGCCCAGCAGATTGATAAGATAATGAAACAATTTACCAAGATCAAGTTAAATTTAGAAAACTCAATATGGGGTAAAGGTGAGAATGGGATATGGGTAAATTGCAATGGGTTGTACACCAAGAGAATAGAGAAGGATGATCTATTCATGATGACCGAGGAGCGAGTGAGGCAGATTTTAGCTTCCGATAGAAGTGAAGTTGATAAACTGTTTATGATTAGAAGAGATATTTCTACTGCTCTAAAAGAAGATTCATTAGGTGAAGATTATATCTATCCTTTCAGGTTTGATGCATATTTCATTTTTGAAGATAAACTACTTTTATGTGATTACCTCCAAATATCATTACCGCTTGATAATATTTTAGAACAGATAAATGACGATTTTTAGAAGGAAAGTCTGGGACAATATGGAAGTTTATCTTATTCTTAACCTTTAGATAATGATTAATTAAGTGTAATGAATTTTAGTTTCCACCCCAGCAAGAGATAGATTCCAACAAGGCTAGTAACAATAAGCAAGTTTAGAGCAAAGTTAAGGTTACCTAAAAGCAGATAAAGAGCTATAAAGGCGAGAGTTGGAAGAGTCTTTAATAGTATTAAGGCCAGGGTGGATAAGATCTTTCCCTGGACCAAGCCAGTAACTAGGCCAATAAATCCTAAGTGGATAATTACTGAAACAAGAGCATAATAGGTGAGAGCTGTTTCAAAGCCTGAATAGTGGCCTAAGTAGATAGCAAGCGATTTTAGGGTGAGGCTGATAATCATGAAGACCATTTCGACATGAGGTAATTCTAGTACATAGGGCAGGCTGGAGATAGGGTTCATAAGCATAGTTGTAGCTAGTGGGAAGGCTAGAATTGCTACAATTGGCAGAGCTTCATTCCATTTATCTCCTAAGGCAAGCGGGACCAGGTTCATAATATAAATAACCAATAAGAACAGAAGTGGAAAAGCTAGGAGAGTAACAATACTAAAGAACTTGTGAAGTTTGGAGTAAATTTCAGAGTTGTTCATGAAGGTGAAAGTGGGGAACAGGACTTGCCGAAGAGAGTTGCAAGCAAGTACAACCGGTTGACCAATTAACTGATTTGCTAAGTAGTAGATACCTATAAATACAGGATTAAAGAGAATCCCCAGAATGATGACCGGTAAATCATTGATCAGTTGGGAGATAATGTTATTGGAAGTAGCAGTTAATAAAAATCTAAAATTGTCTTTGTAAGTAGTAAAAAAATCTCGAAATAAATCACGTGTGAAAAGTCTTTTGCTAGTTTCGATAATTAAAGGTGTCTCAAAGCTGAGTAATAAGATAAATTCTACTAAATTACCAAAGTAGAAAATGATGATTAAAGAACTAATATCAAGCTTAAAGAAGAAGAAAATGATAATGAGAGCTGAATAGACAAGAACATTAATAGTTTCAATAATAGATAATAGTTTGAACTTGAGTAATTTCTGGTAGTATGATCTAACTGCTATCCGCAGAATTTCTAGGCAGATTAAAGGACTTAGTCTGATTAACAGTGATGCTAAGAGCTCACTTTTATAGTATTTCCCTATTGAGGGTGCTACTAAAATTACGCCAATCCAGGCAACAATTGAGATGATTATAGAAAAGAGGAAAAGCTGTTGGAAGAGGGCTTTAGTGTCATCTTTTTTAACGATTAAGAGGTCTTTAAAACCAAAATAGGAGATACCGGTAAAGATAGCCAGAACAAGGGAGAATTCCCTAAAAATCCCCAAATCTTCTTTTGTAATCGCTTTCGCAATGAGCAAAAATACCCCGAAAAGAATAACCTTCCGGAGTAACGCTGTAAAAAAAGACCATTGAAATGATTTTAAAGTATTTCTTTGCATTATGATTATTTGTAAGAATGAAGTCCTAATCTATTTCCTTCAGTATCGTGAAAAAGTGCATAGTAGCCATGTCCTTGTAAGGAAGTTTTTACTAATTCAACTTTTCCACCTGCAGGTTCAATTCTAAGCAGAATATTATTTAGATCTTCTCCTCCTGTAAAATAGGGTAAAAATCCAATTTTGGAAGGGGTTAAATTTGGTCCGGAAACTAATGCTCCGGTAGCTCCTTCAGTTTGAAATATTCCCATTTTATATTCTCCGGCTTCTTGTCGTTGAATATCAATTTGAAAGATTTCACTATAAAATTTACAAGCGCGATCCATATCAAGAACAGGTATATCATACCATGCTAATTTTCCAATCATTATTGACTCCAATTTGAATACCAAAGGTTAACGGTTTCCTTGAGATAATCAGCTTCTTGTGTTGTAAGAGCATCAGGTAAATAAGTAACATCTTGGGCATTTGCTTGAATCAAGCTTTGAAAGAAGCAGAGAGATGCTAAGTAAGTACCTTGCCATGAGGGATGTGAACCATCAGAAACATAGAGAGATATCTCAGAATTATCTTCGAATACGTAATTAAAAAGTTGACCCACCGGGACTACATCTGCATCAAGTTCTTCTCCAGCTTGTAAATAAGCTGAACTTAAGCCGGCAATTTGAGTCTGGTCATACTCCCTAGCCCAAGTCATAAAGAAGCAAGTTTGTGCTCCACTAAGGTCAATTAAACTGTCTAATTTAGCTGCGTAAGTTAGAAAAGTTGCTGTATCTAAAATGGGCATTTGACTTTGTTCTTGTAAGACAACAAGATCCCAATTTCCGTTCAAGATAGTAGCTTGAGTTGTTGGGTTGTTAAAATGATTTTCTAGGGTTAATCCACCCCCGGTTATTGCTTGAACTTCAATTCTCAAGTTTTCATCTGTTGATTCAACAACATTTTTAAACATTTGGTCAAGTCCGTCATTATAGTAAGTGTAGCTATTTCCAAGGAAGAGAACTCTTTGAGGGATTGGTTCAGTGATTTCCCAATCGACAATAATCTCGATGGAACCGGTAATATCGTTAATAGTAAGAGTTAGATGAACTAGAGATGTTTGGCCGGGAAAGACTTCAACATCAGTTTCACCAAAAGCAATGATATAAGTTCCAGAAAATAATTCGACTTCTAAGTGCCAGACTCCCGGATTTAAACCACTAATAGAACCTGTAGCACTGTCCTCTGTAAGTGTTAAGCTCTGAGAAAACTCTTCATTATCTTTACTTACCCTAGCAATGGCTTCTGTAACAGTAACCTCTAACTCTTGGAGAGGAGTTAGGGATATTGAGATGGGGATTAATCCTGTCTCAGAGTTGGAGTTATTAATAGGTGTAGTCTTATCAGAACATCCACTAGAAAACATTATGAGTATAATGCTTAACAGATGTAAGATGATAATATTTTTCTGTTTAAAGTTAACATAAACTTTCAAGGTTACTCCTAAGTTTGATACATATCAGGGCGACGATCAGTGAAAGCATTATTATGCTCAGTAACTTGTTTACTCAAGGCATCTGAAGGGTTAATTCTGACAAAGTTAATTCCTTCCTCAGTCTTAGTTAGAGATGTTAAAACTTCTCCTTTAGTGTTGAGAATTTGGCTCATCCCAGTGAAGTATAATTCTTTATCCCCATTAATTTCTGTACCTGTTCTATTGGATGTTATGCTAAAGACACGATTCTCTAAAGAGCGAATAGTCATAGCCTTCTGACACCAAGGTAAGACTAAATTTGAAGGATGTGCGATAATTTGAGCACCTCTAAGGGCTAAGGTTCGAGCAGATTCCGGGAATTGCCAATCAAAACAGATCATCATTCCTACTTTTACTCCACCTTTGGCTGGATAGACATTTAGTCCTGAATCTCCTGGAGTAAAGAAAAGCTTCTCCTCAAAGAAGAGATGGGTCTTGCGATAAGTAAAAATCTCGCCATTGGGATTAAAAAGTGAGGAAGAATTATAGAGTTTACCTTGGTCATTTTCAGCAAATCCAACTACAAAACTACAATCAAGTTCTTGACTCAGTTGGGTGAAGAGTTGAGCTGTTTTCCCTGTTTTGGCATCTTCAGCTAGGCTTTTTACTTCATCCAAAGAATTAAAGACATAGCCGGAAGTTGCTAATTCTGGTAACACTACTAAATCAGCTTCAATATCTTCTAACATTTTTCTCAAATAGTTTAGGTTTTGATCAACTTGAAAAAGTTTAGGTTCAAACTGTAATACACCTACTTTATACATATCTTATCTCCTATATTTTTATAGTTTCCAAGGTAAGAGATAGTCTTTAATCTCTTCATTGTAGTATCTGTCTGTCATGGTTGCAATAAAATCACGGACTTTCTCGGCAGGTGAGAATGACTCTTTATAGATTTCATTTTTATGATTAAGAAAATGCAAGAAAATCTTAGAATTTGTGTTCTTCTTAGTTAGATCTTCCATATATTTGGCAAAGAGAATATCCATGGAGCGGTTAATAATCTGGTTTGCATGCTTCACATTTTCATCAGTATAGATATATTTATAATTAAAATTCTTGAGCTTAAGTAAGTAGTGAGAAGTCTCTTCATCAAAAGCGATATGCTCATTTTCATAGCTGTTAACAATAACACTTTTTACTAATGTATCAATGATTTGAGAATTAGAGTTGCCTAAAAAATCAGTACAATCTTGGGGAAGTTGGTCACTTTTTAAAATCTTAAATCTAACCGCATCCTCAATGTCTTGTCCGATGTAAGCTATAGTATCAGAGATTCTAACAACACATCCTTCCATGGTGGCAGGCATCCAAGCAACACTTTGATCATGACTTTTCTTCTCAATATAATCTTGAATATCAGCTTCTGTTTTGTCTCTTTGAGGTCTTAATACTGTATTATGCACCTCACCATCATGAGAAATTATCCCATCTCGAACTTGGAAAGTAAGATTCATTCCTTTCCCTTTTTTGGCGATATGATCAACAATCTGCAAAGATTCAATATTGTGATGAAAAGAGCCGATACCGTGAAGACGGCATACCCGGGAGAGGGCTTTTTCACCATCATGACCAAAAGGGCAATGGCCTAAATCATGACCTAAGGCAATGGCTTCAATCAGCTCTAGATTTAGGCTAAGTGCTTTACCGATAGTGCGCGAAATCTGAGACACATAAGTAGTATGCAAGTTTCTATTAGTCATCTCTTCATCGATTAGGTTAGTAAAAGAGAAGACTTGGGTTTTGCCGTGATACCTACGATAAGCCCCACTATAGAGAATCCTGTCACGATCTAAGGCAAAGTTTGTGCGGATATGTTCTTTAGGTTCAGGTTTCAAACGATAGGCTTCAGTGTCTTTGAAAGCAAAAGGTGAGAGATTCTCAAACGTAGTTGCTGCAATCTTCTTAAAAATATCTTTTTTGTTCATAGTTACCTCTTAAGTTGGTTGAGTTTTTGATAAAACATAAATCTCGGTTCAAATCCTTCAGCTCGTTTGACCTCTTCAAAATATGTTTCAATATGTCCGGCTTGTCTCTCAAAACTAAAACCATTTTCAAACAGAGCTTTGAAGTCTACTCTCTCTTGAAAATGTTCTATAATCCATTCTGAATAACCAGGATGATCAGTTGCAATTTCAACTTTTCCCTCTGGAGTGAGCATTAAAGATAGGGCATCGATAAAGGGTTGATTTATTAGCCGGTACTTATGGTGCCTGCGTTTAGGCCAGGGATCAGGATGTTGAATATAAATCACCGGAATAGAATACTGGGGTATAACCTTGATAATATTCTTGTCAACATAGTGATTTAATAATTTTACATTAGTATCTTCAGCTAAATCCAGTTTTTTCATAATTGATGTTATTCTATGGGGATTGAGCTCAATTCCAATATAGTTAATATCTCTATTCTCACGACATTTTTGCGAGATAAACTCGCCTTTTCCTGAACCGATTTCTATATGAACAGGATTATTATTTCCAAAGATTTTCACAAAATCTAAGATTATATCCTCTTCTACATTTATCAAGAATTTTTCTTTTCTCTGGTCATAATCAGCAGGTTTTCTAACTGTTCTTCTACCCAAATTCTATCTTCCTTTAAGGCTATTAAATTCTATAAATTATTATCATCATCATCATCATCACCATAATCATAAGCTACTTGAGTTTGGGCTTGAGGTAATTCAAAGAAGAGAAGTCCTAGTGCTAATGCTAATCCTATCATTAAGTAAAGGTTAAATCCACTATGAATAATTTGCTTTATTCTTGCTAAATATAGCTCTTCTTTATTAATTAACAAAATTCCCATCAAAGAAATTGTATGAATCATTACACCACCAACAATAAATACCAGATTTTTTAACTTAAATCCATTCACTAAGAAATAAGCTAGATAAGTTAATCCCAAAAACAAGCCAAAATATAGGAAATTCATGATATATAATAAGTAGATATTGTTATTCTCTAGGTCTGCTACAGGTAAACTTCTTACAAAAAATATAGTTGCTAGACCTGTAATGATAAGTCCCCAATAAGATAACTTGTATTTATGTAAGATGATATATAAGGCACTAGGTATCACAAAAATCAACATTCTTAAGGTAGACGTGAGGGGAGATGAATCCCCTAATTTACCTGTCAAAGCTAAAATTTGGTTTATTATATATAATACAACTACAGGTATAATCACTAACAAAATGGCCTGAAGTATTGGATGTAATCTATTCTGCATCTTGATTTTCCTCACTAATTTTAAATTTATTCCAATTATAGTTAATCGCTGAATTATGGCAAGTTTTTATTTCTTAGGTCTATAATAACGATCTCTTTCAGAGTAGATACATCCACAATATTGCTGTCTATACATTCCTTCTTCTTTAGAGAGTTGGATACCTTCTTTCCAAAATTCTCTAAAGTCTTGATAGAAGAATTTAACTCCGTATTCTTTAGCAAGAGATTCAGCAATTTCAATCATGAGCTTGTGATTTTGGTGTTTGGAATAGAGTAGGGTAGAGGTGAAGGCATCAAAGTTGCCTTTTTTAGCAATTATTGCAGTGTATTTAAGCCTTTCATAGTAGCAAGAGATACAACGCTTATTCTCCTTATAGACAGCATTTTGTAGGAATCTGTCTAAGTCATACTCATCTTTTTCTATATAAGAGATATTATTTTTAGCGATAAAATCTCTTAAGGTATCTAATCTTTTCTGATATTCGGTATAGGGATGAATATTGTGATTAAACCAAAAGGCAGTTATATCATGATCATCTTTTAAATGAGTGTAGGGGGCGATAAAACAGGGAGCACAGCAAACATGGATAAGTAATTTCATAAAACCTCTATTTAAAAACCTTTATTGAATCATCTAATTCATCAGCAAGAATAAGATCATAATATTTTTCTAAAGCTTTGATAACATTCTCTTCAAGACGATATTCCGGGAAAATTTCTTGAATTTTCTCAACTTTGGACCGAAAATCTTCTCTTATATTAGTCTCTTCATAAGGGCATTGATAAGAGATTTTTGTCAAATTCTTTTTTTGGAAGAGATTCAAAATCCAGCTTTCATTCACAAAAATTATAGGTCTGATAACAGCTAAATCTAATTTTCGATAATGGAGAATAGGCGGGAAAGATTCAATATTTTGGTGAATAACCAGGTTCATGAAGAAGGTATCAACAGCATCGTCAGCATGATGTCCATAGGCAATTTTACGAATTCCACGACGATTAATCTCTTCCCACATAGCTTGTCTCTTTATTCTAGCACAAGAGTAGCAGATATGAGGGTAATTGATTACCTGCTCCATATCGATATGAAGGATAACAGACTCAATCTCAAACATTTCGCAAAGCTTGGTTATAGGGGATAAATCGTAATCTCCTGTCTGAACATGTAGCCCAATTAGATTGAATTTAAGATAGGAGTATTTGTTAATATACCAAAGCAGAAAGAGCAAGGTTGCACTATCTTTTCCACCTGAGAGGGCTACTGCTATTGTTTCATTCTCTTCTATAAGTTTATACTTCCTAATCGTTCTGATTATTCTACTAATAATTCTTTTTATCGATTTATCATAGGCTAAATTATCTTGCATTTTATTACTCTTTATATCTTATAATCTAAACTCTAAACTCTAAACCCTAAACTCTAAACCCTAAACTCTAAACTCTAAACCCTAAACTCTAAACCCTAAACTATCATATCAAATCAAAGATTCAACACTATGAAAGACGCATTATTTAAGCAGTACCATTCTCTTAGTTTGAGATAAGCCTGAATTAGTAGTGAGCTTATATAGATATACTCCTGAACTCAAGATGTTTCCTTTTTCATCTTCTCCCTTCCAAGCAATCTGATGGTTTCCAGAGTTCAGTCTTCCCTTAAACAAGTTCTTCACAAGTTGCCCTTTGATATTGTATATTTTGAGATCAGTATGGCTTGGGGTGGGCAAAGTAAATTTTATGGTGGTAGAAGGATTAAATGGATTAGGATAGTTTGATAGGGCCAAATTTGGAATAGGAGGGGTAGCTTCATTATCTTCAATATCTACTGCTTCCTCGAATAAGTTCAAGGCAGTTTCAACAAACTCTCTAGCTTGATGAGTCTTTATAAAATAGAGAGGAAGCGAGGTTATAACTGCTTTAGAATTAGGGAGTGTCTTGCAGATTGCTACGATTTTATTATCAAAATAGTTCTGAGGTGCAGTATCTAAGTCAGATTGATAGCTTAGGATATTTTGCACAGAGTCATCATTATAAGTAGTATAGGCTTCTAGGTTAAATAATCTATCATTAAAAGTTGGATAGATCTTATCCGGGTCAACTTCTAAATCGGAAATATCCCAAGAGAGAGCTTCAGCCCTGGCAAATTTAGCAGTACTATTATTATCGACTTCATTGATTCCAAAAAGATTATTAGCTATATCATCATCAGAGAATGAAACAGGATAGGTGTCATTGTTCAAACCTAAGAACCTAATCGGAGCTGAAGCAGAAACTAATAAATTACCACCCAGTTCTGCATATCTCTGAAGAACATCAACTAGTTCAAGATTTGTATTATTAGTAAATGAGTTCTGGAAGATTATAATAGTAGAATAGATACCTAAATCATCGATCCTAATTTCAGCTTGAGCATCATTATGAACAAGGTCATAATCGTAATTAATAAAGAGATTAGAGTAAAATTCCTCGACTGCTGATTGGGCTGGATAGAGGAGGTTAGCTTCAGAGAAAGTAGTAAAATCAAAGATACCAATTCCTGAGTTAAAGCTTAAGTGACGAGCAGTGATAACTTCAGATGGCTGACTTTCATTATTATCGTTGTCATAAGCTGTTATCATATAATTATACCAGACTTGATCTTCTGTTGATGAGTCCAAAAAAGATGTCTCATTATTGCTGAGATCAGCTATCTGAGTAAATTCAGTTTCTTCTAGATTCTTGCGATAAATGTTATAACCTGCTAAGTCTAACTCTATGTTTGCATTCCAGACTAGATTAATTTCATGATTAAGAGGTTCATAAGCTAACCCTTCCACTACTCTTGGAGTACTTTGTGGGGTTATGAATCTGCTTTCCCCAAAACTTAAAAAACTATTTAAACTGGTGTAAAGGGTAATCTCATAAGGTGTATTATCTGTTAAATTCTCAATAGAATAGAAGTTAGTATCGGTGTAATATGATTCAACTTCATTACTATTAATATTCTTTACTTCTAACAAATATTCAATTCCCCATAAATTAATCTCATTCCAATAGGCATTAACAGTAGTTCCCTCTCCTAAATCCTCGACTCTGAAATCTTCTGCTGAAGGAGGTAGGTTTCCAACTGAAATTGCAGTCGAAGTAACTAATTTAATAAACTGGGCTGCATAGTCAGGATTAGTATTTTCACTAATATCTTGAGCGGAGTGATAATAGGGACTGAACACTTCTTCCATGAAGAAAATTGCAGGAAAACCATTAACATGATAAGCCCAACTGTCAGAATTTGCTGAGGCAGTGTTTATGGTGTAGGTGTTCATCTGAAGCTCACTACTATTATCGAGCGTTAGTTCTGATAAAGCTTCAGCTCCAGGATAAGTACGTAGTGTAAAAGTAAAGTTATCTGTAGTACAATTAGATATCATATCACTATTGAGCATTCCAATTATATTCACATCATTTTCAGAAAGATATTCTGCATCATGATATGCTCCAAAAAGTCCAAATTCTTCCATTGCAAAAGTTACAAATCTAACAGAATTCTGAAGTTCAATATTATTTTGTTTTAACACACGGGCAGTCTCTAATACAGCAGATGTACCACTTGCATTATCATCAGCTCCAGGAGCATAAGTGTAAGCTTCATTTATATTTGGAGTAATAATAGAATCATGATGACCTCCAATAACAACATACTGGTCAGGGAATAAAGTCCCTTCTTCTATACATACTACATTATATTGCCAGGTTTGATATTGGCTTACATAAAAAGAATCAATCGCAACATTAGTGTAGCCAAACCTAGTAAATTGACTAGCAATCCAGTCCGAGACCTGTCTGCGGTTAGAGTGAAGAGCAAAACGAGTTCCAAAATCTTCTAAAGTCTGAATAAACCAGGCAACGCTATCAGCATTTACAGATTCTATGGCATCATCAAAATCTCTTGAAATCTCAGATATTTGTCTATACTTGCTTGCTTTATTTTCATATAGTTTGGAACTAATACGGACAGGGACGAATTTTATTCCTGCCTCAGGGAGATAAGCCTGTTTTGCTGAATTAGAACGCTCAAGTCTAATAGCATCACTTATCAAGATTTCATCAAGATAGGGTTGAGATTTAAATTCGATTCCATCTTTGGCAGATATTATGTAAAGAGGATTTAGTTCAATATCTGAGGTAAGTAGCTCATAACTAATCTCTGCTTTATCAAGAAGTGATATGGATTGAGGAGAGACTATTACATAATCCTCCATCTCGAAACAGAGATTTACCTCTAATTTCTCTAGTTTGTTGAGGATGTTATGGTTAGTTTTACTGACTTGTACAACTGGTTGAGAAAAAATATATACTGGGATTAGTCCCACTATAATTAACAGTAATAGCCCTATTTGATTCTTATTCATCTCTTGCTCCTATTTGATTTAAAAGTTCTATTTTCCTACAAATCAATTATTTATTTGAGGGTAAGATGTGTCAAATAAAAAAATATAGGAGCCAGCTCTTATTTTTTCTTCTTTTTAGGTTTAGGTGGAGGTAGTTCAGAAAGAGTTAATCTTATTAATTCGCTCAACCATTCACTATCTTCAAGTTTATCTTCAATTAAAAAGTAATTCTTAGCACCTGGATAGGGGGGAGCTTCAATAACATCATCAATAAACTCTCTCCCAATTTTTGTTGGTTTGATAAATAGTTTATTATCACAGATTAATCCAAAAATCTTACCATCTGAATAAATCCCATATTCACCAAACATCTTGATATATGTTATTTGGCCTGCATTTTCTATCTGTTCTACAATATATTCTATCATCTCTTTGTCTGTCGCCATAATTCTCTCCTATAATATAGATTATTCATTTATTTAGTTTCAAGGGTAAAATGTCAAATTAAAAATGAATCCCTCCCTTTGTTCTCTCTTTCTACTTAGCTATAAATAAAAAAAATAAAGAACATCTTGACAGTATAGAATAAAAAAATAAAAATGAATAAGTATGAATAAAATAGATATATGAATTAGATAAAATATTGATGTAGAGAATTTTACAAAAAGTCTAACCACTGTGAAGGATTACTAACAGTGGTTTTTAATTTATTTTTAAGGGTGTATAGTAATGAATATTGAAAAGGAAAGAGTTTTAGAAGAAGTTGCTAAACGTGCGGCTCTAGAAGCAGGTGTTGCTCTCTATGATGTTGAAGAGAAGCAGACAAATCACGGTTTAGTAGCATTAATATATATAACCAAAATTGGTGGTGTATCAGTTGAAGATTGCATAACTGTTAATCGCTTAGCAGGTTCTGAATTAGAGTTGTTAGATGTTTATAAGGATAAATATACCTTAGAAGTCTCATCTCCAGGATTAGAACGGGAATTGAGATATAAAAAACACTACGCAAGTGCTATAAATGAAAAAGTTAAGGTGAAATACCAAGCTGAAGAAACTCGTGAAGTGATTCAAGGGATATTAGCAGAAGTTACACCTCAAGCTATAAAAATTATAAAAGAAACCGAGGAAGAGGTAGTTATTCCTTTTACTTCGATCAAGAAAGCCAGAACAATATTTGACTTTTCAGATGAGAAGGAGAGATAAGATGAGTTCCAATATATTAGCAGTATTAAATCAGCTTGCTAGTTTCAAACAGTTAGATAAAGAAATGCTAACTGAGATTATCAAAGAGAGTTTATACTCCACAATATCTAAGAAACTTGAGCCTGAAAACGAGTTGAAGATTCATTTAGATTTCACGACAAATGATATCTATGCTACCTTTAAGAGAGTTGTGGTCTTGATGGATTCAGAGTTAGGGGAGATTAGTTTGTCTGAAGCCAAAAAACAATATGGTAAAGGGATAGAACTTGGAGATACTGTTGATGTAAAGATGTACTTCCATGAGTTTGGTCCTAAGATTATCAAAAATGCCAAGAAGGCGATTCAAGAGAGAATTAAAAGTGAAGATGCTCATAAGACTTCTCTTCATTTTGAAAATCAGAAAAACACTATTGTTACTGGAAAAGTAAAGACAGAAGGCTTCGGAGGTATCAGAGTAGATATTGGCTACACAACAGCCTTACTTCCACCTGAAGAGCAAATCGAAGAGGAATATTATAAACAAGGTGATATCATTAAAGCTTATGTTACAAATATTCGCAGAAAAGAGTCTGGGGTTACTATTATTCTTTCAAGAACCAACCCGGAATTCGTAAAGAAGTTATTTGAAAATGAGATTCCTGAGATTTTCAACGGTGATATAATTATTAAAAAGATAGTAAGAGAACCAGGAATAAGAACCAAGGTCGAAGTTTATACTGAAAAAGATAATATTGACCCAGCAGGAAGCTGTCTAGGGACTAAAGGATTAAGAATCGATTCTATTAGAAAGGAGTTGCATGGAGAGCAAATTGATATAGTTGTTTCAACTCCTAACGATGATGAATACATTGCTAATGCTATTGGTAAAGACTTGGTTGAAAGAGTAATTATCTCAGAGAGAGGTAAATTTGCTCGCGTTATTGTTAAAGAAAAAAATAAGAATTTAGCAATTGGTAAGAAAGGTAAAAATGTTAGATTAGCTGCAAAGTTAACTAATTATAATATTGATATATTTACAAAAGAAGAGTTTAATTCAAAGTTAGCCGAAGAGAGAAGAATTACGAATCATGTGTCCGAATTAGATGGAGTTACACCTAATACTGCACAGATCTTAAAATCACATGGCTATACTTCAGTTCAAGATATCTATTTAGCAACTGTTGATGAATTATGTAACTTAGGAAGTATCGGAAGAAAGACTGCTGAGAAACTCAAAGAGTCTGCGGAGGCTTTCTAAAGTTGTGTTGTGAAAGTCACAAACCAATCCGAACCTGTGTAGTCTGTAAACAAAAGAGTTATCAAGAGAAATTAATAAGATTTCAAGTGATTGATAATGAAGTTGTTTATGATATGAAGCGAAGGCTTCCTGGTAGAGGATATTATGTTTGTGATAATAACCAATGTATAGAAAACGTATCTATATGGAAACAAAAGAAATTAAAGAGGTTGCAGAAGAAACAGAAGAGAAACTAATAAGACTTCTTCAGTTTGCCCAAAGAGCAGGTAAATTGAAGTTTGGTATCAGTATGCTCAAGACTTTAAATAGAAAGATAAAAGTGATAATAATAAGTAAAGACATATCGGAAAATAATTTGAAAAAAATTGTTAAATTTAATGATTCGAAAAGTCCCGTTATTCAAATAAGGACTATGAAAAGTATTGGTGAGAGTATTGGCCATGAACCCGTGAGTGTGATTGTAATAACCGATACAGACTTTTCGAATGGGATATTGAAATTAATAACTCACTAATTGGGAGGAATATTGTCTAATACCAGAGTACATGAACTTGCTAAAGAGTTAAAAATTTCTGCTTCTGCCTTGAGAAAGACTTTAGCCGATTTAGGTATTGTCGTTAAGAGTCACATGAGCTTGCTCGATGAAGACGTAACAACAAAGATTAGAGCTATGTTTAATGATCAGATATCAGCTAACAAAAAGCATGATAAAGATGAAGCACAACGACAACTGAAAGCTCAAGAAGATAAAGCAAGAGAACAAAAGAAAGAAATAGATGAGAAAAAAGCTATAGCTTTACAAGCAGAGAAAGAAGCAAAGGCTCAAAAAGCTGAGCAAGATGCAAAAGCTAAAAAAGCTGAGCAGGAAGCACAAGCTAAAAAAACTGAAATAAAAGCCCCAGAGCAAAAAAATGATAAAGAAGATTCTGCAGTCATTGAAAAAAAAGAAGATGCTAAAAAAAGTGATAGATTTGCTTCTGGAGAAAAAAGAGGTAGAGATCAGGTCATTGACCGAACTCATAAAAAACATGATTTCAAACATGATTCTAAGAAAGAAAACACTTCTCACTCAAAACCTAAAAGTGAACCTGCCAAGCAGATGATACCTTTAGCTAGTACAGAGAGTATCTTAGCTCAGCTTAAGAAAAAAAGTCAGCCAGCTACTACTGATAGCTATTATCATGCAGACAATGTTGAGGAGAGAAAAGTAACTCAGCAAAGAAACAATCCTGCTGATAACAGAGATAGAAGACCAGGTGGATATAGAGGTGATAATAGACCACCTCAGCAAAACCGAGATAATAGAGATAATAGAGATAGAAATGCTCCGAGTACTTATCGTGGTAATTCAGATAATAGAAGACCATTTAATAAAGATGGCGGACGTCCTAGTTTTGATAAGAAACCAGGATTTGCTGGAAAAGATGGAGGCGGTAGAAGTTTTGATCCAAGAAAGAAAGATTCTCATAGCATCAAATCTACTGTTATAGATTCTTCTCTTGCTCCAAATGCTGAATTGGCTAAAAAAGCAGAAATCGCTAAGAAGTTTGGTAAGAATAAGAAATCTTCTAAAGATTTTGGTGATACTAGCAGACATCTACAAAATAAGATTAAATCTGCTAAGAAAAGAGATAAATATACTGATATCCCCGTGGAATTAGATGAATCTCAAATTTCAAAGAATATTAAGATGACTTTGAAAAAGACCAAAAAAGTCAAAAAATATCATAAAGAAGCTCAACAAGTCAGGATAACAGACGATGGCAAAGTTAGAATTAGTGAATTTACTTCTGTAAGTGAATTAGCAAATATTCTTGGAGTTGCTTCGACAGAGATAATTACAAAATTCTTTGCTTTAGGTCAGATGGTTACGATTAATCAAAGATTAGATCGTGATTCCTTAGAGCTTATGTGTGCTGAGTTCGAAGTAGAATATGAGTTTGAAGATGAAGTTGGCGATGAAATTATCTACAAAGACCCCGAAGTATTCGAAGATGCGGAAGAAGTTGAAAGACCGCCTATTGTTACAATTATGGGACATGTTGACCATGGAAAGACTTCAATCTTAGATTATATCAGACATGAAAATGTTGTTGCAGGTGAATCAGGTGGTATTACCCAACATATTGGAGCATACCAGATAGCTTATAATGATAGGAAAATTACTTTCTTAGATACACCAGGACATGAAGCCTTCTCTGCTATGAGAGCACGTGGAGCTAATGTTACTGATATTGCAGTAATCGTAGTTGCTGCAACAGATGGGGTAATGCCTCAAACTGTTGAAGCTATAGATCATGCAAGAGCTTCTGGAGTAACTTTAATAATTGCTATAAATAAAGTAGATTTACCCAACATTAATATAGACAAAACTATCTCTCAGCTTTTAGAAAGAGGAATATATCTAGAAGGCTATGGTGGAGATGTCTTATGGACAAAATGTTCAGCTCAAACAGGCCAGGGAATCAACGACCTCTTAGATTTAATTCTTCTTACCAATGATATGGAAGAGTATAAAGCAAAAGTAGGAGTTCCTGGTGAAGGTATCGTTATAGAATCTGAAAAAGATGCCAGTATGGGTACAATAATAACTGTGCTTCTCCGTCAAGGTACTATCAAAAAAGGAGACAGCATTATCTGTGGCTCCACTTACGGAAAAGTTAGGAAATTAGAAGATGAACGTGGTAAAGAACTAAAAGTCATAAATGCTTCTGATGTTGCCAGACTTTATGGTCTAAATGATGTTCCTAAAGCCGGTGATATCCTCAATGTAGTTGATTCAGATAAAATCGCCAAGAACATCTCATCAGAGAGAACAATTATTAGAAGAGAAAGAGAGAATTTCCAAAATAAAGCAAGCTTACACAATATCTTTGATAGAATTAAAGAGAATGAAACTCTTACTATCGATCTAATTGTTAAAGCTGATACAGATGGTTCTGTTGAAGCGCTATGCGATTCTTTTGAAAAATTATCAACAGACCAAGTTAAAGTCCAGATTATCAGAAAATCTGTGGGTGGAATCAACGAAGCTGATGTTAGCTTGGCCTCTGCTTCAAACGCTATTATCTTAGGTTTCCATGTAAGAACAAACGGTAAAGCACAGAAGCAAGCAGAGTCAGATGGTGTTGAAATTAAACTATATCACATTATCTACGATGCTATTGAAGATCTTAGATCTGCTATGGAAGGAATGCTAGCCCCTAAAATTGTTGAAAAAGCTACCGGCTCTGCCCGTGTTAAAGAAGTTTTCAAAATTAAAAAGGTTGGTAACATTGCAGGTTGTGCTGTTGAATCAGGCTACATTCAAAATAGTGGCAAAGCACGTATTTTCAGAAATGATGTTATGCTCTATGAAGGGAAACTTTCATCACTAAAGCATTTCTCAAATGATGTAAAAACTGTCAAAGCTGGTACTGAATGTGGTATAGGTTTTGAAAACTTCAACGACCTTAAAGAAGGCGATGTGATTGAATCATTTATTGAAGTAGAAGAAAAACAGAAGTTGTAATATGGCATCAATAAAAATATTAAGACTCCAGAAAGAACTAAAGAAAATGTTCAATACTGTTGTATTATATAATCTTAGAGACGAACGTCTGAGAAGTGTCTACTTCTCGGACGTAGAAGTCTCACCTGATTTACGTCAAGCTAAAGTTTACTTCTATGACAATAGCTCTGAGCTATCTATCGATGAACTAATCGAGTGTTTGACTAAAGCTTCAGGGCAATTTAAGAAACACATTGCTGATGCTAAGATTATGAGAATTATTCCAGAATTAATCTTCTATTATGATAAATCACAAGATAACATAAATAGAATAGAATCTATATTTGATAAAATCAGTAGAGAGGAAAATGAGCCAGAAGAAGATTAATACCTTAGCTTCCCTTCGCGAAAAGATAGATATTATGCTAGAGGCCACAAAGGCTAATGAATCCTTGGCAATAATTACTCATAATAATCCTGATGGAGATGGTCTAGCTGCTTGCTTAGGTTTGAAAAAGTTGTTTGCAAGCCTAGGTATCACTCTTGACATAATACTTCAGGGAGAAAGCTTAGACAAGTTGGATTATCTCCAGGTTGCTGATAATGTTCTTGCCCTTACACCTGAGATGCAATATGATAATCTACTCATTATAGATTGCCATGGTTATGACAGGATTGGCCAAGCTGAAATATTAGTCCCAAGAGCCAAAAGAGTTTTGATTATTGATCATCATATTATCACATCAGTGATAGCTGGAGCTGAATATTACATAGCTCCTGAAGTGGCATCAGTAGGTATCATCATCTATAATGCACTCAAAGATTTGCTTCAGAAATGTGATACAGAGACCTCAAACTATTTTGCTACTGCCATTTACACAACCATCATAAATGACACTAATAATTTTCTTAATACCAATGTAGATGAAGAGGTATTTAAGATATCTGCTGAATTGCTTGAGTATGGGATTAACCCTGCTGATATAACCTTAAAGTTTCTCTTCCAAAAAAGTCCACAAGAGTTCAAAATGGTGGGACAATCTCTTTCAACTATTGAATTATATCATGAGAATAGGACTCTTCTTTTTCATACCACTAGAGAATTCTTGGATTCCAACAAGCTAGATGATTCTGCTACTTCTAAAATGACTCAGTGGGTAAAAGGTGTAAAAGAAGTTGAGGTTGTTCTCTATTATTGGCAGAAAAGCAAAGATGAGTATAAGTTTAGTATTCGGTCTGAGATTCATAATGTTCAGCAAATAGCAAGTATATTTGGTGGTGGTGGGCATGACAAGGCCTCAGGTTTTACTGCAGTAGGTGATATCAAAGAGATTACTGACAAAGTTTTAGCTGAGATTAATGCAAAAATCTATGGATAAATTGGGTATTCTATTAATAAATAAGCCTGTGGGAATAACTTCATTTGATATAATTAGAAAATTAAGACGGGTTTTAAATATCAAACAATTAGGACATGCTGGCACCTTAGATCCTTTTGCTGAAGGTTTGATGCAAATCTTAGTGGGTAAAGCAACTAAGGTAGCTCAGTATTTAACCAGTTATGACAAAAGTTATCGAGTTACCATGCAATTCGGGATTAGAACCGACACAGGAGATGTAACAGGTCAGGTTATTGACGAAGTTTTTCTTGAACCAATTCAGATTGATACTCAAAAGTTAAAAGCCAAAGTCCAAAGCTTAACACAACAAATCCCTCCTATCTATTCTGCCATAAAGATTAACGGACAAAGAGCTTACAAGTTAGCACGTAAAAACCAAGATATAAGCATGGAAGCTCGTCCTATTAAAATATATGACTTTCAAGTTATCGATTACTCTTTTCCTAACCTGATCTATCAATGTCATGTTAGTAAAGGAACCTATATTAGGGCTTTAACAGAGCAGATTGCGGAAATGTTTGGCACTATTGCTACAACAACTAAACTTAATCGTATCTCTGTTTCAGATATTCAAGTGGAAAGTGCTGTTGATTTGGAGAAAATTACCCCAGAGAACTGGCAAGAATACCTCTTACCTATTGATAAATTTATTGATTGTCCTATTATTAATTTAACTTTAGAGCAAGATCAAGATTTTTGGTATGGTCGTCCCATCAATTTAGATTCATATCCCTCAAGTGAATTAGTTATTGTAAAGTATGGTGAGGAAACTAGAGGTCTAGGAAAGGTTGTAAATTCTGTTCTGCTTCCATCAAAGGTATTTAAATAATGAAAGATTTCGTTTTAACTGTAGGGAATTTTGATGGTGTGCATTTAGGCCACTGTAAATTATTAGAGAAGCTTCATCAAATAGCCGGGGCTTATTCCTGTGAACCACTCATCGTAACTTACCAAAGCCATCCTAAGCATACCCTGAAGACCAAAATTGAGCCATATCTCCTAACTACAACAAGTCAGAAATTAGAACTTTTACGTAAATGTGGATTTAATCACATTGAACTTCTCAACTTTACCAAAGATTTTGCTAATATGTCTCCTTATCAATTTTTGAAAGAAGAGTTAGTTGATAAATTTCATCCTAAAGCGATAGTGCTAGGTTATGATACAAAGTTCGGTAAAGACAGAAAAGGGGATTATGATTTTATCCAGAAACATGAGCAAGAGTTTAACTATAAAACCTATCAAGTGGATCCTCTAGCCCTTGATGACCAAATTATAAGTTCATCCTTAATTAGAGGATTAATAAAATCGGGGCAACTTTTTCGGGCTAGTCAGTATTTAGGAAGAAGATTTTCTTTTTGGGGAAAGGTAGTCGAAGGTAAAAGACTTGGTCGCACATTAGGTTATCCTACTATCAATATTAATGCTTTAAATGCTTCCCAACTTACTCCTCCGGATGGAGTTTATTTATCCCAAACACTTACCCAAACCGGACTCTATTATAGTATTACAAATATTGGAAGTAATCCAACAGTGTGTAATTCTCTTGACCAGAAAATTGAAAGTTATATCTTGGATTTTAATCAAGAGCTTTATGGTCAAGAAGTGGAAACAAGCTTTTTAAAGAAACTGAGGGATGAAATGAAATACTCAAGTATAGAGGAATTAAAACAAGCAATTGCTTCGGATGTCTTAACTTCTAGAAGGATGATTAATGAAATTACTAAGATTTTATAAAATACTATTTATACTTTGCCTGTTGAATGTTAGTTTTTTGTTCTCAATTGAAAGGATTGAAACTGAAGAGATAATAAATAATGACAGAGATTATTCCCTGGCATATTATGAAGATGAAACTGCAATTTCTCATTGGTATGGATCTGAAACATGGGCTGTGAAGTTTGTAGCTGAAGACTTTATGGTTAATGCTACTTCTCTAACTATCAGTACTGTTAATCTCTTTTTCCCAACAATTCCTAGTTCTACTGTTAATATCAGAGGATTTACTTATACTGAAGATTCTCAGTATGACCCACTTTTCGGGGAGGAGGTAGCTGAGCTTAATGTACTGAATCACACAATTACTGAAGTAGGCTGGCATCAATTTACTCTTTCTATTCCCTACACAGCTGAAGGTTTGTGGGTAATTGTAGATAATCAAACAAACTTCTCTAACAACTTTATGGCTTCTGCCACAGGGAGTGGGAAGAATAGTTACTACAAAGTCAATAATGGATCTAGTGTATTTTTTTCTAACTTATACGACATTAATGTTAGTCAGGAATTTCTATTTTCGATCGATGGTTACTTAAGCATTGATAATGATACTGATAGAGTTGTAATTAGAGATACAAGATTAGAATATAGCCATGAAGACTTATGGGAATACAAATATAATATTAGAAATTACTCTACGGAGTTAATCACTTCAGCCTTGTTAGAGATAGAGATACAACACCCTGACCCTGAAGTATATGATACAACATTTACATACATAACTTTAGATTTAGCTCCGCAGTCTGATATATCATCTGATGACCAAGAACCTCTTTATTTACCATTGCCAATCATGGATTCTCAGTATCGAATTGCTACTAAATTAAAAAGAAGTATGGATAGTAATCATCTAAGTAGCAAAATAATCAGAGTATGTAATTTTCAAGCAGATTCTGATACTGCAATTATTATGAACTTTGTATCTGGAAACTATGATGTAACTGATATTATTTTAAATGTTCAAAGGAATATTGCTCAACCCAATTGGCAAGTCATTAATTATGGAGTTGATGGTTCTGATCAGCTTTTCTATTCAGATTATGCTTATGATTATTATCATGATATAGGTGTCAATCTAATGCCACTTACTTTAATAAATGGGACAAAGTATTTTAACAGTTATAATACCACCGCTATTGAAGATAATCTCCAGAATAATATCTATTATATACCAAAAGTGTTTGATATTACTGAAGAGGGTTCTGAGCAAGATGGTTCAGCAATAACATACTATGCCTCATTTAATTATGGTAACAGATATGTGTTTAATAACTTCACTGATAACTTAGCACTAGACGTTTTCATAACTCAAAAAACAAAACATTATTCTGAAACTGGAGATGAGTTTATTGTAAGTAAAATCGACAATGTAGATTACAACTTTGCTCGCTTAAGTGAAGATGGAGATGGTTTTTTCGAATTCACCTATGAATCAGATAATGTTGATAGTTTATTTACAACATCAAATGGTGAAAAGTATATAAATGGGATAATCTATCGAGAAGATACAAATGAGATAATTAGCTATCATCGCTATTCCTTGCAAGATAATATTTTAGTGTCTAATCAAGATGAAGAAAATAATCAAGTTGTTGACGCCTTTAATTTTACTCTTTATCCTAATCCGGTTAAGTCAGGTCAAACTTTGAATATATCTTCTACAGCGAAGATTAGTCCCCAATCCTATACTTTATATAATCTTCGCGGGCAGAAAGTAGATAAATTCGAGAATGATAATAATTCCATTAAAATACCAAAGAATATCTCAAGTGGGGTATATTTTCTGCGTCCATCACTAGCAAACAAGAAGCGTAGCCCTCTTGTTAAATTAATGATTATTAAGGAGTAACACAAAATGAAAAGAATAAATGTTAATGATTTAGCTAATTGTATTAATCAAGAGATTGATAGCTATTTTCTTGTAGTTGAAAAAGATTTGAGACAGGGAAATAAAGATTTCTTTTTAAGATTAAAGTTAGCTGATAAAAGTGGATTTGTTGTAGCAAATATTTGGAAGAATGCTACTGTGAAATCTGATATGTTCGAAGTTGGTGATGTCCTTCAAATTAAGGGCATGGTGATTAAATATAATAAAAATATCCAAATAACAATCAATGATATTTATCCCTTAGAAGAAAAAGAGTATGATTTAGCTGAGTTGATACCAGCTTCCAAAAAAGATATTACTGAGTTAACAGATAACTTTTTCGAATATGTTGATTCAATTCAAAACGAATATCTTTCTCAGTTATTAAAAGCCATCTTTGATAATAAACAGATTCTAAATCTCTTTATTAGTTCACCTGCAGCTAAAGGCTGGCATCATAATTATGCCGGTGGTCTATTAGAGCATACCTTAACAGTAACTAAAATTTGTGATTTTGCCTGTGCTTTATACCCGGTAGATCGCGATTTAACTATTACTGGTGCTATTTTGCATGACTTAGGAAAAATATATGAATATGATTCTGCTATTGGTATTGATTTTTCGGATGAAGGGAGATTAATCGGTCATTTTGTTCTTGTCGATCAAATGATTACAGAACATGCCAGTAAGATAGACCTTTTTCCGAAAGAGCTTCTAATGAAGCTTAGACACATGGTATTGGCTCATCATGGAGAGTATGATAAGGGCTCAGTGAGATTACCTCAAACTTTAGAGGCCCATCTCCTTCATCTTGCTGATAATATGGATGCTCAAGTAACAGGAGTAAAACAAATTATTGAAGCAAGCTCGGATAATTCAAAGTGGTCTGAGTTTGATAAATTAAATCAAAAGTTCTATTATAAAGGGTAATATATGCTAAGGACATCTGTATTGTCTAGTGGAAGTAAAGGTAATGCTAATCTTATTTTTACTGATGACACTTATTTATTATTAGATGCTGGGTTATCAGCCAAAAAATTATACAGTGCTATGGAAGCGATTGAAGTTGATCCCACTAAATTGAATGGGGTAATTATCTCGCATGAACATAGTGATCATGTTAATGGTGCAGGTATTCTTAGTAGAAAACTGAATATCCCTCTATATTTTTCCCAAGAAACCTATTCACGTTGTTGTAGTAAAATCGGAAATCTTAACCGCGAACCTGTCTTTTTTAAGGTTGGAGATGATTTCTTGATTCGTGATATTTTAGTAACTTCTTTTACTTCATCTCATGATGCAATTGACAGTAGTAATTTTCTATTTGAGCAGGTAAATAATCCTAATCAAAAACTAGCAATTGCAACTGATTTAGGATTTGCTACTAAGCTATTGATCGAAAAGATTAAAGAAGCCACAACCCTAATTATTGAAAGTAATCACGATGAGGTTGTTCTACTTACCGGATCTTATCCTTGGGAGCTAAAGCAACGTGTCAAGAGCACAAGAGGTCATCTATCCAATAAGCAAGCTGTAGGAGTAGTTAGCCAAATTATCCACAATAGACTGGCTAATCTAATTTTAGCCCACTTATCAGAAATTAATAATACTCCTGAATTAGCACTAAAAGAGATGACTAATTACCTCAATGAAATCAAATCAGAAGTCAAATTATTCGTAGCAAATCAACATAAGCCGACCCCGATTATTAAAGTATAGAGGATTTAATGAGATTTTATATAGAAACTTATGGCTGTCAAATGAATATTGCTGACAGTGAACTGGTTACAACCATTTTAACAAATAGTGGCTACCAAGAAGCTGCAAGCATAGATGAAGCTGATATTATCATTTTTAATACTTGCTCTGTTAGGCAACACGCAGAGGAAAGAGTTTTAGGAAGAATCGCCAATGAAAAGTCTAGAAAAAGGACAAACCCAGGTCTTCGAATAGGAGTTATTGGTTGTATGGCTCAAAGGCTTCAAGATGAATTAATGGAGATTCAAGATGGAATAGACTTTGTAGTAGGGGTTGATCAATATAGTGAAATCCCTTATATCTTAAGCTCTGCTTCTGAAAATATTAGTGCGAAATTTAACCAAAATGAGATTTATAATGATATCTACCCAACCCGTCAAGGCAAGCTCAATGCTTTTGTTACTATTATGCGTGGTTGCAATAATTACTGTTCATATTGTATAGTCCCTTATACTAGAGGAAGAGAGAGGTCTAGACCAATTTCTGATATTCTCACAGAGGTCAAACAAGCCGGTGATAATGGTTATCCTGATATCACTCTATTGGGACAAAATGTTAATTCTTATGATTATCAAGGCATTAAGTTTCCTGATTTAATCAGAGAGATTAATAAAATAGATTCAATTAGAAGAATACGCTTTGTAACTTCACATCCCAAAGATCTCTCAGATGATTTAATTATTGCTATGAAAGAGTCTGACAAAGTATGTCATAATATCCATTTTGCTATGCAGAGTGGTAATAGTGAAATTCTAAAGAGAATGAATCGTGGTTACACAGCTGATCATTTTTATGGTAGAATCTTGAAGTTACGTGAAGTGATGCCTGATATTGCTATCACAACAGATGTTATAGCCGGATTCCCGGGAGAGACCGAAGAACAGTTTATGGATACATATAACTTAATGCAAAAAATTGAGTTTGATTACGCTTTTATGTATAAATATTCCCCGCGTCAAGGAACAAAAGCAGCAGAATTCACAGATCAAGTCCCTGAAGCAATCAGGCTCGAACGATTACAGAGATTAATCACATTGCAAAGAGAAATTACCTTGCAAAAATATCAAAATATGATTGGAAGAATAGTTGAAGTCTTCGTGGAAAACATTTCAAAAAAATCTATTGAAGAAGTATCAGGGAAAACTGATGACTTTAAAATCTGCGTCTTTCCTGGAACAAAAGAATTAATAGGAAAATTTGTTAAAGTTAAAATAACAGATGCTACTGCAGGAACCTTAATCGGAGTACACTATGAGCAAGATTGATATGTCCGAAGTTTTAGCCAATGATCATCCAAAAAAAACTAAAAAGAGAAAGCGATTTGTTTCAAAAAACACTCTTATTCTATTCGCCCTTATCTTCTTTGTGTTTGGCACAACAATCATTATTATTGTTAATAATCTTGTTGACCTTCCCTTTAAAGCAGGTAATAGAAATACAGGAAATGTTGCTCAAGATTCTGTGAATATAAAGGAAGAAAAAATTGATTATGTTCAAAGATCATTTCTTCTTATTCTGCCTAACTCCTTTTGGGATCATGAAAATTTTACTGATATTGACTACAGTAACAGAACAATAGGTTTAGCTGTGAACAATGTCATGGGTTTTGATAAAAATCAAACTTGGAATTACTATATTGCTGACGATGAAGTCTCAGAAATAGTCTCTGTAGTAGGAAAGATTACTCTTGATAATGTCAAATATGAAGCCAATATTCAATTCAATATTGTTAATAACTTTATCTATTTTTATGATTTAAGCCTTAAAGAAGAGCTTAGAAGAGCTAAATATTTGCCTGCTAATCCACGCCAAAAAATTATGCTGATTCAAAAGATGTATCGAGGGTAAATCCCCTCTTAATCCTCAAGGGATGCTGAAGAGGTGGTTACTATCCCCCTTTGTGAGGGGACGCAAGGGGTGTTGCAAAACCCCCAAAAAAACTTAAAAAATGAGGAAAAATGATAGATTTAGACAAATACAAATGCGGATTTGTTGCCATAATAGGCAAGCCTAATGTTGGTAAATCAACATTAATGAACCACTTAATTGGGACTAAACTCTCAATAATCTCTTCTAAGCCACAAACTACACGTCAGAGCCTTAAAGGTTTTTATTCAGATGAGCAAAAACAGATAATCTTTGTTGATACACCCGGCTTTTTAAAACCTCGTTACGAACTCCATAATCGAATGTTAGATATAATCAAAAGCTCACTTAAAGATTCAGATTTGATTGTCTTTATCACAGACGCTAATCACTTTCCTACAGATTATGATAAAGAGTTATTAGCTGAACTAAAACCTCTGAGAACTCCCAAAATTGCCCTGCTTAATAAGATTGATTTAGTAACCGATGAAGTTATAGAAGAGAAATTAACTATGCTCAGAGCAATTTTTGATCGTGCTGAGGGGATATCTGCCCTAAAGGGAGATAAAACAGGGGAATTACTCAATATCTTTGCCGATATGCTTCCTTATTCTCCTCCTCTATATGACCCGGAAAACCTGTCAGATTTACCCATGCGTTTCTTTGCTCAAGAGATTATCAGAGAAAAAATATTTCTTAATTATGGTGATGAGATACCATATTCTACTGCAGCTCTTATTGAAAGTTATATTGAAGAAGAAGAAAGAGTTACTATCTCAGCTACTATCTGGATTGAACGAAGCTCTCAGAAACCAATTGTTATCGGAAAAGGTGGTGCTTCTATCAAAAAGGTTAGATTAGATGCTCAACGTGATTTGAGAAACTTCATTGGCAAAGCTGTTACTATTGAACTCTTTGTGAAAATCAAAAAGAATTGGCGTAAGAACAATACTTCATTGAACGAGTTAGGCTTTAGGAGATAAGTTTTCTTAACCTCAACCTCAACCTTGACCTTGACCTTGACCTTAACCTTAAATCGACTCTAACTCGATTATCCTATCCCTTAAATTGGCAGCTTTCTCAAAATCTAGTTCAGATGCTGCCTCTTTCATCTCTTTCTTCAACAGATTTATGATTTTCTCTTTACTGTCTAAATCCAAATATTCCATAAAATCTTCTTTACTAGGCTTGGCATTTTTCCCTTTCTTCCCTTTGGAGCTATACCCCTCATAACCTTCCGCTACAGCTGTTGATTCCATAATCTCTTCAATACTCTTATAGATTGTAGTAGGAGTGATATTATTTCTTTCATTGAATTCTAACTGCTTTTCTCTTCTTCTATTAGTTTCATCTACTGTACTCTTGATAGCAGCTGTAATATTATCAGCATAGAAAATAACCTTTCCATCAACATTACGTGCAGCTCTCCCCGAAGTCTGAATCAAAGCTCTTGCTGAACGTAAGAAGCCAACTTTATCTGCATCTAACACAGCCACCAAAGCAACTTCCGGCATGTCTATACCTTCTCTAAGAAGATTTACTCCAACCAATACATCAATTTCCCCAAGTCTAAGCTTTCTAATAACTTTGGTTCGCTCTATCGAATCTAAGCTACTATGTAAATAATCTGATTTTATTCCGGCATTCTTGAGATAAGTTGATAAGTCTTCAGTCATCTTCTTAGTCAAAGTAGTTACCAATACCCTTTGATTCTTTTTGGTATGAATTCTAATTTCATTAAGTAAATCATCCACTTGGCTTCCTACAGGTCTGATCATTATATAAGGATCAACTAAACCGGTTGGTCTGATAACTTGCTCAACCACTTCACCATAAGTCTTATCTAACTCATAATCAGCCGGAGTCGCAGACATGAAAATCACGTTCTTGTGATGCTTTTCAAATTCCTCAAACTTTAGCGGCCTGTTATCATAAGCTGAAGGTAACCTGAATCCATATTCGACTAAGTTCTTCTTTCTCGAGAAATCACCGGCATACATAGCTTTGGTTTGAGGTATAGTAGCATGAGATTCATCAATAACTAAGAGATAGTCATCAGGAAAATAATCTAATAAACAGAAGGGAGCTTGCCCGGGCATTGCTCCTGTCATGTGCCTTGAATAGTTCTCTATCCCTGAACAATGTCCTAATTCTTGAATCATCTCTAAATCAAACTCTGTTCTTTGCTTAATTCTCTGAGCTTCTACATATCTTTCATTAGCTAAAAAGAACTCGTGTTGAACTTCTAACTCTTCCCTGATGGAAACAGTTGCTCGTTTTAATCGCTCTTCTGACATCACAAAGTGATTGGCAGGATAGATCGCATAAGCATCATGATTAGATATAATCTTGTTGTCTATAGGATTTAGTTTTTTAATAGCTGTGATCTCATCTCCAAAGAATTCAACTCTGACGCAAGTATCTAAGTAAGCAGGGAAAACATCGACAGTATCTCCCTTAACCCGAAAATTACCCCGCTGGAAAGCTATGTCATTTCTACCATAATGAGCATTAACTAACTTAGCTAAAAAATCATTTCTCTCAATCTCTTCACCAACTTCTATCCTAACCAAGGCCTTACGATAATCTTCCGGAACTCCTAATCCATAAATACAAGAAACACTAGCCACAACAATAGTATCTTTTCTTTCCATCAAAGACATGGTTGCCTTCAATCTAAGCCTGTCAATCTGATCATTAATACTGGAATCCTTTTCAATGAAGATATCTCTTCCGGGAATATATGCTTCAGGCTGATAATAATCATAATAACTTATGAAATACTCTACAGCATTATTGGGAAAAAATTGCTTCAATTCACCATAAAGCTGAGCTGCTAAAGTCTTATTATGTGATAAAACTAAAGTTGCTTTCCCTAATCTTGCTATAGTATTGGCAATAGTGAAAGTTTTACCAGATCCTGTTACACCTAACAAAACTTGATATTGCTTACCGGATTCAACTCCCGCTACAAGCTGTTCTATCGCTTCAGGCTGATCTCCTTGAGGTTGATATTTAGATACTAATTCAAACATGGCTTCCCCTAATCATGATTTTTGTGCTATTATATTAAGTTTTACTTAATTGGCAAGAAATATTTTCTTGAATAATAAGAGTATATATAAGAGGTTTATTTATCTCAAAAAATCTACCTCGATTTGCTGGCCTTTCATTAGTATATAGGGTCCACTTTTTCAAATTTGTCCCGGTTTTTGAAAAAAAGTTTAAAAAATACCGAACGGTATGTTTACAAGTTACATCTATTTGATTAATATTTAGGTTAATAAATAACATCAATAAAATTTATATCATATTTGAGAAACAAGCCCGGAACTTGCCGGGCTTGTAACATTGTTATTTATACATCCTTAAGATTACCTATCAAAAGGGGATGAATGATACTATTTAGTTAACATTATCTTATAAAATGAATTAAACTCATTGGCCTGCATTCTCACGAAATAAATTCCTGATGAGCAACGTTTACCTTTGTTATCATGGCCATCCCACATGATTTTGTGGTTTCCACCAGCTTTGGTGTTATTCACTAAAGATTTGATTAATTGCCCTTTTAAATTGTAGATTCCCATTTTAACATTTGCATTTTCTCTAAGCTTATAGGATATCTCAGTATTTGGACTGAAAGGGTTAGGATAAGCACTTTCAATGCCTGTATATCCTTCAATAGTGGGGATTACATCTTCATTATTGCTACCGGTAAATACACTTACAGGACCAAAGAAACAATTGTCATTGTTCATTTCTGAGGATTCTAACCAATAGTAATAAGTAGAATTTGTTTCGAATTCACTGTCTGAGTAGCTATAAGTTTGTTGAAGAGA
The DNA here is from genome assembly GCA_016838885.1 of Candidatus Cloacimonadota bacterium. Taxonomy (GTDB): domain Bacteria; phylum Cloacimonadota; class Cloacimonadia; order Cloacimonadales; family JAFGVF01; genus JAEKNW01. Next base: position 35,250 of record JAEKNW010000286.1, read on the forward strand.
AGTATTAGTACCTTCAATTATTCTGGCATTAACTCTAATTGCACTGGCAAGGTCGGATTGTTCTGACCGATAAACATTGAATCCAAAAATGTTTGATTCAGATTCGGTAGTCCATTGCAGATTTACTAACTCTTGAGATGTTACTGTAGCAGTAAAAGAAGAAAGAGTTACAGGGAGGGTTTGATCATGATAGGTGAAAGAAAAATTGTCAACATTATCAACTCTATGACCGGCACTAGCAAAATATGGATATACCATTCCATCAGCAAAGGTTTCATTTACGAAAGTTGTTGTTCCGCTCTTTAAAGGTGTGGGTGAAATTGATCCTGAAGAATTACTTAAGAACAACTCATACTTTACTTCATATTCATCATTCACTAAGGGAGTAATAGTTAATACAACTTTGTACCAACTAAGTGCTATATCAGGAAAATAACCATTATCTAGTGCTATCGATCCATTGTTATAAATACTGGCACCACTGCTGTAAAACCTCATCCCAATCGAAGGGACATTGGAAATCATACCCCCGTCTGTACTAGTGTTAGTTGATGAGGAAGAAAAACCTAAACCTGCATAACCACCATCCCGTAAATTTTCAATAAAAGCACTAACAACAATAGGTTCATTCTCTTGGGTGATATTATAACCGGTTGTATAGGTAACAATTCTGGTGTTAAAAATACTAGGGATATAGGGAACTTTTACAGAACCGGTATCATCAATACCATTTGCAGTATCATAAACTACATCATCAAAACCTGCTAAATCAAAATCATTCATATCACCTGCATTATTGAAGTCAACATCTACTTGACCTGCACTCAAACCTAGAACTACTAAAATCATAAATAGTCCAATCATAACTTTTTTCATTTTTTTTTCTCCTTAGATTTATTGTTATTTATTATTTGTTCTCGCTCCTCAGTTAAAACCCCAAAAACTTGGGCATAGTTTTCTTTAGAGAAGTAACGTAGAACGTTATAAAATCCTTCTTCACTATATTGAACTGTAAAGCCAAGAGCAGTCCTGCCGTCTTTATCGATAGTCTGGACAATTTGACTTACACTCGGATATTTAATATAATTAATGTTTTTTTCTGTTTTCATGCTCTTTATATATGCCAAGCGTGTTCCAGAAAAAATATTTTGGGAAAATAGCATATCTGATTATTTATCAATATGATATAAAGAATTGCAAAAATACAAAAATGGTGATTATTTCAAAAAGAGGATTTCAAGGGTGGAATTGAAATTTCAAATGAAAAGAGAAAAGAGAAAAATGAAAAATTGTGGTGAGGAAAAGAAATAGTATGCGAAATACTTTTCAACCCGAATGGTGCAGTAGAGCTTTAGTAATACTTCGCTAATACATTCTACATAGCTTTAGCGAAGTAGAAAGCTACGTATCACAGGCGAAGAGTGCAGATTTTTTTAGCAAAATAACTTACAGAATTTGAAGGCATATAATATATATATTCCTGAAAATTATGGAAGTTACTTTTGCAAAAGAATATAGTGCTACTCTCAA
>JAEKNW010000287.1 GCA_016838885.1 Candidatus Cloacimonadota bacterium
GGGTGTTTCTTAATTCCCCTCTTAATCCCGAAGGGATGCTAAAGAGGGGTGTCATCGAAGATGACGGGGTGTTTAAGTCTTGCTTCGCAAGAATGAAAAATGAAAAGTGAAAAATGAAAAATACAGAGGTGTAAAAAATAGAGAACTATCGTTCGATAACGGGGACATCTTTGTAGATAACCCCCAGAAAATAGAAAAAACTTTTATATTGTAACCAACATATAAAGAAAAATTATCAAATTACACCACAGCGTATTTTCCTGAAGCGGACTAAATTCTACCTTTATCTAAGTGCCTTAAACAGGCATTACAAAAGGGTTTGTCTAGTCATGCTTTTGTGTATCTCGATGAATCATCGGGATTTCATCGAGATACTCAAAGGAATGACTAAGGTTTCCCTAAGAGGAGACTAAGGACTATGATATTATTATTGTAAATCATCTTTTTAAAAAAAACTAAGGTATTTTTTTTTTAAGTTTCCACACTACTTGAGAGAGCCATATCTTATATGCCTTTTATCCCGGATGATGCAGTAGAAAGCTAAGTATCCCAGGCGAAGAGTGCTGATTCTTTTAGCAAAATAAGTTACAGAATTCGGACGCATATAATATATATATTCGGGTTTATTTTTGTTTATAGAAAATTTATTTGACAGTTTATTTAATAAAAGTAAATTTGATTATAATGCATGGTTACTTTAATCATTAATAAAAGAGGAATTATGAAAATTGAATTAAAGAATATCGGGATTTTCAAAAGAGCAGAATATGAACTTGGTGATATCACAATAATTTGTGGAGAGAATAATACCGGCAAAACCTATGCAACATATAGTTTATACGGCTTCTTTGATTTTTGGAATAATGTATATTCGATTCCAGTTGAAGACTTGGTTATTGATAGTTTGATAGAGAAGGGTACCTGCGAAATTCCTTTAGAAACAAATATTGATAAATTGAATAAAATCCTAAAAGAAGCTTGTAAGGAATACTCTCAAATGTTACCGAGAGTGCTTGCAAGCCAAGAAAAATATTTTTCAGATTCATATTTTGAGATAAAAGTTACAGAAAGTGATTTAAATTTTTTAGAAAACTATGATAGAACATGGAAATCTGGTAAGAGTGACTTTATTCACATAACAATGACTAGTAACAGTAAGAAGTTATCAATCAGTCTCATGATTCCTTCTGTAGAGATAATAAATTTATCATTACGAATGAATTTAAAAAATGCTATAGCTTCAGCTATAAAAGAGATTCTTTTTAGCAAAATTATTACGAATATTTTTATATCAAGTGCTGAAAGGACTGGTGCTGCATTCTTTAAAAATGATCTTAATATTGATCAAAATGCTTTGATTAAGGAAGCTGTAAACAGCTATGAAATTAATATTACTGAAATTGTTCGAAAAATATATACATCTCCTTATGCTCTTCCAGTCAGAAATAATATAAATTATATCAGGAAGTTAGATGAGGTGGTTAATACTAACAGCTTTGTTTCAAAAGAGTATCCTGAAATAATTGATTCATTTTATGAAATAGCCGGAGGTTCGTATAGGGTTAATCGAGAGGGACTCTATTTCATACCCCACAAGAGTAAATTACGATTGAATATTGGTGAAGGTTCAAGCTCTGTGAGATCATTATTAGATCTTAACTTCTATTTAAATTATTCAGCACAAAAGGGTGATATTTTAATGATAGATGAGCCTGAACTTAATTTACACCCTTCAAATCAGAGAAAATTAGCAAAACTATTCGTTAGCTTAACAAAAATAGGAATCAAAGTATTCATTACTACACATAGTGATTATATCCTCAGAGAATTTAATACCTTGATTATGATGAAGGGTAAAAAAGATAAACAAGATATAAAGGCACTAATGAAGAAATATAAATATTCAGAGAGTGATCTCATTGACGCTCGAAAATTTAAAGTATATGTATCACAAAAATCACTAATTCTATTAGATGGAAATAAGAAAAAAACCAAGGAGCAAAATTTAGTTTGTGCCCCTATAGATGAAGAATATGGAATTGATGTTCAAAGTTTTGATGCAACAATTGAGGAGATGAACAAAATTCAAGAAAAGATAATCTTTGGTGGATAAATGAGTAAGTTTAAAGTATTAGATGATATACTAAACTCAAACATAATAAAATCAGTTTCAAATGATAGAATTACAGTTGAAGAGAGTGAAAAAGTGCTACTTTAAAAAAGGTTACCATTGTTAATATTCACGGATCATCTTACCATATAGCACCGGATTTTGCCCAAACGAATTGTGTTTTACAAGCAGGGAAGGGGCAACTAAAGAGATGTGATGGGTTAATCCTGTTTAATGATACTTTGTTATATATAGAACTAAAATCTTCGAAAAGTGAGAACAAGTACTATGATGATTGCAAAAAAAATTTACAGGGGTAGATTGTCTTGTTGATTATATAGATAGTGTTATTGAAAAATTCTATAATAAAGAAAAAATTTTCAACAAAATGGAAAAGCGGTTTATTATTTTTTACCGAAAACCCCATTTGCAGAAGAATCTACTTAAACAAAGGCAAGATATACCTATCAATACTAGCCCGGAAAAAGCTCTTATGGTAGCTGTTAATGATGGCGAAATTATTACAGTTGAAAGGCTTATTGGTAAACCCTAATAATGAATCAGATATTCTCAGTTATTGCTTAAAAAAGTATCTCGTCTGATAACAGGGCACTAAAAAAACCTGGCAACTTAAAACAATGAATACACTGAAAAGAAGAAGAAGAGTCTTCACTTCACACAAGTTAACTCGAATTAAAGCGAATAAACACGAATTAATCAATCTAAATATACACAATCTGGAGCCCATGGTCGGAAGGCGGGCGTTCCCGCCCGCACCAAGCTTGATAGAGCTTGGATTATCTTAAATCCCCTCTTCATTTGCTCTTAGCAAATGTTTCCAAGAGGGGTGGCATCGAAGATGACGGGGTGTTTAACCCGAATGGTGCAGTAGAGCTTTAGAGAAGAGTGCAGATTCTTTTAGCAAA
>JAEKNW010000288.1 GCA_016838885.1 Candidatus Cloacimonadota bacterium
TCTCCACTTACTTGTCCGATGGAGTATGAGTTGCTGATATTTGTTCCATCAGCAAAACCAACTAAGCCTCCAACCTCTGAATCTCCACTTACTTGTCCGATGGAGTATGAGTTGCTGATAGTTGATTGATAGGCTTGACCCAGTAAGCCTCCGACACGTTCAGCTCCATGTATTTCTGCGTCTTCAATATGCACATTGGTTATCGTTGCATTTCTATTGTTACCAAACAATCCTACATAGTTGCTAGTCGGTCTATTAATATATATGGAGGAGATAAGAAAGTTGTTGCCATTATAATTACCTCTAAAAGCACTATCCCAATTTATCCCAATAGGACTCAAGCCAGCTCCATTATCCCAATTTTGAGTATCTGAAGCATCGATATCAGCTGTTTGTTCAATATAAGTTCCAGAAGACCAATATATATTTTTCTGACTTAAGATATAGAGATCAGTAAGATTATTAATTAAATATGGATTAGACTCTGTTCCTTGTCCTGATAAGAAAAGATAGATAGCTTGAGCATCTATAGTATTTGAAGTTTCTGATTCTCCTTCATCATAAAGAGCTCTTACATAATAAGTATAAGTTTGGTCATGGATTAAATCTGTATCAGAAAAAAGAGTATCTAAAATAGACTCAGTATTGATTCGAATACTATCCCTATAAACATTATAGCCGGTAAGTGCTCTACTTCCTGGCACTTCTTGTTGAGGTGGAGACCAGCTAAGGTTTATTGAGCCATCTTCAACAGAAGCTTGAAGATTAAGAGGTGGAGAAGTTAATTGATTAGTATAACCCTCCCAAGCCAAATGAGGATAATCATTGGCGACAAAAGTCCAGTTATCTTCTTGTCCGTTTGTTGTTTCATCCACGAAATCCCAATCTTCATCTAAGTAGGTAGAGTATGTTTGCATTTGAGCAGTAGTAAGTCCTATACCGCCGGCACTTGTTATCTGATTTGAAGTGGATGTATCCCAGAAAGAACTAATCACCGGAGAATCATAAAGATGTCCTATTAGTCCTCCAAAATCTGTTCCTGTTCCACTAACTAAACCAGTGCTATAACTATAACTAATTGAAGCCCAAACTGCTGAGCCTACCAAACCACCATATTCATATAGGGTTCCACTAACATCACCGGTTGCATAACAGTTGGTAATTGAGGAATCCTCTATTAAGTAACCAACTAAACCAGCTACTGCTGATTCGCCACTCACTGTACCTGTAGCATAACAGTTACTTATATCAACAGAATAACGAGAATATCCTACTAGTCCACCTACATATTCAATTCCACTAACAGAACCTATGCAATAACTGTTAGTTATATCGACAGTAGATACAGATTGACCAAATAATCCACCAACATTATCACTTCCACTAGCATTACCAGTAGCATAGCAATTATCAATCGAGCTAACATCTCTTGCACTACCTGCTAGTCCACCAATGTTAGAGGTTCCACTAACAGTTCCTGTTGCATAACTATTACTAAGGGTTGAAGAGTGAAGACCACCTAATAAACCTCCTGATTTAGTAGGTCCATTAACAGTTGTGCTTGCATAACAATTGTCGATTGAAGAAGCAACAGAACTGCCTATCAAACCACCTGAGTTATATGGACCTGAAGCTGTTCCAGTAGCATAACAATTATTAATTATTGAAGAGTCTATTGATCCGATTAAAACTCCAACTGTATGATAAGTACAAGTAACTGTTCCAGTGGCATAACAATTATCAATTGTTGAAGAATTAACTGATTTACCTATCAGAGCTCCAATATCTTGACGCCCGATAATTTCTGCATCTACTAATCCAATATTTATAATGTTAGCTCCATCTATATAGCCAAATAATCCGCAGCAAAGAGTATTCGTTCTGTTTATATAGAGGTTTGATATTATGAAGTTGTTCCCATTATAATTACCACTAAATTTATTATTATATTGTAAGCCAATTGAACTAAAACCAGATCCATTATCCCAGTTTTCACTTTCTGAAGCATCTATATCAGCAGTTTGTTCAAAATATAGACCACTTAACCAATAGCTATTATTTTTGCTCAAGATGTATAAATCAGCTAAATCATTAATTTGATAGGGACTATTTTCAGTACCTTCACCTATCAATATAAAATCAAGAGCTTCAACTTCAATTAGATTAGAAGCTGCTGATTCTCCTTCATCATACATAGCAGTAACGTAATAGCTATATGTTTGGCGGTTTTCTACATTATCATCGATAAATAAAGTATCCATGACAGTGACGGTATTAATCTGAATGCTATCCCGATAGACATTATATCCAAGTCTAGCTCTACTATTTCGTGTTTCTTGTTGAGGAGCTGACCAGGCTAAGTTGATAGCACCATCTTCTACAGAAGCTTGAAGATTTACCGGAGGTGATGTTAATTGACTTTCATATCCTTCCCAAGTAAGATGAGGATAATCGTTAGCTACAAAAGTCCAGATATCATCAGTCCCATTATCTGTTTCTGCTTGGAAATCCCATCCTGCATCAAGATATGTTGAAAGAGTTTGCATCTCAACTGTTGTTAATCCTGTTCCTCCTCCTATACTTGTAGCTTGATTAGAGCTTTCAGTATCCCAGAAGGAGTTATTTACCTCTATATCTGATGAATTGCCAACTAAGCCTCCAACCATTGATTCACCACTTACTTGTCCGGTGGAATATGAGTTGCTGATAGTACAACCAAAAAAGCTAGAACCAACTAAGCCTCCAACCCTTGATTCACCACTTACTGGTCCGGTGGAGTATGAGTTGCTGATAGTACAACCCATAGAGCCATAACCAACCAAGCCTCCAACCCTTGATTCACCACTTACTTGTCCGGTGGAATATGAGTTGCTGATAGTACAACCCCTAGAGCCATAACCAACTAAGCCTCCGATACTTTGAGTTCCACTTACTGGTCCGGTGGAGTATGAGTCGCTGATAGTTGTTCCATCAGCAAGACCAACTAAACCTCCAACCTCTGAATCACCACTTACTTGTCCGGTGGAGTATGAGT
>JAEKNW010000289.1 GCA_016838885.1 Candidatus Cloacimonadota bacterium
GGCAAGGTGGCTCAATATTATGAGATTGGGTGGCTCTATTTCATGATTCTAATGGCTCAACATTATGAGACTCATGGCTCATTTCAAGAATAATATTCAGTTTCTTCAATCCCCTCTTAATCCCAGAGGGATGGTGCAAGAGGGGTACATCCTAAGAAGCTTTAGCGAAGTATGATGGCATCGAAGATGACGGGGTGTTTCTTCAATCCCCTCTTAATCCTGAAAGGATGGTGCAAGAGGGGTACATCCTAAGAAGCTTTAGCGAAGGAAGGGTGCCTCGTTAGAGGCGGGGTGTTTTTTCTTCCCTAGAGGGGATAAATAGTTTAGCCCAGGGTCCCATTCAACGAAGTTTTGCAAAAAAACGAAGTTGAATTGACCCTGGGTAAGGATCACCCCATAAAACCTAACCCTGGCTTGTGAGCGGACAGGATGTCCACCGTCCGACAGAAGAGGTTTCTTAACACCTCACCCCACCCCTCAATCTCATTAATAAATAAAAAAAATTGACAGAATCTCCCTCTAGATAATTATTAAAAAAAATAGAGTTTAGATAGCTATTCTAAGATAAATATTTTGGAGATATCAATGCAAATAAAAATTATGTTAATATTATTAGTTTTCACTTCCATGTTAAGCGGAGAAGTTCTCTTTTATGATGATTTTGCTAGGGTTAATGGCCCGGTAGGAAATGGATGGACCAATGTAGGTCCGGCTGTAAATTCATCAATCGAAAATGAGACCATGCGGGTAGAAGCCGGTTTTAATCGTGGAATTAGCCGTAATTTTGAAGCTATAAATAGTGGTATCTATTATCTTCAATACGACTGGAAATTCTCAGAGAGTGACTGGTTTGTTTCCTCATTCCCAACGGATGTCCCCGTTTATCTTCTTTGGGAAAATACAGGCTCTCTTTATTTAGATGCCACAGGATTCTTTAATAATTCAACTTTGATAGGACAGTATCCTTCAAATTCATGGATAACAATAAAATGGAAAGTAAATATCGACAATAATCAATATTCACTTTGGATTAATAATAATCTTATTCTGGAAAATCAAACTCACAATAGCATTGGTGCTTTTAATGGATTTAACTTCCGCACTTCTAACGGCTCAGATGGGATTCAATATGTCGATAATTTCCTGCTCTTTAATAATACCCTTCCTCAAGCTCCCACCGGATTATCAGCCACAAGTTCAGTAAATAATATCATTCTAAATTGGGACCAAGCAGGCAATAGTAATTTCATAACTTATAAAATTTTTAGAAGCGATAATATTCCTGCAACAGACTTGATAGCCGAAGTTAATGGCAATGTTAATGAGTATATTGACAGCGATGTTGAAGCAAACACAGATTATTTTTATAGAATTAAAGCGATTTCCCTTAATTCTTTGGAAAGTGACTTTTCCCAAGAAGTTACAGCTCATCTTCTCCCGGAACCACTCCTTAATCTTGATTCAGATGTCATAAATTTCGGAGTAACTAATCCTAATCTGGACCTTACTTTTACCTTAGAAAATACTGGAGCGTATCAACTTAATTATGATCTATCAGGAACAGATGACTTAATGCCGGAAAATCAGTTAAGGGAAATAGATGGTTTCTCTCCCATGGGTATTCATCAAGGACATACCTACTATGTAAGTAATAACAGAATGACCTGGCAAAACGCTAAAACTCTTTGCCAAGACAAGGGCGGACACTTGGTAACTATTTCAGATGCAGCTGAAAATAACTTTGTTTATCAAAATACCACTGATAAAAGTTGGATTGGATTCACTGATCAAGAAGAAGAAGGTGACTGGCAATGGGTTACAGGAGAAGATGTTACTTACACAAACTGGCTGCCAACTGAACCAAATAACTCTGGAAATAATGAACACTACGCTCACATCAGACACACTCCACCGCTCGATAAATGGAATGATAATCCTAACTCTTCAACCAATAATCCTTACGCTGTCTTAGAATTCGATTTCCTCTTCCCACCGTCAATTCTCCTTTTTGATAATACTAGTGGTAATATCGAAACAGGTTCATCTCAAGCCTTCACCATTAATATTGATGCCTCAAATCTGGCAGATGGAGTCTATGAAACTTCCATTAAGCTTCTTATTGACGGGATTTCTCAAGCTTATTATTATCCTCTTACCCTCAATGTTGACTTTAATCCTCCTTCTCCTGTGGCAGGACTCCTTGCTGATAGCAATACTACTGATGCTAACCAAATTGGGATTACTTGGACTGCTAACTCCCCTGAAGACCAAATTCACTCTTATCATGTATTCCGAAAAGGCAGAGATGAAGCAGATTGGACCTTAATGGGGCAGGTGCCAAGTAGCCAAAACTACTTTATCGATAATAATTTTACCCCACTTGATACTACTTATGTCTATTATTCCCTCCAAGCTGAAGATTGGGTGGGCAACCTAAGCGAGATGTCTCAACCACTTACAGCATCCTTAGAACGCTACCTTGCTCCGGAAAACCTTCAAATCGCTAACCTCAATGATCGGGATATTCAACTCTCCTGGACCCCTGTTACCCAAACAATTACCGGCCTCCCAGGTACCCCATCTTGCTATATTATCTATAAAAGCCAAAACCCAAGCCCTCTCTCTGACTTCGATTTCCTGGCTGTCTCATTCTCACCGGAATACCTTCATAACTGGGCTCTCTATTTTCAACCCGCTGATAGACTCTACTATATCGTAACTGCTTATGGAGGAAATATGGCTAGATTGAATAACATCCTTTCTCAAAAACAAACTTGGACTAAAAAAGAACTTGAAGAAAAAATGCTTCACACTAATTAACACGAATTATAACGAATTACACGAATTATTCTCTTTAAATTGGAAACAAAGCTAGAGCCCGTACGTCTTTAGTCCCCTCTTCATTTGCTCTAGCAAATGTATCCAAGAGGGGTGGCATCGAAGATGACGGGGCAATGTCGTTAAGTTAAGCCTAAAAGACAATTTTCTTCC
>JAEKNW010000290.1 GCA_016838885.1 Candidatus Cloacimonadota bacterium
ACAGGCTTTTTCAAGCCTGTTGTGGAAGCAGGGGTGCTTCCACTCCATACCACCTGCCACCAGATTCTAACCACGTTTCCACTCCATACCACCTGTTGCAAGATTCATAACCACGCTGTCAATCTCCTGCTAACTGAAGCAGGAGGACTATGTTCTGGGGGCATCTTGCCCCCAGTTCATAGGAAGAGGCTTGATTCCCCATTTTCTTCGAAGATTTTACATATTTACTAAAGGTTTAATATCATCTCGTAAGATAATATCAGGTGAGTATTTACCTGAGTAGAGGCATTGTCCTTTATCTAAAACAATTAAGTGTTGGCATAATTCTGAGAAGGAGAGAAAGTCATGAGTAATGACGCAGGTTGAGTTGATAATTTTCCCATGCAAATCATTGATAAGTTTGATAATTCCTTTAGTGGTAAGGGGGTCTAAACCTGTAGTCGGTTCATCATAGATTAAGTAATCCGGTTCCATACTTATAGCTCGGGCTAAGGCGACTCTTCTTTTCATACCCCCTGATAATTCAGCCGGGTATTTACTTCCAATATCGGGAAGATTAACTTTATTTAATAAGTCTGCAACTTTTACTTCGATTTCAGATTCTTTAAGTTTTGATTTTTCAAAGAGGGGGAAGGCGACATTTTGATAAACATCCATAGAATCGAAGAGAGCCCCGGATTGGAATAGCATGCCAACTTTTTTTCGAAGAGAATAGACTTGGTTATTATCGTAATAATCAATGACTTGATCATCGACTTTGATTCTTCCCTCGAAGTGTCTGAAAAGTCCGATAATAGATTTTATCAACACGCTTTTGCCACTTCCGCTATGTCCTAAGATAACAGTAAATTTCCCTTCAGGAATCTCAATATTAATGTCTCTTAACACTTGATTTTCTTCAAAGCTGATATTAAAATCTTCTACTTTAATCAATGATTTCTACCTTTATCCCTTCTTTATAAGGCCTTATGGGTTTCACTCTTATTTTTTCTTTCTTTTTTAAATTTTTGCCATAGTAATAGATGCGAACAAAATGGTCTGAAAGAGAAGTCCACATCCCATCAAGCTCTTCTTCAACAACTGCTGTTAACTCTATCTTTTGAGTTAAAATAAGGTCAATATATTTTTTGGTCAAGATATTTGATAAATCAATAAGTTTATTGGTTCTTTCTTTCTTAATTGTGCCATTTATCTGATTTTTCATAGCAAAGGCAGGAGTTCCCTTTCTTCTGGAGTAGGTGAAAACATGCAGATAGGTGATAGGGAGAGAAGCCAGAAAGTCATAAGTCTCTTGGAAGAGGGAATCACTTTCACCAGGGAAACCGACAATTACATCGATGCCGAAAGCAGCATTAGGAAAGATAGAAATAATATTTGAGATAGTTTGTCTAAACTCAGCTGTATCATAATGACGTTTCATAGCCTTTAAAATAGAATCAGAACCACTCTGTAAAGGAATATGGAAATGTGGGGTTATTTTTTTACTATTTTTGAAGAAATCCAGCACATCCGGAGTAAATAATTGAGGTTCAATAGAGCTTAATCTGATATCATCTAAGCCTGAAATCTTCTCAATATCAGCTAATAAGTCTGCAAAAAAATAATTTTCATAGAGGTCTCTTCCATAGAGTCCCATGTTTATCCCACCTAATACTACTTCATGATATCCATTATCGACCAATATTTTGATTTGTTCCAGGACATCTTCTTTTTTTCTGCTTCTGGAAGTCCCGCGAGCATAGGGAATCGCACAATAAGTACAGAAGAAGTTACAACCATCTTGAATTTTAACAAAGGCTCGAGATCTGTCATACATCTCAGTTGCCTTCATCTCACTAAACTCTTTGTATTTCATAATATCATCAAAGCTATCTTGCTTAGCACAATAGAGGTCATAGATGATGTTTTTATGCTGATTATCAACAACTATGTCTATATCTCCCAGAGTTCGTAATTCTTCTCTATTTCTTTGGACATAACAACCGGTAATAATCAAGACCAGATTAGGATTAAGCTCTTTTTTCTTGAGAATTTTTCTAATGGCATTTCTGCTTTTAAAGTCTGTTCTATTAGTTACAGTGCAAGAATTTACGACATAGACCTCTGCCTCTTCATCAAAGGCAACATGTTGAAATCCATGGTCTTCAAACTGGGCTATAATCCCGGCAGATTCATATTGATTTATTTTACAACCAAAGGTTGCCACTGCTATTCTATTCATAGTAAGCCTTAAGAAATTGATAAATCACTCTGCCATAATGTTTATGCTCTTCTTTCAGCACCTTGTGAGCGATAATTTCAGGGCTTTTGGAGCGATGAATTCTAATTCTTTTTTGAAAGATGATATCCCCCTTATCATATTCTCCATTTACTTGATGAATTGTGATGCCGGAATATCTCTCTCCTTGAGAAAAAACTGCTTGATGGACATTCATTCCATACATTCCTTTACCCCCGAATTTGGGAAGTAAAGCAGGATGAATATTGAGGATTGGAATATTGATTGAAGAGATGAAGTCAGACTCTAAGAGCTTCATAAAACCTGCTAGAACTATAAGATCAATCTTCTTGTCCTCAACCAAGTCTTTAAGATTCTGTTGATAGACAGCTATATCTTTACAGGATAAATAATAATGAGAAATGCTTAGTTCTTGGCACTTCTCTATTACCGGGGCTGTTTTACTAGTAACTATTACTGCTGAGATATCAACCGGTAATCTCTTTCTTTTTAAGTGATTAGCAATAGCCACAAAGTTTGAACCCCTACTCTTACCCGAGGTTAATATCACTATTTTATATCTCTTCAATACCTTCTCCTTTACTCCCCTCTTCATTTGCTCTAGCAAATGTCTCCAAGAGGGGTGCCTCGTTAGAGGCGGGGTGTTTCTTCAATCCCCCTCCATGCGGGGGACCTAGGGGGTGCATCCTCTTCAGTCGGACGGTGGACATTCTGTCCGCCCTCTTCAATCCCCCTCCATGCGGGG
>JAEKNW010000291.1 GCA_016838885.1 Candidatus Cloacimonadota bacterium
TTGCGAAGCAAGACTTGAACACCCCGTCATCTTCGATGCCACCCCTCTTGGATACATTTGCTAGAGCAAATGAAGAGGGGACTTAAGACCTACGGGCTCTAACTCTGTTTCCATTTTAACAGGGTAATTCGTGGATGAAAAATTCTCCCCGTCTCCCTTTCTCCCCGTCTCCCCGTCTTTTTTCGCGATTAGCGAAAAATAAATTATCAACTATTCATCCACTCTTTAAACTTAGCAATATTAGATCTAGTTACAAGTACATCTTCATCAAAAGAGGGTTCAATATGGAGCAAGAGACGGCTATTAAAGAAGGTATGAATCTCTTTAATCGCGTTAATATTGATAATCATCTGCCGGTTAATTCTAAAGAATAGTTTGGTATCTAGTTCTTTATCTAAATCATCTAGAGGAGTATCTAAGGAGTATTTCTTTTTAGTAAAAGTCATTAGGTAGGTTGTTTTATTGGACACAAAGAAGTAAGCTATCTCTTCGGCAGTAATGGATTTGTAAGCATTTCCCATTTTGATTAAGAAGCGATTTCTAAAATCCTTTTCTTTGCGGTCTAAATATTCCAGAAGATGAGTAATTTTATCTTCTTCAGTTAATCCACCCACCTCATCTTGATTATCGCCAAAGGCTCTTGACATTTCTGATAATTTACCAAAAGCCTTTTCCAGCTTTTTAGCTGTGATAGGTTTTAGCAGATAATCTACACTATTAACTTTGAATGCGTCTAAGGCATACTCATCATAAGAGGTAGTGAAGATAATTTTGGATTTAACATTAACGGCTTTAAAGATAGAAAAACTGTTACCATCAGAGAGTTGAATATCTGCAAAAATAAGATCAGGTTGTTCGTGTTTACTAAGCCAAGCAATAGCTTCTTGAACTGAACCTATTATCCCGGTCAGCTGATAATCAACTTTTATTTGGTCTAATAACTGCACTAAACGTTGAGCAATAATCTCTTCATCTTCAATAATTAATATCTTTAACATACTGAGCATCCTTATCTATTAATGGAATTTTTACTATGTACTTATTATCTTTGATTTCATAACTTGGTTTATCATTACTATAGTATTGATAAATAGCTGTAATATTCTGTTGACCAATACCTGGGAGCTTTTCTTTATATTGAAAAGCAGACTCTTTTTTATGAATATTATTTATAATAACAACAAACATATTTTCTATGAACATGTCAATCTTCATTTTATGGTTTAGATCAATTGTATTGTGTTTAAAGACATTTTCTATCATTGTTTGCAGTGATAAAGGAGGTAATTTGTAGTCATAATATGCTTCATCAATATTGATGTTCAAATCATAATTACCACCATATTTCATTTTAATTAAGAAATTATATGATTCTAATAGTTCTAACTCTGATTCTAAATCTACCAACTCCTTACTATCTGTCTGAAGAATATAACGATACATATTTGAGAGTTCTTCAACATAACTAACAGCTTTCTCTTGATTCATAGTTATAATTCCGGTCAGTGTGGATAGACTATTAAACAAGAAATGTGGATTCAACTGTCCTTTTAAATGAGAAATACTGTTCTTTAATCTATCTTTTTCTAATCTAAGAATCTCATTTTCTTTTTCTTGCAGATCCATCTTTGTATTTATTAAGGATGCTTCATTATTTCTAAATCGAGCAAAGAAGCTATAAACAAATATATAGAGAATAGATATAGAGATGAAGACATAAACTAAAGGGATGTAGGGGATATAGGCATAATTCTTGGTGGCAAACATCAAGAGAGGAGCGAGAATAAAGATTATAGCTACAAAGATATTAAGTTTTTCTCGAATATACTTGAATTTTCTTATTAAGTAAATAATCAAATACAGGGTAGTTGTGAAATAGAGAATAATATTCAAGCTATCAAAGAAAGGATAAAACTGGATAAAATTGGTTACTAATAAATTCACTAGTGTTATAAAGATCATCAGATATTTGAGATAACGTAGAAATTTTGATTTCCCATCTGAAAACACATAATCAGCCATAGTAACAATCATAATCAGAAAGAGTTGGAACATCATCGAATCAAGCCAATAGAATATCTTAGGTGAAACTCCGATATAGGCCATTAATAGCGTGTTTAACCCATGGTCTAGGCCTATTATTACGGAGTATATAAAGACGGCAAAGACATATTTCTTAATCGATTTTGAGCTCCTAATCAGAAGGAAAAGACTGATCAAAGAGATTAAAAAGAAGAAGATAGCGACTGAATAGTTGAGTATTTGCACAAATATGATTTCAATAGTTAAATCAACAAATTTTGATTCTGATGGTATCCTATCTAAGAATATCAGGGAGAAAGGAACTGGATAACCTGGAATAACTTCTTCATAGAGAAAATATAAATACTTCTCTTGAGCAACATAATCAAAGGTAAATAAATGAACAAATTTCGACCTAAGACTATCAGCATATACTACTTGAGAATCATAAAAAACCTGGAAAGGAGAATAATATCCAATAAAGAAAATCTGATGTTGTTTAGTCTCTAATGAATCAGGTAATTCCAATCTATAGAGCATCTTATCTATATTCTTTTTTTCCCGATAGCTTAGATAATCAATATCCTCCCATGCCAATAAATCTGAATCTAAATTCGTGAAATTTAGCTCTTCATCCTCTGCTACAACATGATATGATAGTTTACCAGGCTCTAATAAGTAATCAAGAATGCGTTCTTGGCTCCACAAAAAACTCAAACTTATCAAGCTTATAAAAATTAATATTATTTTTTTTATCTTCAAATTATCTGTCCCTATTGAATTTTTTAACCCGAATGGTGCAGTAGAATTTTGATAATACTTCGCTAATACATTCTACATAGCTTTAGCGAAGTAGAAAACTACGTATCACAGGTGAAGAGTGCTAGATTCTTTTAGCAAAATAAGTTACAGAATTTGAAGGCATATAATATATATTCCTGAAAATTATGTAGCTTACT
>JAEKNW010000292.1 GCA_016838885.1 Candidatus Cloacimonadota bacterium
TCTTTGAACACCCCGTCATCTTCGATGCCACCCCTCTTGGAAACATTTGCTAGAGCAAATGAAGAGGGGATTGAAGACATACGTGTTCATACTCTGTGTTAAGGCTCTTCTTTCTTCTTTTCAGTGTATTCAGTGTTTTCGGTGACTATTCTCCTCTTTCTTATCCGTGTTTATCTGTGTTATTCCGTGGCTAAGCTCTTCTTCTTTTCGGTGTATTCAGTGTTTTCGGTGGCTAATTCTTTCTTCTTCTTTTTTGTACCTTTGTGGTGAAAAATTCTCCCCGTCTCCCTTTCTCCCCGTCTCCCCGTCTTTTCGTGAATAACGAAAAAAGCTCTTAAGATTTAATATTGAGTAATTTAACCGTGATAGTAGTGGATACCCCAACTTGGCTTCTAGCTTCGATGATGCCCCCATGTTGATGGATGATTTTATGGGCCAGGTTTAAGCCCAGTCCTGTGCCACCCTCTTTATTAGTGAAGAAGGGTTGGAATATTTTAGGTAGAATTTTAGATTCGATTCCGCAGCCGTTATCTATGAAATCCACTACAATGAAGTTGAATTCATCATAAGTATTAATTTCGATTATGCCTGCTTTATCTGTGCTATTAATGGCATCTATAGAATTTAAGATAAAGTTCAGGAAGACCGTGTTAATCTGCTTTTTATCGATGGAAACTAAGTCTTGTTTGCTCTTTGGGGTAAAGGCAAGCTTGATATTATCTTTATTTAGTTTACCTCGCACAAGGTTGATAACTTCTTTAATAACAAGGTGGAGAGAAATAGTCTCTTTTTTAAAATCAATTGGCTGACTATAATTCAGAAGTTCACTAATTCGAATATTAGCATTCTGAGCATTTCTAATGATAATGTCGGTAAATTCATCATCCCCAATATCATACCTTGACTTTAAAATCTGCATAGAAACCAGGATGTTAGTTAGGGGGTTACGGATTTCGTGGGCTAATCCGGAAGCAATCTCTCCAATTCCGGTCAGTCTTTGAGCAAAGAGGAGGAGGTTGGTGGTAGCAAGGTGATCTTGAATCTCTGCTAGTAATTTCTCATTAGTTTGTTTTAATTCTTTTGTTCTTTCCTCTACTTTGATATTTAGAAGTTTGGCAAGCTTGGTTTTACTTATATATCTTTGATAAATGATGATGGTAATTATGGAAATAAAGAGAATTAAGGAGACAATGAGATAGATAGTTTTGTGTTGGTTGGCAATGGTAAGATTCTTTTGAGTATTTTCTAAAGTAAGCTTTTGTTTTTCTTGTTTGATAGCATCAATATTTTTCTGGGCCTCAAATTCTGCAATAAGATTGGCTACTTCTTCAGAAGTTTCCTTTCTGATATTAGAAATCATCTGCCGAGCAAAATGAGTGGCTTCTTCATAAAAGCCAAAATGATCATAAAACTCTAATCTGGCATTAAGAAAATCTCCTTCAAAAAAAGGGGTATGAGAAGTTGTTTTTAAGCTATCACCCAGTTGGACATAATACCAGGCCTTTTCATAATTATTAAGTTTTGTGTAAAACCTAATGTACTGATTCATATTGCTGATAGTGGTTCCTACAGCGGTGTTTGATTGAACTAATTCATCACTTAACTCCAAATATTTCAAGGAATTATCCCAGTCTTCAAGTCGCTCATATAGCTGGGAGGTTAGTGAATAACAAGAAGCCAACATATCCGAAATGGCATATTTATTCATCTCTTTTTGGCATACTTGGATGCTTTCCAAAGAGTATTGCAAAGCTGTTTCGTTGTCTCCAGAATTTCCATAAGCAATGGCTAAATTGTACATTGCTAAGGCTACTCCAGAATAATCTTCAATGGCATTATAAACGTCTATCGTCTTTTCATAGTACTTTATAGCAACATCTTGCTGTTCTAATGAGGCATAGATAGAGGCAAGACTTAAGTAGATTAATGCGGAAGTGTTGGAAATTGGAAAAGACTCTATAAATTTCTCAGCCTCCTGATATTTCTCAAATGCTGAATATAAGTTTTGTTCAGTTGTTAAAACATCCCCCTCTAACATATAAAGATAAGCTAAAATCCTGGTAGAATCAGCTTCTGTAGCATATAGCCTACTCTTATTTATCCATTCCATAGCATTATCATAATCATTGTTATCAGTGTAGGTTGAAGCTACCCAAAGAGAAGAATTTGCCATTAACCCCTTATGATAATAAAGAGAATCTGCAAGAAAAATACCCTTAATTTGAGGGATAGATTTGGAGAAATCCCACTGGTAAGAATAAATATCATATATTTTAAAGTTAATCTCTCTTTGTAAAAGGTAACCAGTAAATAAAGAATCTTCCTGAGCTCGGGTGAGAATGGCAATAGATTCTTCAGGCTTGTTGGCAAAGAGAAGAGAGTCTGCTACAGTAAATAAATGATTTAACTCCTTCATATCAGATGAAGAGCTGGACTCAAATCCCTGAAGACTGAGATCTTCAGCTTTTAAAAAAGTAGCTAAATATAAAAAGGATAAAATTATCAGGACTATCTTGGTATGTGATGTTTTCATTGATTCTCCGATGCCTAGTAAAAATGTTTGGGGAAAGGTGTCAATAAAAAAGAGAAGAAGAAGAGAATCTATCCACTAATTACACGGATTACACGAAGAAGAAAGAAATAGCCACCGAAAGCACAGAATACACCGAAAAGAAGAAGATCCTTAACACAGGGCACAGGGTTAATTTTTTTATTATTTTCTTCTCAGTGTTCTCAGTGGCTCTGTGGTTAAAGCTTTTCTTTTTTGTGTTCTTTGTGTCTTTTGTGCCTTTGTGGTAAGAGCTTTTCTATAAAACACCCCGTCATCCCGACTTCGCTAAAGCTTCGTAGGATGCCACCCCTCTTGCACCATCCCTTGAGGATTAAGAGGGGATTTAAGACATACGGGCTCATACTCTGTGTATGTTTTGATAGATTA
>JAEKNW010000293.1 GCA_016838885.1 Candidatus Cloacimonadota bacterium
AATCTCCACCGTCCGACAGAAGAGGCTTTGTTACCAATAAACAATCATTATAAAATGTCAAGAAAACATGAAGATGTGCAATATTATCGACTTCTTTAAGGATAAGCTACTGGAAAAGGTGGTTTGATGATTGAACAGTCTCATATTATAAAAAAAATTCAAAATAAAAAAATATTGACAAGAAAATATCACATTTATTTATTAAGTTTAAATTTAAAAGCACGAGATAAACATGAGCCAAACCTTATTAAATTAAGATTACTAGCTTAGTGTTCTAAAAAAAATAGGAGAACTTTATGAAAGGAAAGATTTTTTTTATTGTTTTAATGTTGCTCACCACGGTCAGCTTAATTTCTGCTGATACAACAATTTTAGATAAGGGTCAAAACTCAGTGGAGCTGACCAATAATTTAGAAACAGAACTTACTATTGACTACCACTTAAATTCCTTATCAGCCAGAAATTACACATCCACAGAAGGTGATTTTACTCAATTATATTTAGATAATTATGGTCTGACAGGCCAAATAGGTCAGCCTCAGCTTCCTTATAGTTCAAAAATTATTGCTGTTCCTGAGGGAGCAAAAGTAGTAACTAGTTTAAAAACAGAAAGAAGGCAAGTTATTAATCTTGAAGAAAAAGGTTTTACTAATAAGGTTTTTCCTGCTCAACCACCAGTATCAAAGAGCTCCAAACCAGAAGATATTATTTTTGTTATAGATGATAATATATATAATAGCCTTGATTTTATTCCCCAAGCTCAAGTTGAAGTTATCGAACTTGGATATCTAAGAGGAATGAGATTATTCGAAGTTAATTATTATCCGGTAGCTTATAACCCGGCAAACAATACAATCTCAGTAATAGAAAAAGCAACCTTAGATATTCAATTTCTTGGTGCTGATTTAACAGCAACTCAATACTTAAGAGATAAAACTTTTTCTCCTGCTTTTGAAGCTAACTATGCTTCCACTATTTTCAATTATAGAAATAATCGTTCTACCTTAGAAACATATCCCCTTGGATATATAGTTGTAAGTCCTAATAATTTTTTAGACACTTTAGAGCCCTTTATTCAATGGAAAATTCAACAAGGATATGATGTTACTATCCTTGATACCAATACTATTGGTGCCACTACTACAAGCATCAAAAATGCGATTTCAACCATTTGGAATAATGCAACACCTGCTAATCCTGCACCTTCATACTTGCTTATAGTGGGAGATACCCCTCAAGTTCCTGCTTTCACAGGGACCACTAATTCCGGACATATTACAGATTTAGACTATGTTAAATTAGAAGGAACTGATTATTTTCCAGAAATGTATTATGGAAGATTTTCTGCTAACAATATTAGTGAATTACAACCTCAAGTTGACAAAACTTTACTTTACCAGAAGTATGAAATGGCAGACCCATCTTATTTAGAAAGAGTTACCCTCATTGCCGGTGTTGATGGTTCCTGGGCTCCAACTCACGGTAACGGTACAATTAATTATGGGTCTCAATACTATTTTAATTCAGCACACGAGATTGATGCTACAACCTATCTTTATCCCGCTTCAGGATCAGCGTCTCAAAGCATTAAGAATGATCTGAATGCCGGCTTAGGTTATATCAATTATACTGCTCACGGTTCTTCTACTTCTTGGGCTGATCCTGTCCTCAATGTTAATGATGTCTTAGGCTCAACAAACAACGAGATGTATCCGGTTGCTGTGGGAAATTGTTGTGTAACTAATAAATTTGAAGTCGCAACTTGTTTTGGTGAATCCTGGTTACGTGCTGTTAATGGCGGAGGTGTCATCTATATAGGTGGAACAAATAATACTATGTGGGATGAGGATTACTGGTGGTCTGTTGGTCACTTCACACCTACAAATACTGCTAATCCAACTTATGCAGGAACAGGGTTAGGAATGTTTGATGCTCTCTTCCATGAAAATGGGGAAGAATATGTTAACTGGGCTAATAGTGCAGGTTCAATGGTTTTTCGTGGAAATATGGCTGTACAAGCTTCTTCATCAACACGTAGGAACTATTATTGGGAAATATATTCTATTATGGGAGACCCTTCTTTGATTCCAATGATAGGAGTTCCTGAGGCGCAGACTCCTAATTATGCTAATAATTTTATAATAGGTGCTACTTCTATGAATATTACAGCAGCTCCTTATTCTTATGTTTCTCTCACAGTAAATGGAGTTATTATCGGTACTCAGTTGTTAGGCAGTACCGGTTCAGGAACTGTTAACTTCCCTGCTTTAACAACACCTCAACCTGTAAAGATGGTTATTTCTCGTGTAGATTACCAACCATATATAGCTGATATCCAAGTTATTACTGCTGACGGTCCCTATCTTACTTTAGGCAGTTATACCTTTAATGATGCCAATAACAATGGTTTATTAGAATATGGTGAGACAGGTTCTTTAAACTTAGTTATTGAAAATATTGGTACTTCTGCTTCAAGCTCAGGGACTATCACTTTCAGTGAATCAGATCCTTATCTAAATTTAACCTCAACTTCAGCTTCTGTAAGTGCTATTAGTGCTGAAGGAAGTATTAATCTCAACAACGTGATTAACTTTACCATAGCTAATAATATCCCTAATAATCATACTATGACTCTCTCCTATGTCATTTCAGCCGGAGGAGAAGAATATTCAGGAAATCTTACCCTTACCGGAAAGAGTTATGAAATGGAGATTAATGAAATTACTATAGATGATTCAGTTTTAGGTAATGGAAGCAATGTCATTGATGCAGGTGAATCTTTCAGTATCGTGGTCATGCTTGAGAATACCGGAGATGTTTCATCGCCTTCTGCAAGTGCATCTATTGACCCTGCAAATTACATTTCCTATGGTAATACAACAGGCACTATTCCTGCTTTATCAGCCGGGGCTACAAG
>JAEKNW010000294.1 GCA_016838885.1 Candidatus Cloacimonadota bacterium
TACTACAAAGACTAGTTTTTCCTCTACTTCAGACTGGATTGCTTTAGCAAATATTTCACAAGTCTATACCGGTTCCTTCACAGCTCCTGCTACAGCAGGTTGGGTAGAAATAGTATTAGATACTCCTTTTACCTATGATGGAACAAGTAATTTAGTAATAGGCTTTGATGAAAATACTCAAGGCTACCATTCTTCCGGTGATGAATTCTACTGCTATGCAACAGCTTCTAATAGAAGTATCTATTATTATAGTGATTCAACAAATCCTAATCCTGCTTCACCTGTTACAGGTAATTTATCAGGAAATAACCCCAATATCCGCATCTTTGCTTCATCAACAGTTGCAGAAGCTGAGATTGCCTTAAGTACAACTTCTCTTGATTTCGGAGAAGTGATTCTCGGTAACTCTGTCACTAGTGATTTCACTATTACCAACATAGGCGGATCTAACTTATCAGGTACTATAACTTTACCTGACAACTTTAGTTTTGCTAGCAGAAACAGTGAGAAGGAAGTTGTTAACACTAGGACTGCTTCTCAAAACTTCTCTTTACCTGCCGGCAATAACCAAACCTATAGCGTTACTTTTACTCCTACAGTTGAGCTTTGCTATAACAGTAATGTTACCATCAGTCATAATGCTGACCAATATCCAAGTTATATCTCCTTAGTTGCCTGTGGGATTAAACCTGCTTATTCATCAACTACCAGATTAATCTCTAAAACTCTGGCTCCGGATACTCAAGGAACTTATAACTATGTTATAAATAATACAGGAAGCGGTGATTTAGAAGTATTAGTAGAAATCACTGATGCTGAAAGAAACAGTGGCGGACCTGATACTTATGGATACACATGGAAAGACATTAATGAAGCAGGGGTTACTTATGATTGGATTGATATTTCTTCTACCGGTACTGTAGTTTCTGAGGGTGATGATACTATTGAAGCTATTACTCTACCATTTACTTTCTCTTTCTACGGAGAAGAATATACTGAAGTTTATGTATGTTCTAATGGATTTTTATCTTTTACCTCAACTTCAACAGCTTATACTAATGCAAATATTCCTAATTCAACTGTCCCAAATGCTTTAATCGCTCCTTTCTGGGATGATTTAAAACCAACTGGTGCAGAATGGGGAAATGTTTATTACAAGAACTTCTCTACTTATTCAATAGTACAATGGGAAAATGTTTCTCACTTTAATAGCTCTAACCCTACAAATAATGAAACCTTCCAAGTCATTCTATATAATAACGGAGATATCAAATATCAATACCATACAGTAGCTTTAAATACCTCTTGTACAGTAGGCATTGAAAATCAAGCAGGGGATGATGGTTTATTAATCAACTACAACAGTGCTTTCTTGGTCAGTGAATATGCTATCTTAATAACTACTGAGGGTGTAACTCCTAATTGGTTATCCATAAACAATGATAATTTAGTTATCCCTGAAGGGGGCTCTGAAACTATTACTGTCAGCTTTGATGCTACTGATTTAGAATTAGGAACTTATAATAAAAACCTCTACTTGATATCAAATGACCCAGAGAATGAAGAAATTACTATTCCTGTAACTCTCATTGTTGGTGGAACAAGTGAGCCAAATATTTTAGTTAATACTGAAGCCATTGACTTCGGAAGTGTAACCACTGGTGATTTTGTCATGGAAACTATAACTATTACCAATATCGGTGGAGAGACTTTAACAGGTAATATAAATGCTGATAACAACTTTACCATTACAGAAGCAAGAGCTAATGTCTCAAAAAATGAGATTATGTCTGCCCACCAAGCGTCAAGAAGAGTTCGCAACTTTGATTTCTCTCTTGCCTCAGGTGCTACCAAATCTTATGATGTCAGCCATTCCACAGCAACAGCTGCTTCATATTCAGGAGATATCACAATCACCTCTAATGACCCTGAATCTTCTCTGATAACAGTGCCATTAACCTTAGAAGTAATAGACCCTGCTCAAATCAATGTAAATCCTCAAAGCCTTGCTCTGAGCTTACAACCTGAGCAAAGTGCTGACAGAACAATCTCTATCTCAAACACAGGAGATCTTGATTTAACCTGTTCTCTTAATCTCCAAATAACAGAAGCTAGAGAAGTAACAGAAATATTTACTGCTAATTTTGATGATCATAATTTATCGGATTGGTCTATTGATTTTCTCTACTCAGCTGACCACACATGGCATATTGCTGATAGTTATGGCTCTTCTTCTCTGGATGGTTCCTCTTTCTTATTTATTAACAGTGATGCAGCAGGATCAGGTGTTGATTTGGATGATACTATAGAAACTCCGACTTGCAATGTCAGTGCTTATGAAGAAATTACTATTGAGTTTGATCACTATTTTAATGCTTATCAAGAAGAGATAGCTGATGTAGACTTCTGGACAGGTTCAGAATGGATCAATATTGGAAGATGGCAAAATGATGACATTGGGGCTTGGTCAGCTCCAGTCCAGTTCACCCATACCCTTACCAATAATGGATATACAGATGTAAAACTAAGATTCCACTATTATGAAGCTAATTATGATTGGTTCTGGGCTATCGACAACTTAGTTATCTCTGGTCTAGGAACACCAGCACCACAATGGGTTACTCTCCCGAGTGAATTCACTAATCTTACAGTAACACCGGATACCAGCCAAGATATTACTCTGAACTTTAGTTCTGTGGATTTTGTGGCAGGTCAATACACTGCAAGTCTCAATATTCAATCTAATTCTGCTTTAAATAACAGCTTAAGTATTCCAATTACTCTAACTATCAGTGAATTAGAGAATGAGCCGGACTGGCAACCTGTAATTTATCCTAACAACAGTGCTACTATCTATGCAGAAGTTACTCACCTTAGTGATGAGATAGCTGATGATGATATTATCTCT
>JAEKNW010000295.1 GCA_016838885.1 Candidatus Cloacimonadota bacterium
AGACTTAAACACCCCGTCATCTTCGATGCCACCCCTCTTGGAAACATTTGCTAGAGCAAATGAAGAGGGGACTTAAGACATACGGGCTCTAGCTCTGTGCCCATTTTAACAGGGACAATTCTGGATAAAAATTCTCCCTTTCCCCCGTCTCCCCGTCTTTTCGCGCTCAGCGAAAAATAATTAGTGTTCTTTGTGCCTTTGTGGTGAAAAATTCTCACCGTCTCCCTTTCTCCCCGTCTCCCCGTCTTTTCGCGACAAGCGAAAAATCTTCTTCGTGTAATTCGTGAAATTAGTGGATAGATTCTCTCTCTTTTATTTTTCATAGAGAAAGAGCAGGGATATCCCTGCTCTTTCTTCAACTAAAATTATAGTATTATTCTTTATCTAATTCATCACAATTACAATCACAGTCATCATCATCACAATCGCAGTCATCATCGTCGCAATCATCATCACCGCAACCACAGTTGCATTTATGTTCTTCTTCTTCTTCTTCATCGTCTTTGTCAATCATTGCATCAACATCGTCTTCTTCATCGAACATTTCTTCGAAAGCTTCGCCGACTTGATCAAAAATATCATCATCTTCGATGTTATTGATACTAAGAGTACCATCTTCATTTTCTGCATATTCATAAATCCAGAATTCTTCTTCATTTTCAGGAAGTACAGCAATATACTCTTTATCATTAAGTTCAAGAGTTGCAAGAACTTCGCAATTCAATTCTTTTCCATCTTCCAAGGTAAGGGTGAGAGTTAACGGCTCTTCTAAGACTTCTTCCATTTGTTGTTTATCTGTCATGATATCTCCTTTTGAGTTACTCAACTATGCCACAAAAATTTATAGGTAAAAAGTAGCAAGCTTTTTTTTAACGAAGATTTTAATCCTACTGATCTAGTAGATTTTTCGGCCTTCTAGAAAAATACCTTCCGCCCTTTCAACCAAAGCTGGGGGATATGGACTGGGGCCACCCTTGCCTCCACTCCATAATTACGGGCTCAATCTCAGTAACTATTCACAAAATAATTCGTGTTAATTCGTTTTAATTCGAGTTAATTCGTGTGAAGGCTCTTCTTCTTCTCTTAAAACTCTGTGCAACTCTGTGGTGCCCTCTGTGAAACTCTGTGTTAAGGATATTCTTCTTCGTGTAATTCGTGTAATTCGTGGATAGACTTTCTTCCTCTTTATTGTGTTCTTTGTGTTGAAAAATCTACTCTTCCAAGCTCTTTATAAACCTGGCAATATCTCCAACCACTTCTTCAGCAACAAAGCCTGGTTTCATATATTCTTGGGGAAGAGATTTCCCTTTTCCGGTCATGAAGAGATGATTTAGGTCCGGGTAAGATTTAAAGTGCCAATTATCTTTTTTATTGAAGTTATCTTTCCAGATTTGAAAATCTTCCATAGTTACCTGATAATCTCTTTCTCCTTGCAGAACCAATACAGGTTTTTTCATTTTTTTTGCTTCCTTAACAGGTTGGTAGTTATTAAGGGACAACCAATAAGCTTTAGAGACACCTAAGAGGAGTGGTTCTTCAACTTTAGATTTCATGTTTTTTATTTTTTTAACTTCATTTACAGCTTTTTCAATCAAAGCAAATCTTATAGCATTAACATCATCTGTTTCAATCATAATATATTCTGATTGTTCTAGGACTAAATCCTCGGTTGGTCGAGCATTTCCTGCTAACATAACAGCTCCCTGTAATTTAGGGTTCTCATTTAACACTCTTGGAGCCATAAAAGCACCCATACTATGGCCTAAATAGTAGATTTTTCTACCTTGGTATTTGGTAGTTAGGAAGTTAATTGCAGCTGTGATTTCTTCAGTATATTCGTTATCAATATCAAATTCAGGAATATTGGCAATCTTAGCTCCATGAGTTAGAGTTCTTTTATCATAACGAAGAGTAGCAACACCTAATGTTCCTAATCCTTGAGCTAAATTTTTGAAAGGTTTATTAGCTCCTATCTTCTCATCTCGATCATTTGGTCCGGAACCTGTAGCCATAATAACAAGGGGGAAACTTCTTTGATTTTTGGGTACAATGAGTGAGCCGTACATGGTGTAACCACCACAATCAAAATCCACCTCTTCTTCAATGAATTTGGATTCATCAACATAAGCTGGAGCCTGCTCTAGACCTCCTGTATATTCAGAAGGACGGAAGAAAAGTCCTGATAATTTATCCTCTTGATTCACCGTCATAACTATATCCATATAGACATTAGTAAATTTCAAGGTTGATACTACAGAATAGAAATCCTCGCGTTCTTCTCGTTTAGACTCAACGACTACCTCGAACTCCCCGGTATTCCGTAAAATACTTGTCCATATATCTGCTAATTTGCCCTTTTGGATAGCTTCGGCTAGCTCAGGACTATAATAACTCTCTGCTAACTCGAAATTACCACCTGTAACTGCTTCTATAAATTTCTCTTCAGTTGCTTGTTCAGCTATTAAAAGCGTTATGCTGAACATCATTAAAATCAAGATTATAACTATTTTCATTTGTCTGTTTTCCCTTTAAATTTAGTTTTTTAACATTTAATTTTGAGGGGAATTTTTGTCAATTTTTTAGATTTAGAGAAGAGTAGGCGGGGAGAAATTTTTACCACAAGCACAAAGAACACAAAAAAAAAAAAGAAGAAGAAAGTCTATCCACGAATTACACGAATTACACGGAGAAGAAAGAAGAATTAGCCACCGATAACACCGAAAAACACCGAAAAGAAGAAGAAGATTTTCGCTATCCGCGAAAAGACGGGGAGACGGGGAGACGGGGAGAAAGGGAGACGGGGAGAATTTTTTCACCACGAATTATTATGTTTAAATGGAAACAGAGCTTGAGCCCGTATGTCTTAAGTCCCCTCTTCATTTGCTCT
>JAEKNW010000296.1 GCA_016838885.1 Candidatus Cloacimonadota bacterium
AAGAGTGCAGATTCTTTTAGCAAAATAACTTACAGAATTCTGACGCATATAATATATATATTCGGGAGAATTATGGAAGTTACTTTTGCAAAAGAATATAGTGCTATTCTCAAAGATCTACTGTATTATTTGGGTTAAAATGTCAAGAAACCTTAAGATGGGCAATATAATAACTTTCCTTAAAGATAAGTTATCCGAAAAGCTAGCTTGATACTTGAACAGTCTCACCACTCTACTTGAGAGAGAGCCATATTTTTTTATTGACACTATATCCTTGTTTTGATAATGTTAATTTAAATTAGATTGGGTTAAACTATTTTCAAATGTAGTGTTCTTGTAAAATTTACAAAAGAAGGTTTTAATTAATTATGATAGATAAAGGGATTGAAAATCCGGTGTTGGATAACATAGAGTTTGAATTAGAGTTGGAATTTTTACAAACTGAGCAAAATTCAGTTGATTATCTCATTTATTCTTTTCATTATACCAATCTTCTGGAACACGAAGAAACATCGACTCCCGATGAGAATATACCAGATGAGATTATCAAAGCTGTGGCTGAACTGTTAAATCCTGAAAATACATTAAAATATTTCCTAACCACAAATCAAAATCTGATAATTAATGAGAATATCTATTTACCACTAGCGGAAAAATATTTGCATTTATCAGTTTTACCCTTGAATTACAATAAGGCTAAGATAGTTTTTAAAGTTTGTCTGCATAATAATAATCATGAGGAAAATTCTGTTCAACTCCAAAATAAATATTTTCTCATGTTGGAAAATTCTTGTGATGCTGTTACTGTTATTGATGAAAACTGGGTTCCTCTCTACTCTAGTCCGGCAACAAAAGAACTCTTGGGTTGTTCTCCAAAAGAAAAACTCACACTTCATCCTTTTGATGTTATTCATTATGAGGATGTACCACTGGTCTTGGAAAAATTCAAACAAGTAAAAAGTCATGATAATCAAGTAATTAGTCTCAAGTGTCGCTTAAAAAGATCCAATAACACTTATGTTAAGGTGGAAATTAAAGCTAAGAACTGTCTTAATACTGGCGATATTAAAGGCATTGTGATTAACATGAGAGACATTACTGAGCAAGAACAAATATCCCAAAAAATTGATTCTCTTATAAATCAAAGAGGAGATACTTCACAATTAGAATTAATAGACTTGATTGATTTTGAAGAATTACATAACTTAATGGAGATTTTTTATCAATTTAATAATATACCTATTGGTCTTGTAGATCTAGAAGGAAATATTTTAACATCAATTGGTATGACTGAGATATGCAAACAATACCACCGAGAGAACAAGATTGCAGCAAAAAGATGTTTAGAAAGTGATCTTAAGTTAACTAAGGTGCTGGAGAAAGATGAGATAAGGGCTTACAAATGTTTAAATAATATGAATGATCTTGTTTCCCCAATAATCGTAGCTGATAAGCACCTAGCTAATTTGTTTATAGGTCAATTCTTCTATGAGGATGAGGCGATAGATAGGGAAGTCTTTAGGCAACAAGCTAAAGATTTCGAGATAGATGAAGAAGACTATCTGACAGCTCTTGATAAAGTCCCTAGGTTGAACCGAGAAAAAATAATACTTGTTGCAAAATTCTATCGAGATTTTTTAAGAGTAATCACTAACTCTGCTCATTCAAGACTTAAGTTATTAACTCTTAATCATCAGATTGAACAAAGAGAAGAAAAATTACAACAGATTACTGATAATATGACTGATGTAGTATTTACTACAGACTTTGAGTTCAATATCAAATATATTAGCCCTTCCATCAAGAAGCTAACAGGTTATAGTCCTAGAGAATATATAAAATTATCTATGGAAGAAAGATATCCACCTTTAGCTGTTAAAGAGATCAGAGAAGCCATAGCATTGGAATTAGAACAGGACGATCAAATAGCTAATAAGAATAGAACAAATATAAATATGTTAGCTATGTATAATAAAGAGAAAAGCTTAGTTATTGCCTCAATTCACTCAAAATTTATAAGAGATAGGGATGATAAACCTATTGCAGTTATTGCTAATATTCGCGATATTACAAAACAGTATCAAGTTGAGAAAGAGCTAGAAAAACAACTTAAACTTCAATCTCTACTTAGTACTATAGCTGTTAATTATATTAATATTCCAACAAAAAATATTGATGTAGCAATAAATGAGTCATTAGCTCAACTGGCTACTTTTGTAAAAGCTGATCGGGCCTATATTTTTAGATATGATTGGGAAAACAAGATTAGTATTAACACTTATGAATGGGTAGCCGATGGAGTTACAAGGGAAAAAGAGAATCTCCAAGAGGTTCCTTTAAGTGAAATGGAGTACTGGCCTGAAACTCATAAGCAAGGCAAGACTATCTTTATCGATGACCTTGATAAACTAGTTGAATATCCTAAGGTTCAACAAATTCTTAAGGCCCAAGGAGTTAAAAGCTTAATCACTATCCCCTTGATGAAAGATAAGAAATGTGTGGGATTTGTTGGTTTTGATTCTGTAAAATCAAAAAATATTTACAGTGATTCAGAACAGACTATTTTGGCTATCTTTGCCGAGTTGCTAGTTAATATTAGTCATAGAATTGACCTTGAAAATGATTTAAGAACTGAACGTGAAAAAGCTCAAAATTCAGATATTCTAAACTCTAACTTACTCAAAAATATAAGCCATGAATTTAGGACTCCCCTTAATGGGATTGTTGGATTTTCTGAAATGCTCCAACATAAAAGCAGTGATTTTGAAACGGGCAATATGGCAGGAATGATTTACTCTTCAGCTATGAGATTGAATCATGTCTTAGATTCGATTATGCTCCTAACTCAACTTGAAGACATTGAAAAGAGAAAGAGTATTTGTTTAAAATTAACAAATGTTAGTAAGATTATTTATGAGTTAAATAGTCTGTTTAAAGATCAGTTTTCTGATAAAGGCTTATCCTTTTACTCGGAGATAGAACCAAATCTATATAGCCAACTTGATGAAAAGTTATTAACTCAAGCTTTAATTCATCTTTTAAATAACGCCTTAAAGTTCACTCATAACGGAGGAATCCAGCTATTATGTTACACCCAAAGAAAGGATATTGTAATTGATGTCATTGATAGTGGGATTGGGATTCCTAATGAGTTATTAAAAGTAATTTTCTCAGAGTTCAGACAGGCGAGTGAAGGCTATAATAGAGCTTATGAAGGGGTGGGACTAGGGCTTACTATTGCCAATAAGATAGTCAGTTTAATGCATGGTGAGATTCAGGTAAAAAGCAAAATCTTATCAGGCTCAACATTCACAATAAAATTACTCAGACAAGCAGCTCCTGACATAAATCTCCTGGAAAATCAAACAAAAATTAATCCCGGATTAAGTCATATTCATTGCGAAAAACCTAAAGTTCTCATTGTTGAGGATAATATCATTAATCAGAAATTAATTATCTCAATACTGAAAAATGACTATCTAACAGACTTAGCTGTCAATGGGGAAGTTGCTGTAATTTTAGCTGAAAAGAAAAAATATGACACAATTCTGATGGATATTCATTTGGGAGAAGGCATTGATGGTTTAACAGCTACACGCATTATCAAAAGTAATTCTAAGAATATTACTACTCCTGTTATTGCGGTAACAGGATATACCATGATCGGAGATAAGGAGAGAATCTTAGCTGATGGGTGTAACTATTATATTAGTAAACCCTACAAAAAAGACCTATTGCTTGATACTATTAACAAAGCAATGACAGAGCATTAATTGGGTTAATGCATCTATAGAAAAGCAACCGATTAACTAAGTTATAATCTGGGCATAATGCTCATGATCGATTTTTTATCAAATAAATTAGTGGAGGAAATTTGACAAAGGAAATTTCTTATCAATTATCAAGAATTAAGGGTTTTATAAGTGTCATTGCTATTGTAGTCTTGATTTATGGGATGAAGCAAGCTCAATCGATTCTGGTACCCTTAATTTTAGCTCTATTCTTATCGTCTGTAGTAGCTTACCCTATGGAGTGGTTAATAAGAAAAAAAGTTCCTAAAGCAATTGCGCTAACTTTGGTTGTTGTAACAGTTTTTGGAATTATAGCCTTAATTGGAA
This sequence comes from Candidatus Cloacimonadota bacterium, assembly GCA_016838885.1. Classification (GTDB taxonomy): domain Bacteria; phylum Cloacimonadota; class Cloacimonadia; order Cloacimonadales; family JAFGVF01; genus JAEKNW01. Next base: position 4,119 of record JAEKNW010000296.1, read on the forward strand.
CTGTGGTCGGAAATTCTATTAATGAATTTACCCAAAAAACAGGCATCTATGAGAAGAACCTCACCGAATGGTATAACCAGACCTTTATTGACCATGCTGCAGAAGATTATGGAGATTCAACTGAAATTGCAGGAGTAACTTCGCGTGATATTATTAAGCAAGTTGCCAGTTATATCTCGCCAACAACCCTGATGAACTGGTCAAAATTTATTCTAACAAGTCTTCAGAATATCTTCAAAAATATCTTTCTAATTCTCATTGCTATGATATTCATGCTTATTGAAACGGGTAGTTTTAAGTATAAACTTAATCTGCTCTCTGAAGCTAATCCGGAAACAAAGAAATCCGTAAGTAAGTTTATGTATGGCTTATGGAGGTATATTGGTTTTAAGACCTTGATTAGCTTAGGAACAGGCATAATAATTACATTATGGGTATCAGTTTTAGGATTAGACTTTCCTTTACTTTGGGGCTTAATCGCTTTTCTTCTTAACTTTATTCCAACAATAGGTTCTATAATCGCATCTTTACCCGCTATTTTGATGGCTTTAGTGCAGTTAGGCCCGGGCTATGCTGGTCTTGTTGCCATTGGTTATTTCCTTACCAATGTTATAATTGGGAATATTTTAGAACCAAGAATTATGGGTTATAGTTTAGGCTTATCAACTATCGTTGTATTTATTTCCTTGCTTTTCTGGGGCTGGGTTTTCGGATTTACAGGGATGCTCTTGGCTGTTCCGCTTACAATGACAGTAAAAATTGCCTTAGAGTCTTCAAAAAGGTCAAAGAATATTGCTATTCTGATGAGTTCTAATAGAGAAATAATGCAAAGGAAAACAAAAATAAATGACTAGTGGCTATGTTTGTAGTAACTGTGGATATGAATCCGCAGGTTGGGCCGGGAAATGCCCGGCGTGTGGTGAGTGGAATTCCTTTAAAGAAGTAAACAGAATTATCGGGAAACCCAAAAAGAATAATAATATTGCTAATAAAACCTCAATGAATCATAACAAAGTAACAAATTTGACAGATATTGAAGTTAATTCTGAACACAGGCTTAAGAGTGGTTTTAGTGAATTTGACTGTGTTTTAGGAGGAGGCTTTGTCGCAGGCATGGTAATTCTTTTAGGGGGAGAACCAGGGACCGGCAAATCAACTTTAATGCTACAGGTTGCTGCTAAAGTAGCTGCCCAAAATAAGAAAATACTCTATGTCTCTGGAGAAGAGAGTAATGAACAGATTAAACTGAGAAGCATAAGGTTAAAGATTAATCCTAAAGATATTCTTCTTCTTTGTCATAATAATATTGAGCAAATAGACTTAGCTATCTCTGAACATAAACCAGATCTTCTAATTATAGATTCTATTCAATCTGTTTATTCCTCGGAAATAGATAATTATCTGGGAAGTGTTACTCAGCTCAGAGAGTGCAGTAGCTATCTTACAAAAATAGCTAAGAGAGAGAATCTTCCAACCATTATCATTGGTCATGTTACTAAAGATGGTTTAGTAGCAGGCCCGAAAACTATCGAACACATGGTAGATACCGTACTCTATTTTGAAAGCGAAAAAGAAGGTTTTTTTAAAATATTACGAACAACAAAGAATAGATTTGGTTCAACTAATGAGATTGGTATATTTGAGATGAATACTAGAGGATTGGCGGAGGTTATTAATCCTTCAATTATTTTTCTAAGTAGAAATGATAACCATTCCGGAGATGTGATCTCCTGCGTTAGTGAAGGTTCACGTAATTTCTTCATTGAAATCCAAGCCTTGCTTAACAAGTCTAATTTTGGTAATGCCCAGCGGGTATCAGTAGGATATGAACAGAAAAAACTGGCTATGCTATTAGCTGTGATAGAAAAACACACTGGTATTCCAGTCAGCTCAAATGACGTTTTTATCAATATTATTGGTGGCTTCAAAAGTAAAGATGCCTCCATGGATTTAGCCGTTGTTGCAGCTATCTTCTCTGGTTTTACTGATATTTCTATCCCTAAGAGCAGTGTATTTATTGGAGAAGTAGGATTGAATGGAGAAATTAGAGTCTCCAAAGGAATCAATGAGAAAATTAAGGAATCTGTCAAATTAGGCTTCCTAAAAGTAGTAGTATCAGATAAAGCTGAAGTTGCTAAAAAGCTAGAATCCTACTGCATTAAAGTTAATAATATTAATGATTTATTCAAGACTTTCTTCTAAGGAGTAAGAATGGAGAAAATATTTGTTTTAGATACTAATGTCTTAATTCACGATCCAGATGCAATGTTTCATTTTGCAGATAATAGAGTGGTCATACCCATGACAGTAATTGAAGAGGTTGATCAGTTTAAAAAGGGTGTTGATGAAAAGAGTCGGAATGCTCGTCTAATCGGAAGATACCTAGATAAATTAAGAACTTTAGGTTCACTGAAAACAGGAGTTGTTACAGATAGAGGGGGAATAGTCCAAGTTACAATACTATCCGCTGACCTCAACATAGAAGGGGTTAAACTCCTTGATAATAATGATAATCGCATTATTGGAACTGCTTCATACTTCCAAAAAGAATACCCCGATAGAGTTGTTACTCTTGTTTCCAAAGATGCCAATGTAAGAATCAAAGCCGATTGCTTAGGGATTAAGACAGAAAACTATGAACCTGAAAAAGTAAATTTCGAAGAGATTTATACCGGTTTCTCTCTTCTAAAAGCTACTCGGAAACAGATTGAGAAAGTTCAGGAAAAAGGATATTTCACTAATAAACTAGGTGAGATTCCTCCAAATCATTTTCTTAAACTTGTAGATAAACTAGATAATCCAACTCATAAGATAATCTTGAGATATTCTCAAAGCGATAATAAATTCTTTCCTTTAAAATATTATACAGGACAAGAGATTTTTGGTATAGTCGCTCGTAATGATGAACAGGCCATGGCCTTGGATTTATTACTTGATAGTTCCATAAGACTTGTCTCCCTCTCAGGAATTGCGGGAACTGGGAAAACACTGATTGCTATTGCCTCAGGACTAACCCAAGTTGTTGAAGATGATACTTATAACAGACTTGTTGTCTCCCGTCCCATCTCTCCCTTAGGTAAAGATTTAGGTTACCTGCCAGGTTCAAAAGATGATAAGTTTACTCCTTGGATGCAACCTATCTATGATAATATGGAGATTCTCATTCAGGGACATAACGATTATAATCATAATGATAATGGCAAAATCTTTGGAAAAAAGAACCCCTCAATCAATGATTATTTAGATTTTAATTTCATCGAATTAAAACCTCTAACATACATTCGGGGAAGAAGTTTGCCTAATCAATTTATGATTATAGACGAAGCCCAGAACTTAACTCCTCATGAAATGAAGACCATTATTACCAGAGCAGGAGAGAATACTAAAATTGTTCTTACCGGCGACCCTCATCAAATTGATATTCCTTATTTGGATTCAGAGTCAAACGGACTTTCCATTGCTGTTGAAAAGATGAAGAATGAATATCTTGTAGGTCATATTACTCTCATGAAGGGTGAACGCTCTAAATTAGCTGAAATTGCTGCTTCATATTTTTAAAAATCACAATAATAGATAGGATTTAAGATGAATAACGAAAGAAGCTGGATTGAAATAAACTTATCACACTTTGAATATAATCTTGCTCAAATCTCAAGATTTCTTACACCAGACCAATATATCCTACAAATCATTAAAGCTGATGCTTATGGTCATGGTGCTTATCAAATAGCCAAACAAGCTCTCCTGAATGGTGCTACTATGCTGGGTGTGGCTAATGCTGATGAAGCTCTACTGATTAGGTATAACAATATAAATGCCCCAATTCTCATTCTTTCTCCCTCTCTGGAATCTGAAATTGATAACATTGTTAAACATGATCTTATTCCAACTATAAATGATCTAGTTTTTGCCCAAAAGTTGAATAAAATGGCTCAAAAAAGTGAAAAGCTGATTAACATTCACTTAAATATAGATACAGGGATGAATAGAAGTGGTATAAGAGCTGATGAAGCTTTAACTTTTTGCCATGAACTGTCTCATCTTTCCAACTTAATTATCGATGGTATCTTCACCCATTTTGCGGAAAGTGAGAGTAATTATGACTTCACTAATCAGCAATATAAGCTATTTTGTTCAATCTTAGATAGTTTATTAACTCATATCCCAAAGCTAAATCCATCCTACCTTCATTGTTCAAACAGTTGTGCTGTAATTAACTACAACTACGAAAGGATGAATCTTGTCCGAATTGGTATCCTCTCCTTCGGAATTTATCCGCATCAGTCATTAAAAGAAAAAATTACTCTCAGACCTGTAATGAAGTTTCTAACTAAGATCAGTCAACTTAAAACTGCAAAACAAGACGAATTTATCAGTTATAATCTTACCTATCAAGCTAAGCAAAATCTTAAGTATGCAATCTTACCTATCGGTTATGCTGATGGATATAATTATCTATTATCTAATAAGGGATTTGTGCTTTATAAAGATAAATTACTTGCAATCCTAGGCAAAGTAACTATGGATATGATTATAGTCGATGTTACAACATTAGCTAATCCTAAAATTGCTGAAGAAGTAATACTCTTTGGTGAAGACGCTCTTAGAATTGAAGATTTAACGCAACTCTACTCTGGTTCTCCTTATGAACTGGCTACTCAGACAGGTAAAAGAGCTAAACGTTATTATCATTATAATAATGAAGTTCTTGCTACAGAACCAAGGCTTAGAAGAGAATTTTATTCTCCTGATTATTCAGCTAATAAGCTATCATTGATTATCAAAAATGCCCTGAAAACAAGAATTAATAGTAGTGAATTATCTCAAGTTCTTTTCTCTGAAATTATCACTGACTTTATTAATGAATCTGATAATAACATCTCATATCGGACTTCCTTTGAGCATCATATTAAGTTCTCAAACTCTTCTGATTATCCAGACTTTTATCTTGTAGATACAGAGCTATCTTATACTAAGACTCTAACTATGCAGGATTTTATCATTGCTTGTGCTTCAGATGCTCAAACTTTGGATAACTACTTTAAGAACCCTCAAGTTGAATACCGCTGGCTATTAACTTCTGAACTTACCTTGAATACAAACTCCTTCTTCATTAAAGAAGTAAGCGTAAATAATATACCTGCTACAATCTCACTTCTTAATAAAGCTAATGTCTTAGAATACCACTGCGCTAATCTCTCTTATCTTACTCTGATAGGCTCTAAATGTAATTTCATTATTAAAACGAAAACTCTTTATCCTAAAGATTCCCACCAGCTAAGTGTCTTTATTTCCGAGCCTACTAAGGGTGTTAAAATCAGCTTCGAATTCCCTGAAAATATTAAAAAGATTGATCCTGTTACCCTCTTTTCCGGAGAATCAAAATATCCAACCATCACTCAAAAAAATAGGATTATAAGTGTGGAAAGTGAAAGAGATAAGTGGATTTTACCCAATAGTGGAGTTATATTTTCTTATTAGTAATTATTCTGCTAATCACCTTTTTTTATTTTTTTCTTGTTATCAACAAAAAAACTACTATTATATAATAAAATTGATCTGGAGGATATATGTCTTTGATGTCACTTACTAATGAAAATTTCGAAGATTCAGTTAAAGAAGGCGTGAGTATAGTTGATTTTTGGGCTATTTGGTGTGGTCCTTGCAGAATAATGACACCTGTAGTCGAAGATATTGCTAAAGAGATGCCTAATGTAAAAGTATATAAATTTAATGTAGATGATTATCCTGAACTGACTGCTAAATTCAATATCATGAGTATTCCTACAATTCTAATTTTTAAAGATGGCGAGGAAGTAGACCAAACAGTCGGTGTAGTATCAAAAAATGTACTAATTAACAAGATTAAAACTTTCCTGTAATAAAAAGAAATTAAGATGGTTGTGAAGTTTCTTTACGAAAATTTATCCCGAATGGTGCAGTAGAGCTTTAGTAATACTTCGCTAAAGCTACGTATCACAGGCGAAGAGTGCAGATTCTTTTAGTAAAATAACTTACAGAATTTGAAGGCATATAATATATATATTCCTGAGAATTATGGAAGTTACTTTTGCAAAAGAATATAGTACTATTCTCAAAGATCTACTGCATTATTTGGGTTTATCAGCCATCCTTTTTTAATGATAAATCCAAGGTGGTATTTTGGTTAGAATCTTACTAATTATATTTTATCTGGCTTTTACCAGTGTCATGTTCTCAACTGATTTTGGCCTAAGTCTTGGGGGTGGTTTAGCCCAAGCTTATGGTTCCAAGGAACAAGCAGTTGATTATGATATCGATATTAAACCTTATCCTGTTTTTAGAGCAGGATTATTTGCAGAGTATCTAATCACAGATAATATGTCTCTAGTGCAAGAAGTCATATATTCCCAAAAAGGCTCTAAGCAGACTATCAAAGTTAAGGATCAGCCTGTTAACTTTGATCTCCAATATGACTTATATTACATTGAAGTGCCTTTTCTGATTAAATATGACTTGTTTAAATTAAATCAAACACAAATAAGAAGTTTTGTCGGTTTCTCTTTCTCATATTTGCTAGATGCCTACTATGACCTTGATGGAAGTGTTCAAATTGGAACTGATGATGACATGTCAATAGTTACTTTACAAGATTCTTACAGAATGAAGAATTTGGATGAGTTTGATTATAGTCTCTTATACGGTTTTTCAACTGATTTACAGCACTTAGGAATTCCAATAGGGTTAGAATATCGATTTTCCCTAAGCTGGTATAAGATAAATTTCCCCACCTACTCAGATATGGAACCGGTTGTGCTAAGCAACCAAAGCCATATTTTAACATTTAATTACAAATTCTGGAACTAGGAGATGATATGAAGATTACAGCCATGATAATGTTTTTCTTGCTTTCTTTTACTATATTGTTAGCGACACCATTAATAGATAATCTAAGATTCAGTGCGCCTACAAGTGATGAACAAATTATTACTAGAGGTGAATTAGGATTTTACTACGATGTATCCTTTTATTATAATGGAGATAATGGTTGGGTTTACCAGACCTTTGATGCTATTGAGGATTCTTATAATAGTTATCAAAGCTCCCTTCCTGCCCCTATAGATGATACCCTTAAGATTGGAATAAGAGCATATAATGATGTGATTTCAGAGACTGACGCAGGTGTGGCTATTCAAGCAATTCCTTGGGAAAGCCAAGCAATGCCCTTGTTTAATGACTTAAACTGGCTTGTTAATGACACAACTGAAGATACCACTGTTGATGAGACTTTCTTAGATATTACAGCCACTTATTTTACTTTTAATGATGAAAAACTATACTTCAGTATACAAAATAATGGGGGAGGATTCCCTGTTAGTGAAGCTATCTGGGGACCTTTCTATTCTTATATCTCTCTAATAATTCCTACTGATATTAACTTAACTCCCTTTGGACTACTCTACACCGTTAATCAAGCCGGGATTATCCAACCAGGTTTGTATAAGATAGTTGGAACAGGGATGAATGATATACAACTTATTGGTTCAATTGAAAGCACTATTGATGCAACGAATAACCTCCTTACCTTAAGCTGTAATTGGTCTGACCTCTATGCGGATGATGATTTTAATTCATGGTTTGACCCTGAAGAACCTATGTTCAGCACTGTATCAGGCACAGGTAGGATTACTTTGGCAGGCGGGATGCAAGAAACAGACTTTACCTATCCTGCAGTTGTTTTTCTTGACTCAATTACTTTGGATCCTCTAGATAATGCACTTCCACAGATTACTGATCTCCATGAGGATTCGGAAGCTGGTCTTGTTTACGCTACCTATTTAGATGAGAATGGTAATTTCCCACTTACTGCTCAAGCCCTTATTAATGGCGAGATAAGCGTAGAATTACAAGCTCAATCTTATGACTTTTCTCAAGAAGTAGTATTTGTTAGTAATCAAGTTGATGAAATACTCAACGCTGACTGGACAGATATTACTGTTATCTTCTCTGATAACAATATTGATTACACTGAGATGACTATTTACCCGGTATCAAACCTAGATTCTGATCTTGCTCCTGTGCTAACTTCTTTCACAAATTATCCTAATCCCTTTAATCCTGAAACTACAATCTCCTTTGCTCTGCATGAGGGTTCTCAAGTCAAATTAGAGATATATAATCTCAAAGGACAGAAGCTCGTAACACTATTAGAGGGTCTCTATCCTGCCGGTAAGCATGAAGTGAGATGGGCAGGAAAGGACCAAAATAATAAAGATGTCGCTTCAGGAATCTATTATGTATTGCTAAAAACTGAAAGTGAAAAACATACCCATAAAATGGTCTTGATGAAATAAACCCAAATAATGGTTCTTTTGGTAAGTGGGGAATGTAGAAACTTATCTTGACATAATATCAAGGTTAAAATATAATTATTTAATCTAAATAAAGCAGTAAAACTCAGCTAAAATGGGCAACATTAATAGTAGGCAAGTTTTTCTGTATATATTTAGGTAAGAGTGTCAAATATGACTATGAGAGGATAATTATGATATTAGATTCAAGATATGAAGTAATTGAAGAGTTAGGTTCAGGAATTTGGGCAACTGTATATAAGGTCAGAGATTTACGAACAGATCAATTTTATGCTTTAAAATATTTTAATCAAATTGATGCAAAAGAGTTTTATAAGAAACTGCCTGCTAATAATATGCATCATTTAACCCAAATCAATCATCCTAATTTGATAAATATCGTTGATTTTGGGAATATAGGTAATAATGTTTATGCTCTTAGTGAGTATTATGATGGGCATCCTCTCAACAGATTTCCCGTGAATAGGGATAACATTTCTGAACTTTATAATATCGTTACTCAAGTTTGTTATGCTCTTCATGCCCTTCACACCCATGGGATGATCCATAAAGATTTAAAACCTCATAACATTCTCTTTAGATTCACAGGATCCGGGCCACAAATTAAAGTTATGGATTATGGTTTTTCCAAGATAGATTTAGATGGTGATCCTCAAAAGGTTACAGGCTCATTACCGTTTATTGCTCCCGAAGTATATATGGGAAATGAACCAACACCTGAAAGTGATTTCTACGCCTTAGGGGTTACTCTTTATAGATTAACAACAGGAGCCTTCCCTTTTTCCATAAAGCAAATCATGGCAGTAATTCAGGGGAACAAAGACTATCTTCTTCCCAAGCTACCAAGGCAGGTTAATAGTGATATACCTGAGGATTTGGAAAAGCTAATTATTAGATTATTAGAGAAGAACCCTGAGAACAGATTTCAAAGCGTTCCTGAAATTATAGATTTCATTAATCAGATACAACTAAAAAAATATTCTTTTTCTTATCAATGGTCCACCGTAAATTTCTTGAAATTTAACAGTTATTATGTGAATGAGGATATTAGTAGAAATTTAACTGAATATCTGAATGCAGTTGAGAATAATAATGGTAAGTTAATCTCTTTGGTTGGAGGTAAAGGCTTAGGAAAAGGTGATATTTTAACCCTCTTTAAGTATCATATTCTGACTGGGAAATACTTTATTTTTGATTATGAGTGCAGTATAGATAATAAAGACCCATTCTATGCTTTAACAAAAGAGTTTCACACTTCGATGAGCAAGAACACTTCTACATCATTGTTGGAGGAAGACTTAAACAAAATTTCAGATAAGTTTAAGAAGTATCTTTATGATTCTGAAGATGCCTCTAAGTTGACGAATTTCTCTAAAGAGGACATGTTAGGTGATTTTACCTCCTTGAAGAGTTATTTAAAGCACCTCTCTCAGGAGAAGCCATTAGTTTTTATCATCAGGCATGCTGAGTTATTAGAAGATAGCAGTATTGAATTTATAAACTTTTGTGCTGATATTGTTTCAACATCCCAAATTATTATAGCTATGGCTTTTAATAATTATAGACAAGTCAGAAAGTTGACTGAGTCTGTTATCATTAAAGTCCCCTTTTTAGAATATGAAGAATCAAAAAGTTACATTTTAAAACTGATAAAAGGCCATGTTCCTGAAGAAATGATAGATAAGCTTCATAAAAGGACTTGTGGAAAGCCACTTTTTATTCAAGAATTTCTGATAGATTTAATTGAAAGAAAAAAGATTTGGGATGAGTCTGGTTTCAACTTCACTTATAACATTGATCATGCAACCCTTCCTGAATCTATTCTTAATTCAATTTATGTGAGAATGAGTTATTTATCTGAACAGAGCTATCGTTATTTAATGCAGTTATCTATCGTACAAACTCCTTTAAGTAAGGATTTAATCAAGTATTTCTTTGATATAAGTGATTTAGAATTGTATCATTTTATTACAGATACTCTTAATAACGAAATTTTAATCAAGATTAATGATTATTATTATTTCACTTTCCCTGAAGCTCAAAAAAGATTGATACGAGAGTGTCCCAAAGAGAAATTGATTGAATATTCCAAAAGATTAATCTCCTACTTCCAAAATATTGATATTAATGATAGAGAAATTTGCCAAGGTGTGATTGAGAATGCTAAGATTGCCAAAGATTACACTGCTATTAGGAAGTTTAATCTAAGATTATACAAGTTAAATGATGAGCAACATAATCAAGAAGCTGCTTTTGAGAACTTAATAAACGTGCTTAAGATTAATATTGCTGACTCTATAACTCATATTGATAAAAACATGATTGAAGATGCTGCTCTAATAAGCAAAAAACTAGACATAGTGGTCTCAATTTCTAAATCTGAGCAGTTAACGCGAATTATGGAAGATTACCCACAAATCTTTGAGAAGTATTTAATTTTAATCAAATTATACTACTTGTTTGAAGATTTTGATAAAGCTCTTGAATTATTCCCTCTTGCTTTTTCTTTGATTAGAACAGCCAAGCATTCACTGGAATTGAAGCTCTTGGCAACAAAGATATATCAAAGATTGGGCAGGGTTACTGAAGTTAAAGAGATTTTGGATGAGATTGATTATTCAGCCTTAGATGAGAAGTATTACCTACTTTTTCAAGATAGAAAGAGTGTATTCTTTTTTAAAAATGCCAAAATTATGGATGCTATAACAATTGAAGAATCGTTAATAGAAAAATTCCCCGCTACTCCGGATAATGAAATGATGATAATTATCGCCATTATCTACAATAATTTAGGTACATATTATTCTTCTATTAAACGATTAGATGAAGCAAAAAATTATCTATCAAAAAGTATTTCTCTCTTCGAAAAGTTCAACATTGAAAAACAATTAGTCCTAATTTATAATAACCTCGGAGATCTTTATCTTAAACAGGGACTTACCAATCAAGCATATAAATTGTTTAACAAGTCAGAAGAGTTATTAGAAAAGAATTACAACTCATCAACAGCAGTTCTAACTTATATTAACATTGCTGAGGCCAAACTTAAGTTTGGTGATTTTGCAGAAGCAAAAGAGTATTTAGTCCAAGCAAAAGAGATTTCAGATAAAGTAGAAGGTATTAAGAGTGATCCTAGTATAAATCGAAATTTAGCTTTAGCGATGAGTAAAACTTCTTCTTATAAAGAGTATACGGACTTCATCTATTCTAACAACCCAGAATTGCAAGATTTAAGATTTAAGACTTTAGATCCATTAGTAAAGACTTATTTCTATTTTCTATATGAGATTTCTGCCACAGAATCCTTAGAGAAACTAATCTATAATAATTCCCATATCAGCTACAGTAAACTCAAGGAAGAAGAGTTTTACTATAATGCTTTGAACTTATTAGCAATTACAAAAAGTAATTATGAAGTAGCTTATCGGAATATTGAATTTGCAAAAGAGTATGCTCAGACTTCCAGGAATAAGTATGCTTATACCATTTTTAGAATTAGGGAGATAGAATGTTTAATCCATTTAGATAAGATTGATGAAGCAGAAGCTATATATCATGAAGTTCTTCCTATTTGCCAAGAGTATCATTATAAATATTGGGAAAACGTTTTAAAGCTCCACAAGTGCAAAATTGATTTGCTAAACCCTAATATTCATCTAAGAATAGTCTTAAGAGAGCTTATTTCTCTGGCCAAAGTATGTGCTGAGAATAAATATCTATTATTAGAGATTAAAACTATCGGGCTGATTATCCAGGTGTTAAATCAATTTGGTGCTATAGATATGAATTCTGATTATGTCATAAACTTTAAAAAGAAAATTGAGTATTTAGTAGATTTCGATAATATTAGTATCTACAAAGACTTCTTAGCTAAGAAACACTATTATAGTAAGAAAATAAGTAGTTTTGTTTTTGAGAAAATATCTCCTCGTAAAAGATTAACAAAACAAAATTTAAATAAGAAGATTGCTGAGTTGTTACAGATTAAAGATATGAACAGAATTATCTTTTTCTTTGCTAAGTTGTTAGACACATTAGTCTCTCCAACCTCCTTCACCATTGCAATCTATAATCAAGAGTTGATGAATTATGAAGAGTTTACTTCCGAAAACTTTGATTTTGAGACTATTCAGTCAAAAGAATATACTAGCCTAATTAAAAAAACCTTCACCAAGAATCTAGTTTCTACAAAAAGAATTGAAGACCACCATGTTGCTATAATTCCACTCCAGATTGAAAAGAATAGAGTTGGCTTTATTTTAGTTAGAGATAATGGTGATGTTCCATATACTAAGAATGAGATTTTAATCTTAAATAGTATAAGTCTGCAAGCAACAACTATTTTATTACGAGTTATTGATTTCTTAGAGAATCACAAACGATTGACTCTTATGAATAGGCTAATGACCGTAACTAACAAACTTATCGGCACTTATAGTCTAGATAAATTAGAATATGAAGTTGTTGCTGAAGGGATCAATTTCTTAAATGCATCTCGTGGTTTCTTTATCCAAATTGAAGATTCAGGAAACTATAAATTTACTATTGCTTTAGATAATGACAATAATATTGTTAAGCAATATACTTCCTTGGATAATAATGCCTTGTTGAAAGTACAACAGCTTAAGAAACCTCTCTTTTCCAACAATGTTAGCGTAGATTCTTTTGAAAGAAATAGGAAAAATGATAAATTTCTCCTCCTCTCCTATTATTGTGCTCCAGTAATTATTGAAAATAAGATCTACGGGATTATCTATTTTGATAACTACTTGGATATTCAGAACCAACTCTATGTAAATAAAGAGATTATGAAGTTATTCCTACTCCAAGTTAATACTAGTATTAAGAATGCTGTCAGCTATAATAATCTTTTCAAGAAAAATATGGAACTGGTTAAATTAGATTCACTTAAAGATGATTTTATTAACATCGTATCCCACGAACTGAATACTCCACTTACGAAACTTTCTACCTATGTTAGAAAACTTAAGAATAATCTTTCTGAGAACCCAGCAAAAAGAGACGAACTTCTCAAAAATGTTGAAAGCAGTGTTTATAAACTAATAAATACTACTAATGATATTATCACTTTTAACAAGTTTAGTATCACTAGTGCTCTTCATTTAACAGAGATTGAAATAGATGAATTGGTGAACTTATCTGTTCAAGAGGCTACTCCTCTAGCTGACAAGAGAAAGCTAACTCTCAAAACTGATATTGAAGAGAATATTCCTACTATTTTCGGAGATTGGGAATCGATTACTATTATGCTTAATCAGGTAATTCTTAATGCAATTAGATTCACTAATGACTTCGGAGAAATAAGTATAGGAGTAAGAAGATCATCATTCCAGAACGAAAGAATCAATAATCAAGAATCAGTAGTCATCTATGTTAAAGATAATGGTATAGGTATTCCAGAGAAAGAGTTAGATAATGTCTTTAAGAAGTTTTATGAATTAAATGATATTTATGCCCATAAATCAGGAACTATAGAATATCGCTCATCCGGACTAGGCTTAGGGCTATCAACTTGTAAACGGATAATTGATCTTAATAAAGGAAATATTTGGATTCAAAGTAAGGAGCACGAGGGAACAACAGTTTTTGTCTCCTTAGCCATATTTAAAAAGAAAGAAGATGATAAGAATTAGTCCTGAACTAGCTAAGAAGTTAGAAAGTCTCCCTGATAATCCGGGAGTTTATCTATGGAAAGATAAAGATAAAGAAGTTATCTATGTAGGCAAAGCTAAGAATCTTAAAAACAGAATTAGGTCTTATTTGCAGGACCATAAAGATCGCAAGACTCGTCAACTCCAGAAGCATATCTATGATTTAGATTATATCGTAGTAGGTAGTGAAAGCAATGCCCTTATCTTAGAAGCTTCCATGATTCGCAAGTATTCTCCCCGTTATAATGTCATGCTCAAGGATGATAAACGCTACCCATTTATCAAGATAACTAATGATCCATTTCCTAAAATTGAAAAGACGAGAACCTTGGTTAAAGATGGCGGGAGTTATTACGGACCATATTCACGTTTTCCTGATATTAGAAAAATACTCTCTCTATTAGAGTGGATATTCCCTCTTAGAAACTGTAATCGAGCTATTCCCAAAGATGAGATAAAATACCAAAAGGCCTGCATTAACTATCAACTTAAAAAGTGTTTAGCCCCTTGTATTGGCAATATTTCTCATCAAGATTATTTGAAGTTAGTAAAAAATGTTAAAGACTTTCTCCAAGGCAAGCATTACTCCCTCATGAATACTCTCAAAGAAGATATGCAAAAAGCCTCAGATGATTTGAAATTTGAGCTTGCAGGAGAACTAAGAGATAAAATTAGAGCTTTAGAAAAGTTTTCAGAAAAACAAAATATGTTCTTTTCTGATTTAAAGAACAGGGATATTATTGCGGTTTATAGAGAAGAAACAATTGCTGCTGTAGTTGTTCTTAAGATGGTAGAGGGAAGGGTTAATAACAAGGAGCTTTATCCTTTAAAGAACGTGGAAGATGAAGCAGATGCTTCTCTGATCTCATATTTCATAATAGATTATTACTCTCAAAAAGAAGAGCTCCCTGATGATATCATCGTTTCTACTGAACCTGATGATATGGATACTCTTAATGAGTGGCTGAAAAATAGAATAAAAGTCCCTCAAAAAGGGGAGAAAAACAATCTTGTTCTACTTGCCCGTAAGAATGCCTTTATGTATGTGGAAGAAAAAAAACTCCAAGGGATTAGAAGTAAGAATAGGACTATTTTCGCAGTTCAAGAACTTAAGGATATTCTCAAGCTAGACAGACTTCCCCGGAAAATGGTCTGTATGGATATATCCACAATTCAAGGCGAAGATACTGTCTCTTCTGCTGTCTATTTCGAGAATGGAAAACCTCTCAAAAGCAAATATCGCCATTTTATTATCAAGAGTGTTGTAGGACAAGATGATTTTGCCTCCATGGCTGAAACTATAACCAGATTCTTAAATAATTGTCGAGAAAACAATGATATGACTCCAGATTTAATAGTCATTGATGGAGGTAAAGGACAACTAAACTCTGCGAATGCTATCCTAAAAAATTATCCTGACCTTAACATCCAAATCATCTCTCTGGCAAAAAGAGTTGAGGAAGTATATCTTCCCCAACATGAAGATTCTATTATTATCCCTAAAACAGCCTCAGCCCTCAAGTTACTAACTCATATTCGTGATGAATCTCATAGATTTGCTATCACCTTTCATAGAAAAAGAAGATCTGCCAGAACCCTTATTAGCAAGTTAGATGGAATAAATGGCATATCAGAGCAACTAAAATTCTCCCTCCTGAAAGAATTTGGTTCAGTCGATGTTATCAAAAACACTTCCATCGAAGAACTTACAAAGATTAAAGGCATTGGAGAAAATACTGCCAAAAATATTATTGATTCTCTAAATAAGCAGGATAATGAGGATTAACAGAATAAGTTAGTGGTAAAAGCTTTCTATTTATATAGATTTTTAAAAAATAGAAACCTCTGTTATTGTAGTAAATTCTTCCAAAAACTTCATACCCAAGACAGAATTTCCCTTATTATTAAGTCTGGGACTATAAACAGTGATAACATAATTACCTGGATGAACAGCAACTATCCCACCCCCAACACCACTTTTTCCCGGGAGTCCGATTTTGTAGGAAAATAGTCCTGCTTGATCATAAAATCCACATGTTTGCATAATAGCATTTATTCGTTTTGATTGGCTTACGGTTATAACTCTCTCTCCTGTGAGTAATTTACCTCTATTGGCAAAGAGTATAAAGGCATGGCAAGCATCTCGGCAAGAAAGTTCTAAGGAACAGATAGCAAAATAAAAATCCATAACATCATCTATTTTATGTTTAATGTTATGTTGAGCTTTCATAAAGTGGGCTAAGGCATAATTTCGGAATCCGTTAGCTTTCTCTGATTCTGAAATACGCTTATTATAACTTACCTTGGGGTTATTAGTTAATCTTCTCACGAAGCCTAAAAAGTTTTCAGCAGGGTCTTTGAGGTGGTCTAAAAGTATATCACAAACTACAATGGCTCCTGCATTAATAAAGGGATTTCGGGGGATGCCATTTTCATACTCAAGCTGTACCACAGAATTAAAAGGATTTCCTGAGGGCTCCATATTGACCCTGTCCCAGAGTTTATCTTTTTCGAATTCTAATGCTAAAGTCAGGGTTAATACTTTCACTATACTCTGAACTGAGAATATATGTTCATTTTCTCCCAGATGATAATTATCTCCCTCAACTGTAAGAAGATGAACAGCAAAAATATCTTGATTAACCTTTGCCAGTTCCGGGATATAATTTGCGACTTGACCTTCCTTAGGTAGATTCTTTATCATTTCATATACTTCATCTATTGCTTCTTGATAACTCATTTTCACCTCATTCAAATTTGAATTCATATTATTTATAGTTGATTATCTGGCAAGAATATTTTTGTTAAAAAAGACACAAAACTAAAAGATTCACATAGTTAAATGGTATTAAATTTGCATACTATCAAATTATAACTAAATTATTAATAAAAATATGGACATAAATGTAATAACTGAAAATTTGTAATAAATATCAAAAGGAAGGATGATATATGAAGAGGATTATAATTATAGGGCTGATAATAATGGCTTGTTATGGATTAGTGGCAGTGCCGGCAGCTCCTTATTTAACGACTTATACCCAGGAAGATGGTTCAACTTTAGAGATTTATGTAAGAGGTGATGAACGATTAAATTGGTCTGAAACCTCAGATGGATATACTCTTTTAAACCACAATAAAAGTAAATTTTATGCCATGAAAGATCAAGATGGAGATTTAGTTCTTTCCCAAGTAAAAGCAAATGACCCTGAAAATAGATCAAGAGAAGAGAGAGACTTTCTTAGTTCCATCTCTAAGCATCTTAGATATAGTGAGGCTCAAGTAAATATTGCTAATGAAGTTAGAAACAGTAGATTAGGTGGATTTCCCACAAGCGGAGAGAATAATCTATTAGTCATTTTAGCTAACTTCTCAGATACAAATCCTACTTACACTCAAGCCAATTTCAATAATATGATGAATCAAAACAACTATAGTGGAGTCGGTTCTTTTAAACAATACTATTTGGAAGTATCTTACGGGCAACTAACAGTTAATACGACTGTTATCGGCTGGGTCGATGTCCCTAACACTCATGACTACTATGGACCCCAAAATCGCTGGGCAGAATTTGCTCGCGATGCTGTTTATGCAGCTGACCCTTTAGTGGACTACTCTCAATTCGATAATGATGATAACGGAAGAGTCGACGGAGTTGCTATCTATCATCAGGGTAGAGGACAAGAAACAACCGGTGATCCAACTGATATCTGGTCTCATAGCTTCTCTCTATCTGGTGCAGGATACTATGTCAATTTAGATGGTGTCCAAATAGCAGAATATACAATGCAAGCTGAAAGGCAATATTGGTCAATGGCTGGAATCGGAGTTATTGCCCATGAGTTTGGTCATAATTTAGGTACTCCTGATTTCTATGATACAGATTATCAAACCGGTGGACAACAAGATGGAACCGGCGAATGGGATATTATGGGATCAGGAGCTTATAACGGTGGGGGGGATAGACCTGCTCACCATAACATGTGGACTAAAAAATATTTTGGTTGGGTTGACCTGCAAGAACTCTATTATGATGGTAATATATCTCTTCCAAGCTCTACTACAAATCCCGTAGCCTACTATTTTACAACCCCTGTTAATGGTGAATATATGCTATTAGAAAACGTTCAACAAACTGGATTTAATGCCTCAGTTCCGGGTAATGGATTATTGATTTGTCATGTTGATGAGCCTTGGATAATGTCTCATTTAGGACAAAACAATATTAACACAACATCTCATCAGGGATTATATATTGTCCCTGCTCAAGGTGGAACAAATAGCTCAAGTGCACCTTTCCCAACTTATTCGGTAACATCTTTTACAGATAACAGCTACCCTTCAATCCCTTCTTGGGGTAACTATGATGTTTCTAAAGGCCTAACCAATATAACTAAAACCGGTGGAGTAGTTAATTTCAATTTCTTTGATAATTCTGCCTATACTCCTAAAGTTACTTTCACTAATCTCATGAATAATCAGTACTTTGTTCCCGGACAAGAGGTAAATCTGGACATGGAAATTGAAATGTCAATTGCCCAAATGAATATTGATATGGTAGAAATTTTTGTTAATGGTGTTACTCAATATGTTCATTTAACTGAACCTTATAATTATTCCCTTGAAACAACTATAGAACATGCGGATAATAACTCAGGGCAGAATGAAATAAAAGTTAGAGTCTATACTAATTTCCAGAATTACGATAGTTACTATTATTTCAATGTTAATTGGGAACCTCGCTTCCTAGACCAATTTGAAGATTATGAAGATTTCTCCTTAAGTTTTGGAGAATGGGAAGTTATAGATAATGATAATCAAGATACTGTCTATCTGCCATATTATGATTATCCAAATCTGTCAGATCCTAAGTCTTTTATGATCTTTAATCCAAATGAAACTAACCCCTATAACCGAGAGATCCAGGCTTACTCTGGCGATAAGATGGCTGTGGCCTTTTCTAACTCAAGCCAAGTTGCTAATGACGACTGGTTGATTACTCCACAACTTGACTTGTCAGTAGTACTTGATGAATATAATAGACAGATGAATCTCAAGTTTAATGTTCTGGGAACAGACGAAGATGGTGAATTATTCAATGTCTTATACGCAACAGATTATCCTGAATTTGAAGACTTTATAACCCTTAATGAGAGTCCTATTGAAGCTGAAGAAGAGTGGGCTAACCTATCTTATATCTTGCCTAGTGGGGAAGTCGCAAAAGTGGCTATCCAAGTTGTCTCTACCGGTGGTATGTTTGTAATGGTAGATGATATCTCAGTCTTCGAAACATTCCCTGTCAGTAATGATGATAACGATATTTCTCAAGTAACCTCTCTCAAGGCTACTAATTATCCGAATCCTTTCAACCCTGAAACTACCATTAGTTTCAATATGCCTCAAGCAGGCAAGGCTCAAGTTCAAATCTATAATCTCCGTGGTCAGTTAGTTAAGACTATTCTTAATGAAAATATCTCTCAAGGGAAACAAGAAATTGTCTGGAAAGGTTTAGATAAAAATAATAATAAAGTTGCCAGTGGCATCTATTTATACAGAATTTTAACAGATTCTCAGACTATTCAGAAAAAAATGATACTCTTAAAATAGTTTTCTTTGCCACAAATAACACAAATAAACACAAATATAAAGCCTCGCTGATGCGAGGCTTTATAATTTAAAACCGAATGGTGCTATTCGCAAAGGTCTACTGCATTATTTGGGTTAAAAGGTTCTCTCTCAAGTAGAGTGGGTAGCGAGCAAATTCAAGCTTCTCCTTATACTAAACACTGTCCATTATTCCAGTTCCAGAAGAAGGATACCTTTGTAGAATGAGAATGACAAACTTCTTTCCAAGCTCCAGAGGAGCGACATCTTTCACTGGGAGCGCCAGCATCCTGCTGGCAAACTTGGAGCTCCACAAGGAGCTCCAAGTGAAGATGCCGACAGGAATGTCGGCGATCCCAGTAGATTTTTTTCCACTCTACTTGAGAGAGAACCAAATTAATTTTATATTGTAAATAGATTTATAAAAAAAGTAATAAAATATTAACTTTGCTCTTTATCTGAAAGCAGGCTAAATTCCACATTTTCTTAGTGCCTCAAATAGGCATTACAAAAGGGTTTGCCTAGTGATGCCTTTAAGTATCTCGATGAATCATTGGGATTTCATCGAGATACTCAAAGGAATGATTAAGGTTTCCCTAGGATAAGACTAAGAAATATGATATCATTATTGTAAAACATATTTTCAGAAAAATAAGATATTTTTTAAGTTACCACACTACTTGAGAGTGAGCCAAGAAGAATTCTTGAAAGAGACTTTTTTAACTTTTTTTTAACTTTTTGTGGAAAAACCGGGACAATTTCGAAAAAGTGGACCCTATATATAAATGGAAGGTCAACGAAAATAAATAAAAACTCTCTTTTTCGTTGACAGGCTAACATCATCAAATTATAATGATTTTTAGATATAATAATATAAATTAGGAGAAGAGATGAGTTCACTTGCCGTATTAGGCTGTATGTTCGGAGATGAGGCAAAAGCCAAGATCGTTGACGTTATGGGAAAAGATGCTGACTTGGTTGTAAGATTCCAAGGAGGAAACAATGCCGGCCACACTATCTGTATAGATAAGCGAAAGTTTGTCTTTCATTTAGTCCCTTCAGGGATTCTGTACCCTAAAATGAAGTGTGCCATAGGTGCCGGAACTGTTATTGACCCATGGTCTTTGAAAGAAGAAATTGAAGATCTTCAAAGTCAAGGAATTGAATTTGAGGGAAGATTTTACATAGATCCTAGAGCTAATTTAACCCTACCAATTCATAAATACTTAGATTCTTTAAATGAAAACACAAATACTAAGATTGGGACAACAAAGCGGGGGATAGGTCCTACTTATTCTGATGCAATCGCTCGGAAAGGAATGAAATTTATAGATTTAATTGACGGAATCGATTTGAAGAATAAAATCTCTAATCTATATGATTATCATAATGTTAAGATTAAGGACTCTGAAATTGATACTCTTGTGGAAGAGTTGCTGGATATAAAAAATTTCTACTTGCCTTATATTAGACAAGTAAATTATCTGATAGATGAGTATCATAAGCAAGCAAAAAACATAATCTTTGAAGGTGCTCAAGGCACTCTATTGGACATCACTTATGGGACTTATCCGTTTGTTACCTCCTCTAACACTATTTCCGGAGGTATTACAACAGGTTGTGGTTTCTCTCTAAGAAAATTAGACAAGATTATTGGGGTTTATAAAGCTTATTATACTAGAGTTGGAGATGGTCCATTCCCAACAGAACTGTTTGATGAGACTGGTGATCAAATTCGCAAACAGGGTAACGAATACGGTTCAACAACAGGCAGACCAAGAAGATGCGGTTGGTTTGATCTCTTTGCTTCTAAATATACTGCTCACCTAAATGATATTGATGAAATTGCTCTTACTTTAGTGGATGTGCTAATGGGAATACCCAAGATAAAACTCTGTACCGGATATGAATATCAAGGAAAAGTTCTAACAGAATTTCCTGTAAGCTCTCAAATATTAGCTGATTGCATTCCTATATACCACACCCTTAAAGGTTGGGAAGAGGATATAAGTATGATTACTAACTTCGATGAACTGCCTATTAATGCTCAGGAATATGTATATTTTGTTGAAAGAGAAATAGGGAAGAAGGTCTCAATTGTCTCTGTAGGACCAGGCAGGCACCAAACTATTTTCCGTTAAAAAAATGAAACTCAGAAAAAAACTGATTTATGTAAAAAAAACAGTTGCCATATAATCAAAAGTTTCAAGAATAGATAAAAAACTAATATTGTAGGAGTTCATAATGAAAAGGTCTATTTTGTTTTTAATAGGATTATTGATAATTATTGGATTATCAAGTACAGAAATACCTTATAGTGCACCAGAGTTTATGCAAGCTTATTACGATGCCTATTCGAATAATTATATTAACACTTTGGCTTCTGGACGTGGTAACACAGGTGTAGCTAAAATAGAAAATGTAGAAAATGTCCTACTTAATCCTGCAGGATTCTCAACAGATCACACAGAAATGTATATTGAATTTCTTATAAAACCGGAACAAAAAGAGATTGGTCATCTTGGTGAAGAAAATTATTTATCCAATAAACCTTTTTCATTTGTGGGTTTTGGCTTTAACTTTGTTGATCAGCTTAGTAGTGCAATTTATTATTCCATGCCTAAAAGTATTGAATACCAAAGATATACTATTGATTTAGAAGCAGGTACGATTTTTGACAGAAAACCAAAATATAATCATTATAGCTTTGGCTTTGCTAACTCTTATGAATTTTATAATTTGAGAGTAGGTTTCGATGCAAACTATAATATTCATAGCATTTCTGATATGTTCATTAATGGAGCTCTTGCAAAGATTAATATCAAAGAAGGAGCTTTCAATTTTAACACAGGACTACTATATTCAGTCAATGATAGGCTTAACTTGGGAGCTTCTTATAATCATAATTATGAGATTGATTTTAATACTGATTACTGGGATTGGGAAGTAACAGTTCCCGCTAAAGTTACAGCAGGAATATCATATTATTATCTAAAAGATAGTATAGTTAACTTCGATTATGAAAGAAGAATGAACAGCCAAATGAGTGAACACTATGATGACTTAAATATATATAAAATTGGGTTAGAACAACAAATTAGAAATAATATAATTCGATTTGGTGCAATGCATATTCCTTCAACCTTCTCGGGTGATGTTAGAATTCCTTATGTAGATATTCCAGAAGCAGCTTATGACCAAACTGCAAACAACTATAATAATGGAATAGAGACTATAAAAAATAACAAACAAACATTCTTGACTATTGGCTATACCTTGAACATGGAAGAACTTACTTTCAATCTTAGTGGAATGCAAGCCATCGCTTCTGAGATTAAGACAACTCAGCTCTCACTTTCTATTGGAGTAAACTTAACTGATTTTGATATCACAAAATACACACCAAAGAGCCAAGATGAAGACTAAGAATAAAGTTTTAATTAAGAGAATAGATGAATATGATTTAGAAAAGATTCTTGCTTTCTTTAAGAGAAGCCTGCTTCATAAAGATAGTGTCTTGCCTAGGTTAGTAAACAAAACTATTCTGTTAAAACCTAATCTTCTGGGTGCTTATGCTCCAGAAAGAGCAGTAACTACCCACCCGGTAATCCTAGAAGCTGTTATTCAAATACTTCAGACGATTGATTGTAAAATCTTAATTGGCGATTCTCCAGGAGGAGCCCTTAACTATGACCTAGTGCTAGAAAAATGTGGGATTCAAGAACTTGCCAGTAAATACAATGTCGAAATAGTTAACTTGAATAAGTATAAAGTTTTAAATACTAACAATTCAGGTTATTCAATTGCCTATACCCAGCTTTATGAAGAGGTTGATTATATTATAAATTTGGCTAAGTATAAAACCCATAGTTTGATGCAATTTACAGGAGCAGTTAAGAATCTTTATGGTTTAGTTCCCGGCTTAAAAAAGGCTGATTATCATCGAGAATACCCGAATTCTCAGAAGTTTGCTCAATTCCTGACAAAACTCTATGAAACAGTAAAAGGAAAAGTCCTCTTTTCTGTAATAGATGGAATTGTTGGTATGGAAGGAAAAGGACCTAGTGGTGGTAACCCCCGTAATTTTGGTTATCTCTTTGTTTCTGAATGTCCTTCTTCATTAGATTATGTTGCAGCTTCAATGATGGGATTCAAAGCCTTAGACATCGATTTAATAAGACTTACAATGCAAGCTGATGGAGTTCTACCTTCCAGAATTGCCAGTAATTTTCTCTGGCAGGAGAATATTATTCCCAACGTAGATATTGGAGTAGTTAAATTAAGAAATAGAATTCTTAACAAAATACCTAACAGCATTAGTACAATTTTCCAAGCCTTTTTCTGGTATAAACCTGTAATAACTGACCGCTGTAAGAAGTGCAATATTTGCTTCAACAGTTGCCCGGTAAATGCAATCAAGATTGATGATGAGGGCAATCTTAAAATTGATGATAAGCTTTGTATTCGCTGTTTGTGCTGTCATGAATTTTGTCCTCATCAGGCTATTGAAATCAGGAAATCTTCCTTTGCAAATAAGATTATTCCTCAAGCTAATAATTAGGTTAATTAAAAAAGTGAAATATTAATAAAAAAAGTCTTGACTGATATTCAGTTAACTCACTAAATTGTAAATACTAAACAAAGAGAGATAAATATGACTAGATTAAAGCGGAGAGTTCCCCTCTCTAAGAAACTTAAATATATGTTATTTGTTATCATAACCGGACTACTCTTTACCATAAGTTTTGTGGGAAGAGGAAGTTTTCTTAGTATTTACAGAAACAGGATTAAAGCAAACCAGAATAAAGAGCAATACCAAGAACTCTTAGTAAAAATTGATGAGACCGATGCTGAGATTAATCGCTTTCTTAATGATGATGAGTATCTGGTAAAATATGCGCGAGAAGAATTTGGGATGCAAAGAAAAGATGAACATGTAATAAAGCTCATAGAAGCTGACCAATAATAATCCAATAGGAGAACAATATATATGGCACAAGTGATTGTGAATAAAGTTAATAAAATATATGATAATGGCTTTCATGCAGTAAAAGATGCCGATTTTATCGCTAAAGATAAGGAATTTGTGGTTTTAGTTGGTCCATCAGGTTGTGGAAAAACAACAACCTTAAGAATGATCGCCGGTTTAGAAGATATATCTGGTGGTGAGATCAAAATTGGAGAGAGAGTAGTTAATAATATTGCTCCTAAGGATAGAGATATTGCAATGGTCTTTCAGAATTATGCTCTCTATCCCCACATGACTATCTATGATAATATGGCCTTCGCTCTCAAATTACGCAAAGAATCAAAAAGTGAAATTGATAAAAAGGTTAAGGATGCAGCTAAACTATTAGGCATTGAAAGTCTTTTAGACAGAAAGCCAAAACAATTGTCAGGTGGACAAAGACAACGTGTTGCTTTAGGTAGAGCAATAGTTAGAAAACCTTCTGTCTTCTTATTTGACGAACCTTTATCAAATCTTGATGCAAAACTAAGAGTTCAGATGAGAGCTGAAATAATTAAACTTCATAAAACTCTTGAAACAACTATGATTTATGTTACTCATGACCAAGTTGAAGCTATGACTATGGCTGATAAGATAGTAGTTATGAAAGATGGTATTATTCATCAAATAGATTCACCCTTAAATCTCTACAATAAGCCTGTAAATCTCTTTGTAGCCGGCTTTATAGGTTCTCCGGCAATAAATCAACTCATTGGTAAGATTGTCAAGAACGATGATGGATTCTGTTTTACAGATGGAGATGTTAATCTAAAAATTGATAAAGAACATGATCTTGCTTTGAAAGACTATGTCAATAAAGATGTAGTACTAGGTATTCGACCAGAAGACATTTATGATTCCGATTATGATGAATTAGCAGAAAATCCAGAAAAGATAGAAGCATATTGCGATATTGTTGAACCTATGGGTAATGAATTTGTGGTATTTTTAAAGACTAAACATGCTAAACTTACTGCGCGTTTTGATCCTAAAAAGATGCCTAAAATCGACGAAAATATTAAAATTACTATTGATATGAAGAAAGTTAAAATATTTGATAAGGAGAGTGAACTCTCATTAGTCTAAAAAATATATAGTATAATAAGACTCCCGAATTTGGGAGTCTTATATTCGAGGTTAAATGAAGTTAGTTTGGTTATTATGGTTACTTATATTTAACATTAGCTTATTTGCAGATGTTTATCTTAGCAGTGATGCTGATAGGGCAGGTCTTGCTAATCTCAGTATCATTTCTAAGTCACCAATAACAAGTTATTACCAAGCCAGTATAACCAATGAAGGTCTTTCCTGCTCAATTTCCCAACCTTACCAATTTAGTGGAATTGAAAATGGTAACATCGCTATCTCCAAGAACGTTAAAAATTTTAATTTGTCTTTAGGTTCTCTTTATCTAATGAGTAACTACTATAATCAATTTTCTAATTACCTTAATCTTAGTTATACTTTTCATGATGTGATTACTTGGGGGATAGGACAAAAGTTGATTAGTGTATATGAAGAAGAAAACTATTATTATACCACTACAGATATTGGATTTCTGATTTCACAAAACAAAACTAAGCTTGCTGTTAGTTATACTAATCTCTTTAAAAGAAAAAGCTCAAAGCTTACACTTCCCAATATCATATCAACAGAAATCAGTTATAACCCTATTCCAGATGTTTACTTAGCCCTTGGACTGGAAAAAGAGAAGAATTTCAAAACATGTCCTAAAATAGCAATCAGATATAAAGTCTTGAAATCATTAACCCTGCTTTCCGGATATTCTCTTGAACCGAATCAAATATCATTCGGAATAAGTGTGAATTATTACAAGTGCTTCATTAATTATGCCATCATGACTCATCCTCAATTAGATTCAACCCATTATATTACCTTGATTTATGGACTATAGGTCTAGGTTTCTCTGGCTCGTCTTACTAATTATCACTTGCAACTTAATTCTTGCTTCAGAAATCTATGACTATCAAGAAATTGACGAGCTAATCGAAAAAGAAAACAATGAAATCGAAGAAAAATTATTTAAACCTTGGCAAAGCCAATCACTTGTTATTAACTATCGATATGAGTTCTGTAATAAAGACGCCAATAGATTCTATTTCCATACTGATCTAGATGATTCTCAAGCTCTGCTTTATAAAAAAGAGAATCTTCCCATCAGAATCTTTGCTAGCTATAAAACCGACAAGTTAAACCTAGGATTCGGGAGTTATCGTCCTGCTTTCGGATTAGGAAACATCTACAAAAAGTATACTAACCAATCATTTTTGAATAAAGCAGGAGCTACATCGCAATTAGATTTAAGAGGAGCTTTTCTTAACTATCAAGCTTCTCTGGGTAAATTAAGTGTATTTTATTCAAATACAGATGTCAATACTGCCTTAGATTCAGAAGGTCAACGAAAAATAGTCTATTACCCAAGTGATCCCGAGTCATTAGTGCAGAGTGGCTTAATCGCTACTATGAACTTTGATAATTTACTTATTAGTGTCCTAACAGCTAGATATAAAACCTCAAGTGAACTTGAACAACTTTCCCATCAAGTGAAATCCTACTTATTCTCGAGTTTTCTTCAGTATGAACATGAGAGCTATAGCCTTAACTACGAGACTAATTATCATTTTTCTGAGTTAAGTCATTACTTCAAAGCAAAGTTTATTAATGAATTTCTCACCTCTGAAATTATCTTTCAGGATTTACCCGAACACTCGCTAAACTGGTTTAATTCAGGGATATCAAACAAGTTTAATGCCAATACGAGACTATATTCTATCAACTCTTCATTTGCATTGGCTACCATTGATGTTTCTATGGGGGCAGAACTTAAAAGTAATCACGAAATAAATCATTGGACAAGTAAAAGTTTTATAGAATTTTCTAAGAACAAACAAATTTCCTATTACTTACAACAAGATTTATATCGCGATTATCAAAACACTGAACACGAAAAATATACCCATAAGCTTGCCTGCAAGCTCTTTGATTTCTCTAATTCGCAGATAAAATTTTCTTATACATTAAACAATAAAGAAAGTTCAGGGATTGCAAATATGTACCAAGTGAATTATGACTTGAAGGGGGAGTATGGATATTTGAGACTTAACTTAAAGGTTTTGGATAACTATAAAAACGAAGAGATTGTGCAAGATATTGATGAAAATATCATTGAAACTTTTTATGACTTTTCTGAAGATGTGATAATCTCACTTAACTTTAGATCTAAAAAGTATAAAAACTTTATATTTAAGGGGAATCTCATCCATTCACTCTATAACGAAAATTTAAGTTCTTTAAAACTAGAATTGAGTTATCTGCTATAACCTAACAATGTACAAGTATTTTGTTAATTTGATTAATTATCAAAACTCTATTACACTATTAGGCTCAAGATACTCGTCTAACAACTCTGGGTAGTTGTTTGAAACTCGATTTACTGCTTTTGAGACAGGATAAATCTTACATATATTATTTTGGGAAGTGTAGCATTTTTGCAACACTTCTTGATAATTTGAATTACATAGATAATCGCTTATCTCATTAGTTGCTATAAGAATAGGCATCCTATGATGAATTTCAGCTATTTCTCTATTAGCGTCCTGAGTTAGTATTGAAAAACTGGGGTGAAGGGACCCATCTGCTGATGCCTTAACATCAAAAATTCCAGCCATGAACATCAGCTCTTCATTATTCATTTTAATAAAATAGGGATCTTTAGTTGTCTTGTGCCATTCATAAAAGCCTTGGGCGGGGATTACACATCGTTTATGTCTGAATATCCCTCTCCAGACCGGTTTCTCCGCTATTGATTCTATTCGCGTATTTATGATGTTGTATTTAAAAGAATCATTAGCCCAAGCCGGTACTAACTTCCATTTCATAAAATCCTGAATAATCTGGCCATTATCCCTAAAAATCACACCAGCAAATTGCGTTGGGGCAACATTGAAATTTATGGGTATTGTGAGTTCCGGATTAGCAATTTCATCAAGATACTTTTTCAGATAATTATGCTTGATGACTTGAGCAAATCTTCCACACATGATTAATCTGCCCAGATATTGGCAAGTCCGACAATCACTTTTACTGCTGTTACCATAGAGGAAACAGGTATCCATTCCCTAAGAGAATGATATAGAAAACCTCCAGTAAAAATATTGGGGGTAGGTACTCCTAAAAAAGAGAGGGTTGCACCATCTGTTCCACCCCGGATTGGCCTTCTTTTAGGACTTATATCTAATTGCTGAAAAACACTTTCAGCCCTGCCTATAACTTCAGGATGTCCATCTAAAATAGCTTTCATATTCCGATATGAATTAGAGTGCTCAATCTTAATCTCAACTCCAGGATATTTCATTGCTAGAACTTCTGACAAAGTATGAATAAAATCAATTCTCTGGATATTAATAGCCTTATCAAAATCCCGTAGAATAATATCTACCCTGGCTTCTGATTCATTACCTTGGATATTGCGAATATGATAAAAACCTTCTCTACCTTCAGTTCTTTCCGGACTCTCATGTTCTGGGAAGAGAGAAACAAATTCTGAAGCTATCTTACCGGCATTAATCATAATGTTTTTTGCCTTACCCGGATGGACATTTCTTCCTTTGATGGTAACTTTCACACTATGAGCATCAAAACACTCATCCTCAAGCTCTCCTAACTCTCCACCATCAATTGTGTAGGCTATCTTACCTAACTTATGTAGATCAATATGTGCTGTGCCAGCACCTACCTCTTCATCAGGGGTAAAACAAATCCTTATCTCCGGATGGGTGATTGCAGGGATTTCTTGCAATATAGCCAATGCTGTCATTATCTCAGCAATTCCTGCTTTGTCATCAGCTCCTAATAAGGTATCACCCGAAGAAGTAATTATGTTACTTCCAATATAATCAAGTAAATTAGGACATTCTGCTGGTTTTAAATAAAGGTCATCATTGGAAGGATAAGCTAAATCTTCTCCTTGATAATCTTTACGAAGTAATGGCTTAACTTCTTTTCCTGATACTGCTGGACTTGTGTCCAGGTGAGCTAAAAAGCTGATAGCATCTGTTTTAATTTTGGGTGAAGCAGGCAAAGTTGCATAGACATAACAATATTCGTCAATTTCAACATTTGTTAAACCTAACTCATTGAGCTCGGCTTTCAATAAATTTGCTAGGTCCCACTGGTTGGGGCTTGTAGGGTTTGGTGTGCCTTCATCATCTGAAGTTGTGTCTATTTGAACATATCTTAAAAAACGACTAACTACCGACATCTCTATTTTGTTGTCTAATGACTTATCGAACATAAAAAATCCTTTAATTGAGATTCAAATACCCAAAAAAATAGCGGTCATAGACCGCTAAAAATAACTAGAGCAAGCTTAGTTGCCTAACTCTTTCTCCAATTCTTGGAATCTTTGAGAAGCTTTAAATTCATTATACATTGCTTCTTCATTTTTTATTGCGCCCAATGTTTGCTTGTTAATTTCACTTATTGGGATTTTAACTCTTACAAAACACTTTATTTTGTTGTCTTTTAACCTAATAGTTTCACTTTTATCAACAGATAGGCCTTGGAATTTTGCATCTGATACAACTTTAATAACTTTTGAAGTTAATGCTAATACTTGAGGATTATCAACACCTGATTCCTCCTCAAAGTTTTTTATCATACCTTTAACTTTTGTTTCTACAAAGTTTGCTGCTTGGAAAACTGCATTAGAATAAGCAGCATCTTTAGCAAGTGAACTTGTACTTTTTATACCTTCGCCATAAGTGTAGACAAATTCTGGATTATCTTGTAAATCCCACCATTCTGGATAATAGATAACTTCATGATCTGCTTTCTCGTGCTTAGGTCCTTTGTTTGATGAACATGCGACTGACAATATTGCTATTGAAATCAACAAACATACTACAATAATTCTTGAAATCTTCATATTTCCTCCGTTATTATTGAATATTACATTGCTATTTTTTATTTTAGATATTGATATGTCAAGATAAAATCTTCTTAAACTCATTTTTTTTTTTGTTTTCATAATATTACTCACAAAAATATCTGTTTAACTTTCTGCATTTCTAGAATATACGCCTAATAACTCAAAGACTTATTAACACCATAATAACTAACATTGTTACAGCATTATTATAATCAGACCCTAAAGCTCTACTGCACCATTCGGGTTAAACCCAAATAATGCAGTAGATCTTTGAGAATAGCACTATATTCTTTTGCGCTATTACTAATATTTGGCTCTCTCTCAAGTAGAGTGGGTAGCTGACAAATTTAAGTATCCAAATGCTTGCAAAACCTTTAACCTGAAATACACAAAATCTTTATAACCATAAG
>JAEKNW010000297.1 GCA_016838885.1 Candidatus Cloacimonadota bacterium
GGGTGTTTCTTAATTCCCCTCTTAATCCCGAAGGGATGCTAAAGAGGGGTGTCATCGAAGATGACGGGGTGTTTAAGTCTTGCTTCGCAAGAATGAAAAGATAAAAGTGAAAAATGAAAAATGTAGAACTTCGATAACGGGGACATCTTCAATCCCCTCTTCATTTGCTCTAGCAAATGTTTCCAAGAGGGGTGCCCAAAAGACGGGGAATTTTTCACCACAAAGGCACAAAGAACACAAAAAAGAGGAAGAAAGTCTATCCACTAATTACACTAATTACACGAAGAAGAAGAAGCTTTTTAGCCACAAATAACACAGATAAACACAAATATGAAAAAGAAAGAAATTGCCACAGAAAACACTGAATACACTGAAAAGAATGAAAGACGATTTAGCCATGGATAACACGGATAAACACGGATAAGAAAGAAGAAAGAAGAAAAAAGTCCACAGAGTTACACTGATTCACACTGATTAAGAGGAAGATTTTTAGCCACAAAAAACACAAATGAACACAAATATGAAAAAGAAAGAAATTGCCACTGAATACACTATTCTCTTAAGCTCTAGAGGAGCGACATCTTTGTAGAATGATATGTAAACCTCTTCTGCCGGACCGCGGGCACCCTTGCCCGCACGGTTGTTGAAAACAGCCGTTTATTGACAATCCCCTTCGGGGAGATTTTAACACCCCGCCTCTAACGAGGCACCCCTCTTGAAAACATTTGCTATAGCAAATAAAGAGGGGATTGAAGATGTACGGGCTATAGCTCTCTAATCAAATAATCAAATAAACAATTCAACAATTAAACAATTCAACATAATTTTCACTTTTCACTTTTCATTCTTGCGAAGCAAGACTTATGGATGATCCCCTCATTACCCATCACTTCACAATATAAGTATTGACTCAAAAGAGGGGTAAAATTTAAGTGATAAAAAAAAGTATTTAGTAGGGAAAATGAAAGATAGTAGAGATTTAACGCAAGGTAATATATTAAAGACGATAACCATGTTATCATTACCGATAATGGCTCAGTCATTTATTCAGATGGCCTATAACATGACAGATATGTTATGGATAGGCAGAGTAGGGGCTGGAGCAGTGGCATCAGTAGGGACAGCCGGCTTTTTAATCTGGTTCAGTTTTGCTTTTATTATAATCGCTAAGATAGGTGCAGAGGTAGGTGTCGCTCAGTCTATTGGGAAAAAAGATAATCTTTTAGCCCGTGATTTTGCTCGTAATGCCTTGCAATTAACTATAATGTTTGGGGTGGTTTATACTATAGCCATGATTATCTTTTCTGAGCACCTGATAGGTTTTTTCCGGTTAGGAGATACTAAAGTAATAGAACAAGCGATCTCTTATCTAAAAATAGTCTCTTGGGGAATAATCTTTACATTTGTTAATCCGGTTCTTTCAGGTATTTATAATGGTATGGGCAATAGCAAGACCCCTTTTTATATCAATGCTGTGGGTTTGGTAATTAACATAGTATTAGATCCGATCTTAATCTTTGTCTTTAACTTTGGGGTTGATGGTGCTGCTTATGCTACTGTGATATCTCAGGCGGTAGTTACTCTAATCTTTATCATGCTATTTAGAAGTAAATTTGCTCCTTTTGAAGAATTTCATTTCTTTAAAAAGCCTATTCCCTCGGTTCTTAAAAAGATATTCGCCTTTGGAACTCCTATCGGTGTTCAGTCTGGTTTATTTACTCTTTTTGCAACTTTAATTGCTCGGATAATCGCCCAATGGGGTCCTGTCCCCATAGCAGTTCAGAAAGTTGGAAGTCAGATTGAAGCAATTTCTTGGATGACAGCCAGTGGATTTTCCACTGCTTTGAGTTCATTTGTGGGGCAGAATTTTGGGGCTAAGCAATGGGATCGAATCGCCAAAGGATATTTTACAACCATAGCTTTGGCAGGGACTATCGGTATTTTTGCTTCCTTTATGTTAATCTTTTTTGCTGAACCCATATTTGTGGTCTTTATCCCCAATGACCCAGTAGCTCTCAGATTAGGTACTGATTATTTACGGATATTAGGATTTTCTCAATTGTTTATGACCTTAGAAATAACTTCTCAAGGTGCTTTTAATGGATTAGGAAAGACTTTACCGCCGTCCTTGATTAGTATTTTATTTACCGGTTCAAGACTTCCCTTAGCCTTAATCTTATCAGCTTCTACTATATTAGGCTTGAATGGAGTTTGGTGGTCTATCTCTATCACTAGTATCTTTAAGGGAGTTATTCTGACAGGATTATTCATAGCTTTTTTAATCAGGCATCCGGATGTTACTGGACCAAAAACTATTACCCAGCTAATCTTTAAATTCGATAGGCGTGCATGGCAAGATAAGCGAGGTTTATCAGGGATATAAAAAAGGTTTTCCTTATACGAAACTCTGTACATTCGGGTTAAAAGGGGATTGAGGATGTCCCTGTTATCGAAGGATAGTTCTACATTTTTTACACCTCTGTATTTTTCACTTTTCACTTTTCACTTTTCATTTTTCATTCTTGCGAAGCAAGACTTAAACACCCCGTCATCTTCGATGCCACCCCTCTTTAGCATCCCTTCGGGATTAAGAGGGGATTGAAGAAAGGCCCCGTCATCTTCGATGACACCCCTCTTGGAAACATTTGCTAGAGCAAATGAAGAGGGGACTTAAGACATACGGGCTTTATATCTGTTGTTTATTTATTTTTTCACCACTGAGACACAGAGGGTGTCAATAGAAGTTTAAAATGGTACAGATTTGGAAGTTTAATCTGGTACACTATTGTAACTCATTATTAGTTATATTTTCCCTTTCATTCTATAACT
>JAEKNW010000298.1 GCA_016838885.1 Candidatus Cloacimonadota bacterium
AATGCAGTAGATCTTTGAGAATAGCACTATATTCTTTTGCAAAAGTAACTTCCATAATTTTCATGAATATATATATTATATGCCTTCAAATTCTGTAAGCTATTTTGCTAAAAGAATCTGTACTCTTCGCCTGTGATACGTAGCTTTAGCGAAGTATTACTAAAGCTCTACTGCACCATTCGGGTTTAACCCAAATAATGCAGTAGGATAAAAAAAAAAAGGGTTATGAACTTAATCATAACCCTGACAAATTTATTGCTTTAGTAATTAGTCACCTAAAGTAGCAACCATCACAGCTTTAATAGTATGCATTCTGTTTTCAGCTTCATCAAAGACAACTGAGTTTTCAGATTCAAAAACTTCATTAGAAACTTCTTGAGAATCTATGCCATATTTTTCAAAAACTTCTTTACCAACAGTAGTATTTAAGTCATGGAAAGCAGGTAAACAGTGCATAAAGATAGTTTCTTTTTTGCCTGTCATATCCATCATAGCTTTGTTAACTTGGTAAGGTTTAAGAAGATTAATTCTTTGTTCCCAAACTTCAGCAGCTTCACCCATAGAAACCCAAACGTCTGTGTAGATTGCATCTGCATCCTTAACACCGGCAGGGATATCTTCAGTAAGAGTAATTTTAGCTCCTGTTTCTTTAGCTATTTCCATACATTTAGCAACTAAGTCATCGGTTGGGAAGAGAGATTTAGGGGCAACAATTCTGAAGTCCATTCCCATCTTTGCAGCACCTATCATGAGTGAGTTACCCATGTTATTTCTACCATCGCCAACATAAGTGAACACAACTTCATTAAGAGGTTTTTTGATGTGTTCTTGGATGGTAAGTAAGTCAGCAAGAATTTGAGTTGGGTGATATTCAGTAGTAAGACCATTCCAAACAGGAACACCTGCGTATTCAGCTAATTCTTCAACAACAGCTTGACCGAAACCTCTGTATTCAATACCATCATACATTCTGCCTAAAACACGAGCAGTATCTGCCATAGATTCTTTATGACCAATTTGAGAACCTGAAGGTCCTAAATAGGTAACATGAGCACCTTGGTCAAAGGCTGCAACCTCGAATGCACAACGTGTTCTGGTTGATGCTTTTTCAAAGATAAGAGCAATGTTTTTACCTTTAAGTCTTGCTTGCTCTGTACCGGTATATTTAGCTCTCTTTAAATCTCTTGAAAGGTCTAACAAATAATTGATTTCCTTTGGAGTGAAATCAAGTAATGTGAGGAAATGTCTGTTTCTTAAATTAAAAGCCATAATTAACTCCTTAGATATATATTTTTCTAATTACCAAAAAATAGTAAGCAATTTTTATAGCAAGGAAATTTTTAAGCTGAATGCATTATTGGCTTTAATTCGCTTCTAATTGAGGAAGTTCCAGGAGATTAAGACAGTGATAGATTGAGGGATAGTTCTATGTCCTGTAATGATTTGATTATCAAGAATATTCTTCCAATAAGCGTTTATTTCAAAGAGTTTTGTAATTTGGAAACCCAGATAAATATCGAGGAGAGAGCTTTGAGGATAGAGGACTTCAGCAGAATTTTCCCAAGCTAGATAGGCATCAAAATAGTGATGAGCTAATCCGGTTTTGATAAAGTTATTATGATTCACATCGCGTGAGATTTCTAATGAATTGGTAAGCATAGCCTTGGGGAGATAGTGGATGTCATAATTATCATAATCTTGATAGAATCTCATTAAGGAAGATAACTTGAAGGCATACTTGCCTAGAGAATAAAAAATATCACCGGCAAAGTGAGTTTTTATGGCTTGATAATCTTTAGCAAAGGGCGAATTTAGTAAATCTGTTTCAATATTTGCATTGCTGATAGCTGCTTCCAGGTTTATGTGGGAAGAAGAAAAGTGGAGATTTAGGCCGGTATTATTCTTTTCATTAAGATAGAAGGGGGTATTTATAGGATTATCATCTGTGTCAGAAGTAAAGTCAGGAAAGAGATTTTCTTTTTTAAGAGTTTGTCGGAAATGAGAAAATGCCCCAAATTTCCAGTTTTCAGTCAAGGTATAACTAAGTTCCGAATTAGTTAAAAGCTGGTAGGGGTAGGTTAGGACGATTCTATTGCTTAAGTTCAGATGGTCATAATCTGATGAAAGATAAAGATCTAAGACTTGGTCAAGATCAGATGATAAGGAGTTTAATTCCTGACTATAAAAATCTTCTTGGTGGAAGAAGTATTCATAGTTAATCTCACCATGCCAGTTCCTAGCATTAAAATCTTTATTTAAAAGGATTTGAAAATACTCTCTTTTTAGGGTTCTTGGGGTTATTCTCTGATAATTTTCTGCAGAATATTTAAGACCAAACTTAAGTAAATTGTTGTTGTAGAAAGCTGAAAAAGATTGGCTATTCTCTTCAAATATTGTAGAGTTAAGCCTAAAAGCAGGAGAAAGACGATAATAGGGTCCTTCAAAAGAAACAGAGTTAAAAGCAATATCCAGGTAACTATTCTTAAAAGGAATAATTAGATTACCAGTAGTATTAGAAGCTAGTTCACTCCCATTATAGAAATCAGCTTTAACGAAATTCATTCTGAAATCTAAATTATATCGATCGAAGAATTTGTTCTTTTTTAGGGCTACATAACCGGTGCCCAAATCATAATCTCCGGTAGAGGCAACTACTTCGATTGCTGTAACCGGTAAATCATAATATTCTTTATCTAAGTGGTAGAAATCTCCTGATAGGGTTTCTCTATAAAATCTATTATAATGTTGAAGTTTTAAATAGGTAGGGGAGAGTGAGTTAAGTTCTGTAAAGTTATCCTTGCGGATGAAGTAGTTATCAGTACTAAGTCCAAATAGATGTCCCTGAATTGACCAGAATAGTTTTTTGTTAGGGTCGCTTCGAAAACTTTCTCGACTTTCACTCTTGTATTTTTCCACTCGTTCAAACAAGTTCAAATAGTCTGAATAATCAACTTCAGTACTAGTCTCATCTAAGGAATCAATAAGAGTTAGCATCCCCAATGAATCAAGGCGGGCCTGATTAAAGAGGAGGGAATCACTAACAGTAGCCAGTGAATCGGATTGAGCATTACATAAAGTAACTGCTAGTAAGAAAGAGATTATTGCACAATATATTTTTAATTTCATAAAAGAAATCCTTTTACATCTTATTTTTTACAATAAAATATAAAAGGATAAATTTAACAAGAAAAAAAATTAGAAACTACCGATTTCGAAAAATTCTTCGACTTGGGGTATTCCTGATTTCTTCGCTTGGTCCAAAGTCCCAGCGAAGAGTAGTTTTCCTTTATGTAAGTAAATGATTCTATCTGCAATTCTGTGGATTGAAGCTAATTCGTGGGTAACAATGACCATTGACATATTCAGTTGATTCTTAAGGTTTATTATCAGCTTATCCAGGTCAGCACTGGTAACAGGGTCAAGTCCGGCAGAAGGTTCATCACAAAAGAGGATTTCTGGTTCCAAAGCTAAAGCCCGAGCCAAGGCAGCTCTCTTTTTCATACCTCCAGATAGTTCAGAGGGGGTAAGATAGACTGCATGATCCAAGTTAACAAGATGGAGCTTGGTCTTGATTATTCTGTCAATAATCTCACGAGTTAGATTTGTATGTTGTTCTAAAGGAATAGCGACATTGTCATAGACAGTTATGGAGTTCAACAGAGCTCCATTCTGGAACAACATCCCAGTTCTTTTGAGTATTTCATTAAACTGATCATCGTCTAAATTTAAAACCTCTTCTCCAAAAATCTCAACTTTACCCGAGAAAGGTTGATACATACGGAGTATATTCTTGAGTAGGGTAGTCTTGCCACAACCACTAGTCCCGAGAATTACAGTAACTTCGCCCTTGTACATTTCTACAGAAATACCATCTAGAACAATGTTATCACCATATTTTGCCACAAGGTCAGTAGTTTTAATAATAATATCTTTTTTCATAATTATAAGTAGATTAAGCTAAATGCTGCATCGGCTAAGATAACAGCAAAGATTGAAGTAACAACAGAGCTGGTAGTTGCTTTACCAACACCTTCAGCTCCTCCGGTAACTTTCATCCCATAATAGGCACCAATGATGACTATTAACCAGCTGAAAGTGATTGTTTTTATTAGGGTAATAATAATGTCTTTCACAGCCAAAATATTAATCGATCGAGAGATATAGACTTCTAAAGCTACATCTAAAAAACCAACAGAAATCAATAATCCTGCTCCCATACTAATCAGAATTGAGAAAGCTACAAGGATAGGCATAGTTAAGGTAATTGCATGAAATTTAGGAACGATGACATATTTGATCGGATTCAAAGCCATCATTTTCAAGGCATCAATCTCTTCGGTTACCTTCATCGTGGCTATCTCTGAGGCAATGGCTGAACCAGATCTACCTGCAATAATAATAGCCGTGATTAAAGGCCCCATCTCTCTAACAATAGAGATACTTAAGAGATCAGCTATATAGACATTAGCTCCGAATTTTTGAAGTTGAAAGCCGGATTGCAAAGTTAGAATAAAGCCAATCACAAAAGATAATAAGGCTACAATAGGTAAGGCATCTAAACCGATAGCAATTGCTTGCTCTGTAACTGAACCTTTACGTCTGCCTTTTTTATTTACTATTCCGGTAATACTCCACCAAATAGTATCTGAAGCTAAATATAGACCATCAACAATTTGTTTGATAAAGGAAAGAAAATTATCTCCAGTTTTTACAAAAATATTATCAGGGACAGGTTTAACAGCAGATTCACCTTTGATAGTCTTGAAAATCTCTATAGTTTTCATAATGGTAGGGTTACCATTCTCTAAAGATTCAGAGGTGAGTTTATTTCTGTCAAGAATAGTCTCGATAAAGGAAACTCCTGCTCCGTCAATCTCTTCTACATCTTTTAAATTGAGCTTGGAAATCTTTTCTTTGCCGAATTTATGGTCAAAGTCTTTTAGCAAGACTGTAATATTAGCAATCACAATTTTACCAGAAATATTCAAGGTTTGATCTTTTATACTAAGTTTACTCATAATATCTTAAAAGAAGTAGGATAAGCGGATGAATGAGCTAGTTTTATAAACAAAGTAGTCTCTGTAATTTTTATCATAATTAACATCAAACCTGACGTCCCAAGAGACATTTCTAATTAACTTCAAATTAAAGACATTAATAAATTCGAAGGTGGGATCTCCATCTCCTTGTAGTGGTACTAATAAATCAGCTGTTGATGACCACGATAATCTAATCTGCGGAATATTAAAATTACCAACAATTGAAGTTGCAATACCTCTTGTAGATGTATCAGGAATTTGTCTGTAAATATTGAATCCATTTGCATCTGTTCTATCAAAAACCAAGACCTCATTATTATAAGTTTGAAGCCAGCCCAAACCAGCTCTGAAATTAACATTTCCATATCTGTTCAAACCTACTCTCCAGTTTAAACCTATATCCTCTTTTAAAGTTAGAGGAAATAGAGGATCTTGCAGAGTTATGTCATCTTTGTTAAGTAAAGAATCAATCAAAGAGCCTTGTTGATTATATACAAGATAATCTGTCTCGGAATTGAAATATTGACGTTTCGGCAAGAAATGAGAATTTGCATCTAATCTTCCATAAAAACCAATGTTGTTCCAAATGTTATAAATCACTGTATTGTTAATTCTAAAATCATCAACGGAAATCTTTAAATCCTGATCAGATTCTTTATTGAATCCAAGCTCCCAGTTGACTCTTCCATCATAATTTAAGTTATCTTTTTCGTATTTAATTCTTGTGTCTAATTGACTGCTCAAGGTGATATTTTCATCGAATGAGTCCTCTTCAGTTTCGTTATTAGCATTTATATTGAAGTTGAGGTGGAAGGCATTTTGAGTGTTCCAGTTAGATTCATTTAACAAAGCTTCAGTTTCTTGGGGGTGAATTCCTGCACCTAGAAGTTTCCCGTTAGTTCCATCAGGGTCAACAACCATTGTAAGATTATAGTGCTTTCCAGATTCTAAGGTGATTGTAGTAAAATCAATATAGGAAGAAAAAGAGGCACCATCAACAGTAATGAAATAGAGGTCAGGTTTCAATATCCACACTCGATTTTCTTCACCAACTTCGTCTGATGCAGATAGATCATTTCCTACTGATTCATTTGAATTACCTTTAAAAATTTCGTATCTCATTCTGACATTAGTTTTCCCACTATCAATAATTTTTATAGTCAAAGAACTCCAGGTAGGTGTAACAATAGTTCTATACTTTGGTTTAACTTCAGTTGGGTGGATTATTTCCGTTTCTTGTCCTCGACCAAGATAGAGGGTATATTTCCCTACCGGCAAGGTTATTACTTCTCCCATATCGATCTCATAATCTGATTCAGTTTCAGTACTTCTTATGAAAACCTTAGGAGCAGTAGTGCTTGTTGATAGATTTGGTACTAACAACTCACCTGTTGTCTCCTCATAGTCATCATCAGCAAGCTTTTCAAAGTCATCAATATTATCAAGCTTATCTGCATTTAGTTCAGGTATTAGATTTTTGCTTTCTATTCCATTAACAAAGTAATCTTTAGACTTCATTAAAAATTTGTCATACTCTTCAGAGATTATTACTGAGAAAGTTTGGACTATTGAACTCATATCACTATCTAATACGGGCTCAGTTCTATTTGATCTGTGAACAACAACTATATTCTGTTTAGCGTTCCTTAAATAAAAGTCCATTTTAACATGAGCAGAAACTCTTTCATTAACATTAACTTGTTCAATACTAGCAACAAAGCTATCAATATAAAAATCAGGAAGAGTTGTAAAAAAGTCTCTTTGGGCATTATCAAAAAAGTTATATCTGTTAGCTTTTTGTAGCAGCAATTGGGGTATTGAATTATAGAGTTTATCTGCCCATACTGCTTCATTGGAATATGAAATAGTATTTATTGAGTTTTTTGATACTATTTGATTTCTTTGATATGAACGGGGAATCTGAGATTCAGTAATCTCAACACTATAGGGGAAGGGAACAGTTTGTTTTAATTCTTCCTTATCTAAATGGGGGAAGTAATCTAAGATGTAGTATTTAACTTCAACTATATCTCTGTTGTTAGAACATGCGCTAAAAAAAGTTAACACCAAAAACAATATTATTATTAAAAAATATATTTTTTTCATAAGCACTCCTATTAATCTCCTCTTAGAAGAATTGTGGGATTATCATTTATCTGCTTAGTGAAATCATTAAGATTTTCCATAGCTTCACGAGCAGAATCTAAAATGTCTAAGATATCTCTTCTTGATCTAATAACAGTATTATCAACATTAGTAATCATTGACTCAAATCGAATCACAGAATTATTCAAACTGGTAACAAGCAAATTCAGATCAGCTTCAGCCAAATCTGTCGAAATCGTATCCAGGTTGGTAATAATGTTGTTTATTGAACTGCTATTTAGGATGTTGTTCAAAGCTGTAATCGACTGAGTAGTAGCTGTAACTAATGTATCTAATTTCACTTCTAGAACATTGGTAAATTTAGCTACATCTCCTGAAATCAACTCCAAATTATGCATAGTCCCCTCTAGAGTGGAACGATTCTCTGTCAAAATGGCATCAAGATTTCCTATTATAGAGGCAATATTATCAATGTTGTCTTGATCTGCAATTCTGTTTAGACTCTTGATTAGCTCATCTAATTGTTCTGTTATCGAGACAGCTTTATTGGTAATAGTCCCGAAGAGAGATTTCTCAACTTCTATATAGGAAGCTGGTGGTAAGAGCTTTGATTCATTGGTACCTCCCTTAATCTCGATAGCATGTAATCCCGTGATCCCCACCGGAGATAGCGAAGCCTTGGCATCGTTTTTGATTGGTGTACCACCCCTAATACTTATTGTAACAATTATTGATGTTACATCCTCAGGAGATATTATAATCTCATCAACCCTTCCAACTCCGATTCCTTGATAATTAACCTTACTACCAACATCTAATCCTCCCACTGATTCATTACGAAAATTGATGTAGTAGATGTCACGCTTTTGGGATAAATTTGTCCCAGCTATGACAGCTATGGTAATAATTATTAAGGTAAAACCGGTTATTAAAAATACTCCAAGACGATATTTCTGAGCTTTATTCGCCATAGTTACCTGCCATTAATGTTCCTTCTAAAATTATAGTTGCAAGCCCCAAAATTGAGACATACGCTTCTTCATTCCTAATTTCCATTTTGCCTCCACGAGCAGACATTTGTTCTATTTCAATACTATCTTTATCTAATTTATTAAACCAATATTCTGATACTACCAAGCCTGCAGAACCTGTTACCGGGTCTTCAGGAATACCTTCCCATGGATCAAAAAATCTCATTCTTACTAGTCCCGCGTGTTGATTACTTATCACCAACCCCCTAATTTCAGGAAGTATCTTACTTAGTTCTATAATTCCATGGCTTTCTATCATAAAAGAGGATATGTTAAGTTCATCTGCTACAAAAAGACACAAGTAGTGGTTTACTTCACTAAACAAAATATTCCTTTTAATCCCAAAAGCAAAGAATTCTTTGATTTCATCGTATTTATCAATTTGAATTAATCTGTCCTTAGGGAAAGTCATTTTTATCTTATCTCCTTCTTGAGAACAAACTAAGATACCATATTTTGTGATGAATTTCACAGAATTTAAGTTTGCTGCTAAAAATGTGAAAAAAACTTTGGCTGAAGCTAAGGTTGCATGACCACACAAAGAAACTTCTGTAGTAGGTGTGAACCATCTCAATCCGTATATATCTTTATCCTGCTTGATCAAAAAAGCAGTTTCTGAAAAGCCAATCTCTTGAGCAATTTTTTGCATTAAATTGTCAGACAATTCTTTATCTAGTAAAACTACTGCAGCAGGATTTCCTTTAAAAGGCTGATCTGTAAATGAATCAATGTAATATATTTTCATAAAACATAATATATACAAGACAATAATTTAGTCAAGAAATAAGAATATTCACAAATGTGAAATTTCTAGAGAGTATATAGAACAGCCTCGCATGCAAGGCTGTTCCTGGATAAATTTCAGCTATTGGTGTATTTAAGCTCTAGGAAAGATTAGCTTGGTCCTACTCAACTGTAATTTCAGCAGATTTCTTTCCTCGCTTACTGCATTCGGTAACTACCTTAACTTCATCGCCTTTTTTTAAATCAGGAATACGATAAATTAGTTGTCCACCATCAGCAGTTTCTTGCTTGGAAATAAGCTGAGTAATTATCTCTTTTTTATTTACTTCTATCTTCACTTCATAAATGAAATGATCACTTGCATCTCTTACTTT
This sequence comes from Candidatus Cloacimonadota bacterium, assembly GCA_016838885.1. GTDB lineage: Bacteria > Cloacimonadota > Cloacimonadia > Cloacimonadales > JAFGVF01 > JAEKNW01. Next base: position 9,295 of record JAEKNW010000298.1, read on the forward strand.
ATGTTCAAATTCTACTTTTAGCAGTTTTGTTTCCATATCATAAGTAGCTGTAACTTCTTGAGCAGAATGTGCCAATAAACCTGATAGCATGATGCCAAAGAGGGAAACTAGTATTAGTTTTTTCATTTTCTTTTCTCCTTTTTTTAAAAAATAATTCTACTGCTTCTTTCTGGTTATAATCTGGGTTTTAATCCATTTCCAATTGAAGCTTATATGAATAATAGCAAAGATTGCAAAGATAATACCTGCACTTTCATGAATCTCTCCTACAAGTTCATCCCCATTAAGAGCTGAGGGGATAATAGCATATAAGAGGGCACTTATAATAGTCGTAAGAAAGGCTATAAATAGCACGATATTAATTAAGATTAGAATTTTTCGTTTATTCATTTAAGCTCCTTTATTCATTTGTAATATAATAACTAATTTAGAATGCAAAGCAAATTTAACCCGAATGATGCAGTAGAGCTTTAGAGAAGAATCTGCACTCTTCCCTAAAACTCTACTGCATCATTCGGGATTATTTCCACCAGACTTTAACTTGAGCCTCTTTATTTGGGAAAAGAAAAAGAGGCGAAACTAATTTCGCCTCTTCTATATTAATTATTAATTATCAATTATTAATGATGTGAATCTAAGCCGGTAGTTTGTTTTTCAACTTGGCCTTTGAATTTATCTCTACCAAAGTAGTAAGTATGGAGTAATTCATGAGCCTTATGAGAACCTGGTTTTTCTAAGTAATCAGCATAGATTTTAGTAATTTCAGGGTTATGGTGTGAGCATCTGAAGTCCATGTTTGCATCTTCTTTATAGAGAGCTTCACCTCTTCTAGCACGTTGAGCAATACCGTTGCCGAATGGTTGTCCACCACCACCAACGCAACCACCTGGGCAAGCCATGATTTCAACGAAGTGATATTCAGTAGAACCGGTTTCGTTAATTTGTTGTTGGATTTTATCCATAACTTTTCTAGCATTTCCTAAACCGTTAGCGACTGCAACTTTTACATCTCCGAAACCAGGGATAGTGATAACAGCTTCTTTTACACCTTTAAGTCCACGAACAGCTTCAATATTAGGATTTTCTAAATCTTGGCCTGTTACTAAGAAGTAAGCTGAACGAATAGCTGCTTCCATCACACCACCGGTAGCACCAAAAATAGTACCTGCACCAGTATAGAAACTCATACCTTCATCAGGTTTAGCTTCTTTAATGTTTTGGAAATCAATACCAGCTTCGTGGATCATTCTAAGGAATTCACGGGTAGTAAGAACGATATCAGTATCAGGCACACCATCACGAGCTAATTCAGGTCTTTGAGCTTCAAATTTCTTAGCAGTACAAGGCATGATTGCCACTGAAACTATGTCTTTCGGGTCTAAACCATGAACTTCAGGATAGTAAGTTTTGGATAAAGCACCAAACATTGACATAGGAGATTTAGCAGTTGATACATAAGGAGTTAAATCAGGATAATAAGTTTCCACAAATTTAACCCAACCAGGAGAACATGAAGTAATCACAGGTTTTCCTGTATGTTTCTTAAGATTCTCAACACACTCTGTACCTTCTTCCATAATGGTAAGATCGGCTGTGAAGTTGGTATCCATAACTGAATCAAAACCAAGAGCTCTTAAAGCAGCATACATCTTACCTGGGGTAACTGTACCCATATCCATACCGAACTCATCACCTAAAGAGGCACGAATTGATGGAGCTTCTTGAACAACTACATGTTTAGTTGGATCTAAAAGAGCATCCCATACTTTATCAGTATCGTCTTTTTCTCTTAAAGCACCAGTTGGACAATAAACAGTACATTGACCGCAGTTCACACAAGCACTGTTGCCAATACCCCAGCTCATTGCTGTATCAACATGAGCTTCAAATCCACGATCTGCAAAGGTTAAGGCATAAACAGTTTGGATATCGTTACAAACTGTGATACAACGTCCGCAATTTATACATTTATTAGTATCTCTAACGATAGAAGGGCTTGAATAATCGATTGGTTTCATTTCTAATAATTTAGGAACTTTTTCCATATCAATATCCATAGTGTACGCTAATTGTTGCAATTCACATTTGCCATTAGCCACACATGTAGGACACTTCACATCATGATTTGCAAGCACTAATTCTAAGATAGTCTTTCTTAATTCTCTTAATTCTCTACTATTAGTATTAACTTTCATTCCTTCAGTTACAGGAGTAGCACATGCTCTTTTGGGAACGGGGTAACCTTCCACATCACATACACATATTCCACAAGCTGCTGTAGGAGCTAAGTCAGGATGCCAGCATAATGAAGGGACTTTAAATCCGGCTTTTAAAGCAGCCTGAATCAAAGTTGTGCCTTCTGGAACTTCTACAGGAACATTATTGATTGTTAAGTTAATCATTTTCATCTTTACATCTCCAGATTCTATTTTTATTTAATTCTTTTTAAAAAATCATTTCTAAAGTTCAATATTGAACTCTTGATTGGCATATATGGTGATTGTCCGAGAGCACAGAATGAACTTTTAACCATTGCATCTGATAGCAATATCATACTCTCTAAATCTTCTTCTTTACCTTCGCCATCTCTAATTTTACAAATAATGTTATACAACTGTTGGGTTCCTAAACGGCATGGGAAACATTTTCCACAAGATTCATGACGGAAGAATCGAAGAATTGACCAAAGCATTTCGACCATATCTACCTCTTCACCCATTACCATAATCGCACCTGAACCAAGCACAGCTGTGTACTCTTTCAAACTTTCATAATCCATTTTGACGTCAAGAAGTTTATCAGATAAGATTACTCCTGCAGCACCACCAACGAGTGCTCCCTTGAATTTCTTACCTCTTAACATTCCTCCACCATACTTATTAATAATATCTCTAAGGGTAATTCCCATAGGCACTTCTGTAAGGCCTGGCATGGCAACATCACCCATCAAAGTGTAAACCTTTGTTCCAGTTGCTCCATTAACTCCAAGACTCTTATACCATTCAGCACCTTTATTAATGATAGTAGGAACATTAGCAATTGTCTCCACATTATTAACTACTGTTGGAGTTTGCCATAAACCTTTAACACCTGGGAATGGTGGTTTGAAACGAGGATTTCCTCTATTTCCTTCTAATGATTCGATTAAAGCAGTCTCCTCTCCACACACATAAGCACCGGCACCAACTTTGATATCAAAATCTAAGTTAAAGCCACTACCAAAGATATCTTGGCCAAGGATACCATAAGAACGACATTGATTGATGGCATGTTTTAATCTTTCGATACATAACTTATATTCACCTCTAATATAGATGAATCCTTTGTTAGCCCCGAAAGCACGACAAGCAATCATCATACCTTCGAGTAGTTTATGAGGATCCCCTTCCATGATTAATCTATCTTTAAAAGTACCTGGTTCACCTTCATCTGCATTAATAACAAGATGCTTTTCAGGTGAATCTATTGGGGCAGTAAAGCTCCATTTTAACCCGGTTGGGAAACCTGCTCCACCACGACCTCTAAGTCCTGATTCTTTTACTTCAGCAATAATCTCTTCAGGCTTCATTTTTAATAATGCTTTTTCCCAGGCTTCATAGCCACCCACACCGATATATTCTTCAATATCTTCAGGGTCTATGATACCTGAGTTTTCTAAAACATTTCTCTCTTTATAATTAAAATCATAAGCTTCAACGCGAGTAGTTGTGGCTAATAATCTCTTTACCGGTCTTCCTTTGAGGAAGTGTTCTTCAACTAATTCAGGAATATCTTCTACAGTAACATTTTCGTATAAAACATTTTCCGGATATACTTTAAGGCAAACACCTTTGGCAAAAAAACCAAGTGGACCAGTCTCTAAAACATCAATCTCATCTTGTAAATTTCTTTTGGAAAGTTCAGATTTTAAAGCTAATTCGATCTTTTTGGCACCAGCTTCAATAGAAGTTTCACTCATACCTAATAGGATGTGGCTACGATAGAATTTCATTACTTCTCTCCTTTGATGTCTTTAATAATTTTGACAACTTTTTCTTCAGTAAGGTCACCATAAATATCGTTATTAATCATCATCACAGGAGCATTACCACATACTCCTAAGCAAGCACATAATTCTAAAGTAAACAATCCATCTTCTGTTGTTTCATTTTGTTTAATATTTAATTCTTCTTTTAGTTTTCTATAAATATTATCACAACCTTTAAGATAACAAGGTGGTGATTCACATAGTCTGATAATGTTTTTTCCGCGAGCTTTCATTGAAAACATTCCGTAGAAAGTGATTACACCATAGATGTGATTTATAGGGACATTTAGATATTTTGATACAGATAAAACAGCCTCTTCGGTAATATATTGCTGAGGGTGATTATCCTGGATGTCATGTAAGATATAGATTAAATTATCTTTAGTTGGTTCGTATTTTTTAAATATTTCCTGATACATAAAAAAATCCTTATGGTTATTTGTCAGTTGAAATTATGAAATCGTTAACAGGGTTGCCATTAACAATATGTTCTGCAACAACTCTTTTTACTTTCTCGGCTGTCATGTTACCATAAGTAACACTATTTACACCATCAATTATAACATCAACTACAGGTTCCATTGATGATAGACCCTTTTCTCCAGTTTGAGTAACTAAAACATCGTGAAGCTGTCTGTTAGCAATTTCATCTAAAAAAGCTTTCATAACTTCACGAGCACCCATTGCTATTCCGGATGTTCCCATCCCAACAACAACTTTCACTCTTGTTTCACTGTTTCTTAGTTTCATGTCGTTTTGAGCTTTCTCTCTAATTTTTCTTAAATCAGCTAGAGTTTTCATTATACGACCTCCTAATTTTTTATTTGTAACTTATAAATTCATCCCAAATTTTCTTAAAACCAAATTTATCTAAATTCGTCAAAACTGTCAAATACTAAATTATCTATCTTTAAAAAAAATATTTGCCTGACTTCAAAATGCTTCTATTATGTCTACTAACTTGGTGAGTAACACCCTGTTTAGAGAAGAAAAAAAATATTTTTGTTACTAGTTGAATAACAAATTTGTTCAAATAATTCTTGATTTAGTTTAAGTATTTTTAAAAAAATACTTGTCGTAATTGACAAGTTTTGATTATAAATTTTAAGTGAAACAACTAAAAAATAGGTGAGAATATGAAAATAATGAAAAAGACAATAATTGATAACATTAACGATGCTATCGAGAGATTTCCCAATCATGACGCCCTAACTTGGCTTGATGAAAGTCCCCTGACATATCGTGAATTAGGTGAGAAGTATCAAGAAGTTGCAAATCTCTTAAAAGAGCAAGGTATCAGATATGGTGATAAGGTAGCCATTCTTAGCGAGAATTCTCCGAATTGGGGTATATCTTATTTAGCAATTGTTTCTATGGGTGCTATTGTAGTACCAATTCTTACTGAGTTTCAAGAAAATGAAATACATCATATCCTAAGGCATGCTGAAGCAAAGGCAATCTTCGTTTCTAATAAGCTTTTTCCTAAGTTCGAAACCCTCTTTGGAGCTGGTAAGGAAATAATAGCTATTGATATTGAAGATTACCATATTATTAATCCATCTTCATCTCTCTCCAAAATCAAGGCAATGCTCTTGGATAGAAGAGATTCAATGTTAGACAAGACAGGGATAATAGGGGAGATTGCTGGTTTTAAAAATAAACAAATTGATGAAAATCATACAGCTGTCATAATTTATACTTCCGGGACTACCGGTCAATCTAAAGGGGTTATGCTTACTCACAAGAATTTGATAACTAATATTCAAGCATGCTATAAAGTACAACCCATGGATCATAAGGATAGATTGATCTCAATCTTACCCCTGCCTCATACTTACGAATGTACCCTAGGCTTCCTATTTCCCTTAATGCATAATAGTACAATAACTTATTTAAGACGTCCTCCTACTGCCAGTGTACTTTTACCTGCTTTGACTAAGGTACAACCTACCATTATGTTAACAGTCCCCCTCATTATGGAAAAAATCTTTAAGAATAAGATTCATCCAACCTTAACCTCTTCAACTATAATGCGATTTCTATATTCAATACCCACTATCCGGAAAGTTCTTCATAAGGTTGCTGGTAAGAAACTTTACAAATCTTTTGGTGGACACCTAAAATTCTATGGAATTGGTGGCGCAAAAATTGCTTCAGATGTGGAAAAATTTCTACAAGACAGTAATTTTCCATATTCTATAGGTTATGGGCTGACAGAGACTTCCCCCTTAGTTGCCGGAGCACCACCCGCTACGACCCGCTTTCGTTCTACCGGGCCAGTAGTCTTCAATTTGCAATACAAATTGATTAATACTAATCCTAAAACTGGAGAAGGTGAGATTGTCGTAAAGGGTGATAGTGTGATGAAAGGTTATTATAAAGATGAGAATGCTACTAAAGCTGTATTCACCGAGGATGGCTATTTTAAAACAGGTGATCTTGGCCAACTTAAACGAGGTTATCTCTATATTAAAGGTAGATTGAAGAATGTGATTGTGGGGTCTAGTGGAGAAAATATCTACCCTGAAGAGATTGAATCTATCATCAATGAAAATGAATTTGTGGTAGAGTCCTTAGTCTTAGAACAAGATAGCAAACTGCTTGCTAAGATCCATTTAAATTATGACTATATTGATCAAATCCATGGAGCACATTCATTGTCAGAAGCTAAGCTAAAAAGAGAAATCACAAAAATCCTCGATACTATAAAAAGCGATGTTAATTCAAAAGTATCAAGCTTCTCAAAAATATCTAAAGTACAGGAACAGATAGAACCTTTTGAAAAAACACCTACTATGAAGGTTAAAAGATATCTCTATAGATAAGTTATAACAATAATTCTCTACTAAATCACTAAGTGATTCAGAAAAGGATAGCTGCTGTCCGGCAGAAGATGCAATGTTATCGATTCAACAAATATATCATTACGGGTTTAAATATAATTTGACAGTTTTCACTGATAACTGATAATGGGATAAAAGATTCAAAGTAGGATTAAAACTGGACAAAGTGAAGTTATTAATACTATTTAAAATCGGAGAGATGGTATAAAAAATGGCAACAAAAAACAATAATGATAGATTGCGTGAAATAAAAAATAGAAAGGCAAAACATGAATATTATTTCTTAGAGACTTATGAGGCTGGCATTGTCTTAAAAGGTACAGAAATAAAATCCATAAGACAAGGGAAAGTTAGTTTCAAGGATAGTTTTGCGCGTGTTGATAAAGAGGGAGAGGTATGGTTACTTAACTTACACATCTCACCTTATGAGAAATCAACATATTTTAATCATGAAGCAACACGACCTAGGAAATTATTACTTAACAGAAGGGAAATTAAGAAAATTAACACGAAAATAATTGAGGGTGGCATGACTTTAATCCCTGCTTCGATATATATCAATGAGAAGAGTATTTGTAAGGTAGAATTAGCCTTAGCTAAAGGTAAGAAGAACTATGATAAACGAGAAGTATTGCAGAAAAAAGATCAGCAACGTGATGTTGATAGAGCCAAGAAAATGACATTTTAGGGATGCAAATGCAGAATAAAAATTTATTCCTAATTTTAGCTTTGCTGCTTTGTGTCTCTTTCTTATCAGCACAAATAAAAGTTCAGTTTACTGATAGTGATGAATACTACTTGCTTGAGACTTTTGAGCATAAGAAACTAAACTATTTTAAGCTTGCAGATTTTAATGCCATAGTTAAAGGACAAATGAAAGAGATTCTTTTAGATGATCGTCTTCATTTCTATGTCTTTAAAAAGGAGATTTCTTTTTGTATAGAAAGTTCTTTTGCTCACGTAGCCAGTTACAATAATAAAACAGGTTTATTGGAGGATGAATACTATAACTTCTATTATCCAATAAGCTATATAAAAGGTGAGTATTCTCTCCCAGAACATTTTTTACTAGATGTATTTCCTCAAATATTCCCTAACTCTGTCTATTATGAAGATGGTTTTTTGTTATTGAATCAAAGAAATAATTCATCCATCAAAGTTATCGTTCTTGATCCGGGGCATGGGGGAAAGGATCCTGGAGCTGAAGGAGCTAATGGATTACAAGAAAAACATATAGTTCTAAATATTGCCAAGAAATTGAAAGTTAGAATTGAAGAAGAATTAGATGTTAGAGTCTTATTAACCAGAGAAGATGATTCTTTTGTATCATTGAAGGATAGGACCTTATTCGCAAACGCTAATAATGCGGATCTTTTCATCTCAATTCATACAAATGCAGCAGAAAATAAAAAAGCTCATGGAATAGAGGTCTATTATCTATCGGAAGCAAAAAATGATGAATCAAGAGCAGCTCAAGCTCTAGAGAATGCTGTTGTTATCGAATTTGAAGGGGAAGAAGCCTTACAGGAATATTCTCAAGCAGATTATGTGATTAGTGATTTAATCCAATCTGCCCAACTGATAGAGAGTATAAATTTAGCTTATAAGTTTCAAAATAATTTAGTTCTAGAAACTGAAGCTTCAGATCGAGGAGTTAAATCTGCTAATTTCTTTGTTTTGCGTGGAGCCTTTATGCCATCTATTCTCGTAGAGCTAGGCTTTATCTCAAACTTCGAAGAGGGGAAGAAGCTTAACAAAGAAAACTATCAAGATAATTTAGTGGAGAGTATGTTTTATGGTATAAAATCTTTCAAGCTTCATTATGACAGGAATAACAGTTTAGAGTGATGAAAGAGATTCATCCCAAGCGACTAGTTCGTGAGAAAAGAATTAAAGACAGGTTAAAAGAAAAATCTCATATACATAAGAAAGCCCACCCTTTTTCAAAGGTTGTTAAAGTTATTTTTGACACAATGGGTTTGACGGCTTTAGGATTCAGAAATACCCAAAGAATTGCATGTAAACATATTGAACTATCTCATCCCAAGATTGGAAAAGAGTTTAATGATTTTAAGATTATGTTTATTTCAGATTTTCATCTTAATGGGAACCCATCTTTAATAAAACCAATAAAAAAGATTCTAAGAAAAGAGAGTGTTGATATTTATTTGTTGGGTGGCGATTATCAGGTGAATGCTTTTGGAAACTATACAGTCATAAAATCCCTCTATACTGAGCTCTTCAATGTTATCGATACTTCCAAAGTTTATGCTGTTTTGGGAAATCATGATGAATATAAAATTGCTGAGATTCTAAACGACTTAGGTGTTAATATGTTACTTAATGAGTTTATAACTATCAAAAGAGGTGATGAATCCATAATAATCACGGGTATCGATGATTCAGATCGTTATTATTCTCATGAATTTCCATCTTTACCAAAGAAAATTAATGATTATAAGATACTCTTGACTCATTCTCCCAATATCTATAAAGAAGCAGAAAAAGAAGGTTATGATCTTCTTCTTGCCGGTCATACTCACTCAGGTCAAATCTGTTATCCGGGCGGGATTCCCATAGTTAGATTTACTAAATTTCCACACAAATACTCTTACTCTTTGTGGAAATACAAAACAATGCAAGGATACACAACTGCCGGAGTTGGTAATACCTGGGTCAATGTCCGCTTCTTCTGTCCTCCGGAAATTGTGATTATTACACTTAAACCCAAATAATGCAGTAGAATTTAGGGAAAAAGCGAATAGCACTATCTTCTTTTGCAAAAGTAAGCTACATAATTTCAGGAATATATATATTATATGCCTTAAACCCAAATAAAAAAATTAACAATAAATTGCTTGCCTTTAAAACAGAAATTACTAGAATGAAAAAGTAAAATAAGATTCAAAGGATATATTTAAATGAATAGAGAAGATTCAATATTTTTTTCAGATCAAATAGAACATAAACATAAAAGTTTGAGAGATAGGTTTTATTATCATTTGGAATACACAATGATCAAAGATAAAACAACTATCAAAGCACGTGATATATATCAATCTTTAGCTTTAACCATCAAGGAAAATCTAATAGAAAAGTGGTTAAGAACAGATTATGAATATCATAAAAGTAACCGAAAAATGGTTAATTACTTATCCATGGAATTCTTGGTAGGCCGCTTAATGATAGACTCATTAAACAGTATGGGTATTTTGGAAGAGGTTCGTGAGTTAGTTAAAGAGCTAAACTATTCATTAAGTGATATTGAAGAGTTAGAACCGGATATGGGCTTGGGTTCAGGGGGATTAGGTAGATTAGCTGCTTGCTTCATGGATTCCTTAGCTACCCATAACTATCCTGCGATGGGTTATGGAATTAGATATGAGTTTGGTATTTTCAAGCAGTTAATTAGACAAGGTTATCAAGTTGAAGAACCTGATAACTGGCTACGAGCGGGAAATCCATGGGAGATTAGAAGACCTGAGATTACTTATAGAGTTAAATTTGGTGGTCGGGTTGAACATTACCAGCGGGAAGATGGCAAAATCTTATATTACTGGGTTGATACAGAAGATATCATGGCAGTTGCTTGGGATATTCCTGTCTTAGGCTATGAAACTAACAATGTGAATACCCTTAGATTATGGCAAGCTCAAGCTACAGATGATTTCGATTTTGATTACTTTAATACAGGTGATTATATAAAAGCGGTTGAAAAGAAAAACATTTCAGAGAATATTTCAAAAGTTCTTTATCCTAATGATAACTTCCATCTAGGAAAAGTGTTAAGACTTAAACAAGAGTATTTCTTTGTCTCAGCAACACTTCAAGATATTTTTGCAAATTTCAAGAAGCATTGTCGTGATTTTAATCAAATCCCTGATAAAATTGCTATTCAATTAAATGATACTCATCCTGCTTTAGCAATACCTGAACTGATGAGAATATTAATTGATCAAGAAAGATTAGAATGGGATAAAGCCTGGGAAATTACTAAAAAAACTATTGCTTATACTAATCATACTGTCTTACCTGAAGCCCTAGAAAAGTGGGGATATAACTTGCTTCAAGAGCTCCTTCCTCGTCATCTTCAGATTATCCAAGAAATTAATCTCAATCTTCTTAATAGAGTCAATAAGCTCTATCCCGGTAATATGTATAAGCTAAAGACAATGTCAATTATTGAAGAAGGCCAGCAAAAACATGTTCGAATGGCTAACCTTTGTATTGAAGGATCATTCTCTGTTAATGGTGTAGCTAAGCTACATTCTGAAATTATTAAAGAAAAGATATTCAAAGATTTCTATGAGTTATATCCTGAAAAATTCAATAATAAAACCAATGGCATCACCCAAAGGAGGTGGTTAGATTCCTGTAATAAGCATTTAGCAAGCTATATCACTTCTTTGATTGGAGATGCTTGGAAGAAAGATCTCTTTGAGTTAAAAAAACTTGAGGAATTTTATGATAATGATGATGTCCTAAATCATATTAGAGAGCATAAATTAATAAATAAAAAGCGGCTAACCAAAAGAATATATAAACTAACCGGTGTCCGCGTTAACCCTAATTCACTTTTTGATGTTCAAGTCAAAAGAATGCATGAATATAAAAGACAATTGTTAAATATCTTACATATTATTCATCTTTATAATAAGATTAAAGAGAATCCTGAAGCTGATTGGACCCCTAGAACTATTATTTTCTCAGGTAAAGCAGCGCCTAGTTACTATGTTGCCAAAAACATCATAAAGTTGATAAATGCTGTTGGAGTCAAAATCAACTCTGATCTCCAAATAAAAGACCTTCTCAAAGTTGTCTTTATTCCAAACTACTCAGTCTCTCTGGCTGAGATTATAATCCCAGCTGCAGACTTATCAGAACAAATTTCAACAGCCGGTTTCGAAGCCTCAGGTACCGGGAATATGAAATTCGCACTCAACGGTGCTCTCACTGTTGGTACTCTCGACGGTGCTAATGTGGAGATGAAAGAGGAGTTCGGAGACGAAAATATTTATATTTTTGGCTTGAAAGCAGAGGATGTAGTCCGGATGAAACAAGAAGGCTATTATCCGGAAAATTACTATAACTCAGATGCTAGTTTAAAAAAAGTTCTTGATATGATTAAATACGATTATTTTAATCAGACTGAACCCGGTATTTTTCAACCAATTTTAGATACACTTTTAAAGAATGGAGACTACTTTATGGTATTAGCTGATTTTCATTCTTACTGTGAGATGAATGATACTATTTCTAATGATTTTAAAGATACTAAATTATGGTATAACAAAGTTCTTCTGAATATCGCTAGGTCAGGAAAATTCTCTTCTGATAGAACCATCCATGAATATGCCAAAGATATCTGGAATCTGCAGCCTTTAAAGGTCTGAACTTAGAAACATTGGGGCGTATCCACTATACGCCCTTAAACCCAAATGGTGCAATAGGCCTTTGCGAATAGCACTCTTCATCAAATATTCTTACCTTTATAGATTTCTTTCTTCTATCTCTTTGTTTAACCCGAATGGTGCAGTAGAGCTTTAGAGAAGAGTGCAGATTCTTTTGCAAAAGAATATAGTGCTATTCTCAAAGATCTACTGCATTATTTGGGATTAAATAAATGATTTTCTTATTCAGTAGAAAGAATCATTTCCAGAGTCTCTAAGAGAGTATCCTGGGAGATAGGTTTAGTTAGATAGTAATCACAGCCAGCATTGAGAGCAATTATTTTTTCTTCAGGGTAAGCATAAGCTGTCAGGGCAATGATAGGCTTTTTATAATCTAATTTTCTTATTTCGCTAGTAGCTTCTATACCATCAATAAGAGGCATTTTTATATCCATCAAAATAGCATCAATTCTATCAGCTTCATGCTTGATAACTTCAATTGCCTCTGCTCCGTTTTCAGCGTGTATAATATCATAATGCCTAGATATGTAAGCTTGAACTAGGGTGAAGTTGTCCGGTTGATCTTCAGCAACCAAAATTAGTTTCTTATTTGTCATGTTTCTCTCCTTGAGTGATGTATGAATAGGGTAATTCTAGATAAAATGTTGTACCTTGATTTAGCGATGACTCAACAGTAATTCTACCGTTAAGCAGTTTGCATAATGCTTGGCATATTGAAAGTCCTAGGCCTGAACCTGCTTTTAATGAGTCCAATTTGTGAAAACGGTCAAAGATGATTTGCAGGTTTTCTTGGGCTATACCAATTCCTGTATCTTTCACGAACAAAGTAATCTTATCAGTATCATGGGAATGTATTCCAAAATCGATATAGCCTCTATTTGTGAATTTAAAGGCATTGGTTAATAAGTTTGAGATAATTTGAGAAAGTTTATTCTCATCGGTTTCAAGTGGAAGTGAAGAAATGTTTTGAGTTGATAATCTTAATGAAACTTTATCATTATCTATCTGTTTGAATTTTCTGAACGCATCATTTAAAAAACTAATCAAATCGATTTTGCAATAATTCAAAGTTAAACTCTTTGATTCTATCAAAGAGTAGATTAGGATATCATCTATGATATTAAGCAAAAAAACATTATTAGTTTGGATTATGTTAATATAATTATTGATTTGAGATTGGTCTTTAACATCTTTTAGAACAGAAGAGAAGCCTACGATAGCATTGAGGGGTGTTCTAATTTCATGACTTACATGAGCTAAGAAAGAAGATTTCAATTTATCACTCTCTTCAGCTTTTTCCTTAGCAATTTCTAACTCCATCATTTTATTTGAGAGAGTTTGATTGAGTACATTTAATTCTTGATTTTTCTTTGCTAGGGATTTTTGATACCTAATAATGCTTGTAATATCACTAATTATACATACAACGCCAATAATGTTTCCATCACTGTCATAGTTTGGAGAATATACTTCGCGAGTAAAGCCACTCAAGTTGGTAATTGGATTGATGAACTCTACGGATTCCAAGATTACTACTTCACCTTGAAGAGCTCGCTTTAAACCATCTGTAACTTCAGAGTATGTCCCTTGATTAAATATTTCTGTAGTATGTTTGCCTATAACTTCACTAGCAGGGAGACCAGTTGTCTTTGCCATGAAGTTGTTCCAAACCGTATAACGTAAGTCTTTATCATAAACTATGATTCCTTCAGAAGCATTTTGAATAAGGTTCTGATTAAATATTAAAGAGTCTTTCAGTTGTTTATTCACAATAGAATGTTCATTTTCTAATTCAATAAATTCGGTGTCATCGTAAATAACGGAAAAAAGATATAATTTGTTATTTAGGGTGATTTTACTACTATGAACTCTTACTGTCCTGATGGAATCATCTGCTAACTTATGATTAAAAATAAAGGAAAATCTGTTATTCTCTCTAACTTCGTTAAATCTTTTAACTATCTCTTCTCGTGAGAGAATATTAATCTCAAAGATTGTCATGCTTAAGAGAATATCCTTGGGATACTTATAAAATTCAACAGCACTTTTGTTGGCATCAACAATTCTTCCGTTATCAGGATCCATTATAAGTATGATTGATAAGTTATCATCAAATAGGTGATTACACTCTTGTCTTATGAGAGATAAATCATTGGGGCAATCAACAACTTGATTAGAATTGTTATTTTCCATCATCTTGGTTCTCCAAATATTTCTTGAATATTTTTATAAGTTCTCTTTTTATAATTGGTTTAGATAAAAAATCATCCATTCCTGCAACTATGCATCTTTCTTTATCTTCTGTTACAACATTGGCTGTTAAAGCTATAATTGGTATTTTATGGTTAATGTCGATCTTTCTCATTAGCTCTGTAGCTGTAAGACCATCCATTTCAGGCATAGTTAAATCCATAAAAACTATATCAAACTCGTTTGCCAAAAATAAGTCGTAAGCAATTTTTCCATTTTCAGCTTTAAAGATAAGGGCATTGGGTATCAATCTATTGATGATAATAGTTATCAACTTCATATTCAAATCATTATCTTCGGCAATAAGAATATTCAGCGGAGTCTCTACATTTATAGATTCAGTATTATGTTTGAGTTTCCCTTCAAGCTGTCTCTTTTGGAAATAGAGCCTATCTTCAGCCTTCATTAAGTATCTATATAACTCAGTTTGTTTCACAGGCTTAGATAATCTGAAGCTTAAGTCTAACTCCTCAGAAAGAGTCTTGATTAACTTATCATCTTCAGAGCTATAAAGAAGAATTATTGCTTGTTTTTCTTGAGTTAAGTTTAAATCGTCCCTGATGATTTTAATGGCATCTAAACCAGTCATCTGAGGCATTAGATAATCAATAATAATCACATCATACTTTTTTCCTTCTTGTAATAGTTGGATAGCTTCTAATCCACTGTTGATACAGGTTACCTCGATTTTCCAACTCTCCAATATACCCTTCAAGATTTGTAGATTATGTTGATTATCATCAACACATAGGATATTTTTTATACCTGCTATTTGCTCATGTTCAAATTTTGGTCCGTTTTCATATTCAACTTTAAATGAGAAGAAAAACTTTGAACCATTGTTAACTATACTAACAAATTCAATTTCTCCACCCATCATCTTAACTAGATTATTGGAAATAATTAATCCTAAGCCGGTTCCACCAAATTTCCTAGTTGTAGAGGTATCTGCCTGAGAAAATGCTTGGAATAGTTTTGTTCTTTGCTCCTCTGATATTCCTATACCCGTATCACTAACTTCGAAGAATATTGTTCCTTGGTAATCGGTAAGTTTTTTGAAATCTACTTTGAGCTTAACTTCACCTTGAGAAGTAAATTTTACAGCATTAGAAAGAAGATTGATTATCACTTGTTTTAAGCGAATTGCATCAATTTCGACAAACCTGGGAATGGCGGGTGAAATCTCAACTAAAAATTCTAATCCCTTCTTGGCAGTGTTGTATTTTATAATATCTTCAGTTTGTTCTATCATCTCAACAATATCTGTCTTGAGGATATCTAGCTCCAATTTACCTGCTTCAATCTTGGAAAAATCTAAAATATCATTGATGATATCTAACAAGGATTGAGCTGATGTCCTAGTATTTTCTGCATATTCTTGCTGAATTTGTGAGAGATGAGTAGTCAATAACAACTCACTAAAACCAATAACTCCATTAAGAGGCGTTCTAATTTCATGACTCATATTGGCTAAGAACTGAGATTTAGCTTTACTGGCATAAAAAGCCTTTTCTGCATACTCCTCAGCTATCTTGGTTTTGTGAAGAAGTTGTTCGTTAGTTTTTTTGAGGTTTTTCTCACTTTCGATTCTGGCCATAATATTAACATAAATCTGAACAAAGAAATCTAAAAGTTCTTTATCCATCTCGGAAAATGTAGTATGTTTTCGAACAAAATCAACTCCAACAAAACCTAAACATCTATCCCCTGAGAAAATAGGAGTTGTTATAATACTCAATATCCCTTGTGGTTCCAAGATCTCTCTTACTGATAACTCATGATATGATGCAACATCTTCAATTGCTAGAGCTTGATTGTTTAGGTGAATATTTACCCAGTCTGTCGCAGCGGAAAAGGGAACATTTTGCAGATTGTCCAATTCGGGAGATATGCCTTCTCCGCACCACTCATAGGTGTTTGACATCTCCTTGTTAGCCAAATCATAATCAAAAATATAAGCTCTGTCCCCGTCAAAGAATTCTCCAATCTCTCCTAGAACTTTATTGATAGCATCAGCAATATCCACTGTGCATATTTTAATCAAATTGGTAGAAAAGTCTCTTAAAATACTCTGTAATTTATAGTAATATTGAAGTTTTTTCTGATACTTCTTTTGCTGGGTAATATCTATCATGAAAGTAAGATAATACTTTTCACCGCCAGTCTCGAAAATCTCTCCTGATAAAAGGCCATGGACAGGTTTTGAAACATGACTAGTAATGGTTATCTCAATATCCCTAATCATCCCATACTTGTCAATTAACTCTGCTATTGTGCCCTCTTCATTAAGGTAACTTATCTTTCTGTCTAAGAACTTATTATAATATCCAATAAAGTTTTCTTTGTTCATTTTAAATAGATTTAGAAAAGCAGAGTTAAGATCTACAAACTTCTTATCTTCATAAGAACTCAAAACAATCATGGTGAAATTGTTATTAAATAATCTGTTAAACTTTTCTAAATCAATTGTTTGTTGTTTTTCAAACTTAATTCTACGGGTGATATCACGAGCTGCTGCATAGATATGGTTATTTATTGTATTAGATCTCCACTCTATATAACGATAATCACCCTTAATTGTTCTGTAGCGATTAACAAACTGAGTAACTTCATCATCATATTTTAATCTTTCCATTGTCTCATAAGTAGCCTGTAAATCATCAGGATGAATGAATTCAATAAATTTATGTGTTAAGAGATAGTCACGTGAATATCCCAAAGTGCTTTCCCAAGATTTATTAACTCTAATGAAATTTCCTTCAAGATCAGCAATACAAAGTAAGTCTAAATTTATATCAAAAAAATTTGAGAGATCGATATTGGTATTACTAGATTCTAAAACAGGTTGAAATGTGATAACCAGGTATTCATCTTCAGGTGAATACACTGATAACAAGTAATTTATGCTTCTAATTTTTACAGTATACTCCATATTAATGCTAAGATTTTTACTCGTAAAATTAATAAATGAATCTAGGGTGGAATAATAATCATCAAAAATCCTTGGATAAATCACGGACCCCTGCTTATCAATTACTTGAGATAAAGAAAGATTAATAGTTTCTAGAAACTTTTGATTAACTTCTATGAAAACCAAGTCATTTTGTTTCTTAATATTATCTTTAATTACCTTATGTAATGCATACCCAAAGGGCGCTCTGTCTAAAATTTTCTGATATGTCGGTAAGTGCATTAATATTCTCCTAATTTATATCAAACAAATTATAAGTTGTTCTCAATAGGTGTCAATATATTTTTTTAATTAAAATCATGAATATCCCTAATTTTGAGATAACGAAAAACAAGGTTGACATGGATGATTAATGATTAAATTTATAATTAATAGAAATAATTGAATTTTATATTACTTAAATGGAGGAAAAGATGTTGAATGATAGACTAATAATTACTGATATTGGGAGCACCACAACCAAAGCAATATATCTTAAGCGTGATCAAAATAACTATAAGCTTGAAAAATTAGCAAATGCGATAACCACTGTTGAAGCTCCTTTTGAAGATGTGAAAATTGGAGTTTATCAGTCCATTAAAGAACTCGAAAGACTAACTAATGAATCTTTTCTTAGAGATACTGCTAAAGAGGATAATCTAGTTTTTAAGTCTGATGTATCCTACCTAACAACATCTTCGGCGGGGGGAGGACTCCAAATATTGGTAGTTGGTTTAACTCTGTTTGACTCTGCAAAAAGTGCTGAAAGAGCTGCTTACGGTGCTGGAGGGGTTCTGCTTAATACATTAGCGATTAATGACCATCGTACTACCTATGAACAAATACAACTTATAAATAATTCTCATCCTGATATTATTCTCTTTTCAGGAGGAACTGACGGGGGAGCATTTACAGGAGTTGTCAGGTTAGCAGAAATTCTTTCGCTTGGCGTTCCATCACCTAAATTTATTACTGATAAGAAGATTCCTCTTATTTATGCAGGTAATGTTAATGCTCAAGATTTTATGAGAACATTATTTTCCACTCACTATGATCTTTCTCTACTTCCAAATATTCGACCAACTATGGAACATGAGGTTTTAGAACCAGTAACAGAGAAAATTCATGAGTTGTTCTTAAATAGTGTTATGGAAGATGCTCCTGGTTATGCTAAACTTAAACAGCTGACTGAAAGTGATATTCTACCAACTCCACTCTCAGTATTAAAAGTCATGGATTTACTAAAATCACATAATCCTGCTTCAATCCTCAAAGTCGATATTGGAGGAGCAACTACAGATATTTTCTCAGTAATCAATGATAGACTGTATAGAACAGTAAGTGCTAATTATGGTATGAGTTACAGTATTTCCAATGTTATTGCAAATGCCGGTTATGAAGAGCTAAAGAAACTTCTTCCTAATAGATTTGGTGAAAATTTCATTAGAGACTACATTGGCAATAAAATGCTTAATCCCGGTTTTGTTCCCGATAATGACAAGGAAATCGCCATTGAACAAGCTGTTGCAATCTTAGCACTAAGATTATCTTTAGAACAACATTATGAAATGCATTTAAATACTTCCAAAATTGGTTTCTTAGAGTATGTCAAATCAAGATTCCGTGACCCTTTCTATGATCAGATGTATCAAGAAAAAGTTGCAGAAAAGAGTCAATTTCATCACTCTGATATTAGTATTGTGATAGGAGCTGGCGGTGTGATATCTCATGTTAAAAAACCTCTTCAAGCATTATATATAATTATGCAAGGATTCCAAGTAGAGGGCATTACTCAAATTTGGCGAGATAAATATTTCATTTCTCCTCATCTGGGTTCATTAATCAAACTTGATAAAGAACAAGCTTATTCGCTCTTGATGAAGGATTGTTATGAAAACTTAGGAACTGTTATTCATCCCTTTATTGTAACAAAGAATGTTAATAAATCAGTTATCACAATAGAGCTTGGAAGCAATATCTACCAGATGAAGATTAATGAAATCAAATATATGGAAATAAATGAACCAACTAAAGTTACTATAAAACTTTCAAAATATGCCTTAATAAAAGATGTTGATGAGACTACAAGTTTTGAGACAGATAAAAATCTGTTAATATCAACCCATCCTAATCGAGATACTAATAATACAGAGTTAATCAAAACATTAAATCTCTACACCTTTGATAACGAGAGTGTTTTTGATGAATTAGAGTCCCAAAAGGTCGTTGGACATATTCATAAATATATAAGAAAGGCTGGTAAGTTTAACACAGATCTTAAGCTTCCCTATGAGGGAGAAATTAAAGTATCTCCAGGAGAGAAATTACAAGCGTCTTCAATCTATGGAACAAATAATCATGACTTTCCCAAGATTTATATTGTTAGTTTGGTTAAATTATTAGGTCGAAGGTATGACTCAATCGATCTAAGAAGTAGTTTATTAATCAAAGTTGGAGATGTTATCAAGTATGATCAGAATTTAATCGATATAGCTCACTCTCCTGTTCGTGGAATAGTGAAAATGATTAACTATGATACCGGAACCATTTTAGTTAGAGAACATCAAGATTATCATGAGAAGCCGATAAAAGTTCATGTTGCAAAAATTCTGAGAAAAAAACCTTCTAGTTTGCGAAGTTATCTGAGGGTTAATAAAGGTGATTTTGTTTTTGAAGATGAGAATATAGCCTCATTGACTCGCGGAGCGAAAACAATTATTAGAGCTCCCAATACAGGATATGTTACTGATATTGATTATGAGAAAGGCCAAGTTACTATTCAATATATTCGCAAACCTGTTAATTATCCTGTTCAACTAAATTGTCAAGTAGTAGATATTGAAGATAAAATTGGCATAAAAATTGAATATGAAGCAATTGAATATCAAGGTGTAATTGGCTTTGGAAAGTCTAATTTTGGCAACTTGCTCTATATGCAAGATGTCCGTGATAGTGTTCAGCTTCAAGAAAAAATAATTGTGTTGGATAACCATGTTTCAATTGCTGATTTAAAGTATTTAGAAAAACAGATGATTTCTGGATTAATAATTGCAGGAATAGAGATGAGTGATGTAGTAGCCTATATTGGGAAAGAGATCGGAGTTGCATTAACCGGTAATGAGGATGTTCCCTTTCCAATTATTGTTATGAATGGATTTGGTGAATTTACATTTTCTCCTGACTTTATTGTTGATGTTAAAAAGAATACCGGAAGAAATTGTTTGTTAAATCCTACTACACAAATAAGAGCTGGTGTTACACGTCCAAAGGTGATTATTAATTAACTAAAGGTGATAATATGGAAAATTATAAAACATTAAACTTAAGAAAAACAGCTAGTATTCCCAAAAAAGAAGAGATAAAAAACTATTTTCTTAATACATATGGGGTAGAAGAAGAGTTATATAAGACATTAAAGAGAGATGAGTCCTTTTATTTAAGAGCAGACCCACTTCGTCATCCGATTATTTTCTATTATGGTCATACTTCTGCTTTTTATATGAATAAGTTAATCTTAGCAGGATTGATTAAAGAGAGAATTAATCCAAAGATAGAGTCAATGTGCGCTATCGGAGTTGATGAAATGTCTTGGGATGACTTAAATGAGGCCCATTACGATTGGCCTTCAGTCTCTGAAATTACACAATTTAGGCTTCAAGTAAAAGACTTGGTATCTAGTCTTATTGATACTCTTCCTTTAGAGCTTCCTATCGAATGGGATTCTCCTTGGTGGCCAATTATCATGGGTATTGAACACATGAGAATTCATATTGAAACTTCATCAGTCTTAATCAGACAGCTTCCTATCTCCGAAGTTACACCCAATCCTATTTTTCCAACATGCAAGGATTATACTCAAGCTCCTAAAAATGAAATTATTAATGTTTTAGGTGATATCGTAACAATAGGGAAAGAAAGAGATGATGAATTTTATGGTTGGGATAATGAGTATGGTATTCATCAAGCTGAAGTAGCAAATATGAAGGTCAGTAAATTTTTGGTATCTAATAGAGAATTTTTAAGCTTTGTAGAAGCAGACGGCTATTCTCATCAAGAGTATTGGACGGATGAGGGTTGGGGCTGGGTTACTTATACCCAAGCTAAATTTCCACGATTTTGGTCATTTAAAGAAGGAGAGTGGTATCAGCGCAACTTAACTGAGATTATTGAAATGCCTTGGAGTTGGCCAGTTGAAGTTAATTACTTAGAAGCAAAAGCTTTCTGTAATTGGAAGTCAAATATTGAGGGTAAACCTTATCGTTTACCAACTGAAGATGAATGGTATCAGATGTTCAAGATTTGTGAAGTACCCAGCTTTCAGCATGCTGAGGTTACACCGGCAAACATAAATCTTAATTATTGGGCTTCATCATGTCCTGTTAATAAGTTCAGATTTGGATCTTTATATGATATTATTGGAAATGTATGGCAATGGACAGAAGTTCCGATTTATCCTTTTAAAGGGTTTAAGGTTCATCCTCTTTATGATGATTTTACTACTCCCACTTATGACGGACAACACAACTTAATCAAGGGTGGTTCGTGGATGTCTTCAGGAAATCTGGCGATTCCTGAATCGCGTTATGCTTTTAGAAGGCATTTCTATCAACATGCCGGATTCAGATATATTCAAAGTGATGAGCCTGTAAAAACTTATAATACTATCTATGAGGAAGACCCAATCGTGGTTGAAGAGTGTGAAAGATCATGGGGAGAAGAGAAGTTTGGCATAAAAAACCTATCTACCCAACTAATCGAGAAAGCTCTTCCTAATCTAAAAAATCTTAACAAGGCTATGGTAATAGGCTGTGGAGCTGGTCGTACAGTCTTTGAACTAGCCAAGAAGTTTGATTTTGTTGAAGGTATAGATTTTTCAGCCAGAACCTTTAAATTAGCTGTTGAAATGCAACAAAAAGGACATAATCATTATATTACTGTTGATGAAGGAAATAACACTCAGTATAATGAAAAATATTTGAGTAGTTTTGATTTAGCTGATACTGCAGAAAAAGTTGCTTTCTACCAAGGAGATGCTTCAAATTTATTAGAAAAATATAGTAATTACGATCTGATTATCTCTGAAGTTATGCTTCATAAAGCTTATGATCCAAGAAAGTTCCTAGAAATGATTCATACTAGATTAACTAAGAATGGTCTGCTTCTTCTTGCTCACACAGCAGATTGGTCAGAAGAACACTCAACTCAAGATAAATGGTTGGGCGGTATCAGAGGGGATGATGGGGAGATTGTTGACTCCCGTACGACTATTGAAAGAATCTTGGAAAATAAATTTAATAAAATTGGTGATTCGGATGAAATACCTTATCTTATCTACAAGAATCGACATCGTATGCTGCTTAAAGTTGCTTGTGTAACTTTATGGCAGATAAGATAGATATGAGGGGGAGTTAATACTCCCTCTTTTTTAGCTTAAAAAATTGGTAGTGGATTTAATTACAAAATGCTTTGACTGAACTGTAATTTTTAAAATCTTAAATACACAAGTTTAAAAAAAATAAACTCGACCATAGGTATTATTTCTTTGACAAAATTATAGTCTTAATAATTATGGTAATTAATAGAAATATCAATAAGGTAAAAATATATATGAATGATTTTAGAAATAAAAGAAAAGAATTAGAATATCAACTTAGAAGAGAATTTATTATTGAGGTAGCTCAAAAATTGTTTTATAAAGATGGCTATGAAAATGTTACTCTTAACGAAGTAGCAAAAAAGGCAGATTATACTAAAGCAACTCTTTATTCCTACATCAAGAGTAAAGAAGATTTATACATGGAAGTATATTGTGTTGGATTACAACAACGTTATGAATATTTAAAAAAAGAGATGAATAAAGCTAAAACAGGATTAGCAAAAATTGAAGCTTTTGGCAAAGCTTACTATGAGTTTTATAAAAACAATTCTGAAATCCTCTACCACCAACAATATTTAGATTATCGTCCCATAAATCCTGAAAAAATAGACCCTGCTTTAATGGAGAGATTTCAAGAGATCAATGTTGATGGCTATATGATTGTTGTTGATGCAATTAAAGAAGGAATTGCTGATAATACAATTAAAGAAGATTTAGATCCAAATTATCTCTATTCTCAAATTATTTATGCACTTAGGGCTGTTGCTTCTGCAGCTGTTTATCGCCGGAAATCTGTTCTTGATGAAGAAAATACTGAAGAGATTAATCGTAATTGGTATTACTCCTTTTTAGAACTACTAATGAATGCTATAACTAAGAAATAAACTATTTTTAAATAAATGAAAACCTATCCTAATTATAGTTTCACTTCAATTTTAGGATGGTCAGTCAGCAGATATGAAACATTTAAAAACTGCAAGAGAGCATATTACTATAATTACTATGGGAAATATGATGAGCAGGTTCCTGTAGATGTTATTAATGATTTAAAGAAATTAACCTCTATTCCTCTTGAAAAAGGTAATATTACTCACGATATAATTAGAGATATTTTAATTAGATATACTAAAACTTCAGCTAACATTGATAGGGTGAAACTCTTTACTTATATCCATAAAATGATAAAAAGTTATTGCAATAAGAAAGTATTTTCTGAAGTATATTATAAACAGATTACTAAAATAGATCTTGAAGAGATATTCAATGAGGTTAAACAAGCAGTAATAAATTTGTTTAACAGTAATAGATTTAAGTGGCTAATCTCCAAAGCTATGGAGTCCAAGCAGGAATGGATTATTGAACCTGGAGGTTTTGGAGAGACAAGGTTTAATGACTTAAAAGCTTATTGCAAAGTTGATTATTTTTTCCCCTTAGGGGATGAATACTACATTTTAGATTGGAAGACAGGTCATTATGCTCCTGAAAAACACAGAAAACAGATGTTAGCTTATGCACTTTGGGCTAAGGATACTTATCAGCTGACTTCCGAACAGATAAATCCAATTCTTGCCTTTCTTCTTCCAAATTATCTTGAAATAGGAGAACCTTTTACCTTAGAAGAGTTAACTCAATTCAACCAAGTGATTCATAAGGAAACTCAAGAGATGCACTCTTTTTGTGCTAACATTGAAGATAACATCCCTCTGGTAAAAGATAATTTTCCTCAGACTGATAAGTATATAATATGTTCCTTCTGTAACTTTAGAAAACTCTGCAATCTCTCTAATCTATAACTAAAAAATCGGAAATTGAGTCGGGATTATTGCGTAAGTTTTTAAGATGTTTATTAAAAGAATAAGGCAATAAGTTACGATAAACATAGTAACATCACGTAAATCTTTATAAAAAACTTTTGGTTTCACAGTGTACTCTTTGGGTTGAGTGAACAAGCTAAACTTTGGGAAAAAACGCGGAACTCTTTTGATATAATTTTGATAATCATCACCTAGGATTGAAGCTAATTTTCTCTCCTCACCTACGATCACAAATGGATAATAAATAGCAAACCCGATTATTATAAATGAAAGGACTGCTAAAGAGTGAGTTACTAAACCAATCCCTATTGCTCCTATTAAGCTGAATAAATACAAAGGATTCCTAGTTATTGAATAGGGACCGTCTGTTACTACTTTCTTATTCTTAAACCCAGAGATGTAGAAACCACACCACACTCTCCCCAGTGTCCCAACTGTTACTAGTAGTAGAGCCACTATATCGACTATGCCTGAACCTAGACCACTTAAATAATATCTCTGCTCTCCAAAGATAAAGGCTATGATAACTAACACAGCTAATACTTTTGATAATCTTGTTCTAATCTTTTTAATCTTTTGAAATCTGTTTTCCATATCTTATTTCTCCTAATGATTCCTTTTTTATTTGCCATAAATTTATTGGCAAGAATTAATTTTTTTAACCCGAATGATGCAGTAGAATTTTAGGGAAGAGTGCAGATTCTTTTAGCAAAATAGCTTACAGAATTTGAAGGCATATAATATATATATTCCTGAAAATTATGGAAGTTACTTTTGCAAAAGAATA
>JAEKNW010000299.1 GCA_016838885.1 Candidatus Cloacimonadota bacterium
GTTATAGAATGAAAGGGAAAATATAACTAATAATGAGTTACAATAGTGTACCAGATTAAACTTCCAAATCTGTACCATTTTAAACTTCTATTGACATGCAAATGTTTCCAAGAGGGTGCATCATACGAAGCTTTAGCGAAGTATGATGTCATCGAAGATGACGGGGTGTTTAAATCTTGCTTCACAAGAATGAAAAATATTCTTTTAATCCGTGTTAATCTGGGTAATCTGTGAGCAAAAAAACTTAATTAGTGAAATTAGTGTAATTCGTGGATAGATATGTCTTTAGCTTTTCTCTTGTGCTTAAGATCAGCTTAACTATTGTAACTTTACAGAAAAGACAATGGATATTTTCGATTCAAATTATTTTTAACTATTTTTCAAAAACCGGGACATTTTTGAAAAAGTGGACCCTATATATAAGTGAAGGGCTTGCAAGCAATCAAAAAAAAATAAACCAAAAGAGGTAAAAAAAATGAAAGTTAAATTTAGATTTGGAATTAAAAGTTATTCCGGAACTTTAGACGAGTTAGTTTACGCAAACTACGCAGACAGATCAATAGTAATTGGTAGAATGTTACCAAAGTTTGAAGAGTTAACCCCACAGAATATATCTATTCAATCAAAGGCTTCTCTCATAGCCAACCTTTATGAAGCAATTAGTGATGATTTTAAAGCAGATCTCACTAGTTATACTAAAAAGATGTATAAATTGAAAGCATTTAAAGATAAGTTAAGAGGTAATGCTTACTCAACTTATGTTAAAATGATCTACAGTGCAGCCAATGATACTGAAAACCAACTGGATATTGATTCATTAAGCGCTGATGATTTAGCTCTAGGCGTTTACTCCCAGATTAATAGTGTTCAAGTAGCTGTCGAGAACGGCTATCTTCCTAAGGTAAAAGGTTACGAGGATTATACTAATACTCTTAGTGCCTAATTAAGATGAGTTTGCTCGGGAGACATTTATCTCCTGAGCAACTTTTTTTTGTTTATTTTTATTACGTTGATCAGCCTAAGAAAACAGTGTTTCAATCTTTCTATAATATTGATTCACAAAAAGATATAATGTAAAGTATAAAATTAAAAAGTATTAAGTAGAAGTAAATTTGCCTGCAAAAAATAACTCGTTTAAAAAAAGTTCTTGACAGAAAAACTATTATCAGATAAATTGTAAATAGTTAATGGTTAATTATTGGAGGAATAAAAATAAGGAGGTATAAAAGCCAAAATATTATTATTATTTACCCTTGCTGATTAGGGCCTTTATTTGTGTGTAAGAGTCAGCAAAGTTTTTAATATGAGAGATTTCTCAATTTTGGAAGCATTATTTGGTTTGAGAATATTCAGACAAATGATTTGAATTAAATAATTTCATAGTAGGGTATAGCTAGTATACAAAAGCAGAAAAATAATAATTATTAACAAAGGATTTAATTTGAAGAATTTAAAAATTCACTATAATGGATTTAGCAGAAGTTTCATCATTGAAGGGGATGACATGGCAGATGTTATTATAAAATCAAGTTTGGGAGCAAAATGTTTATACTATTTAATTAACAACGAAGGACGTTCATTCAAGCCTATTCATCTTCGGGCAATCATTGAAGACAGTGTTATTATTTCATCAGATAAAATGCAATTCTTTAACATAGTTACCATCGAAGATCAAATTTTATATCAAACTCTAAATCAGTATATTGAAGCCTCTGATATGAAAGCTATTATTGAAATCCGAAAAAGAATGAAAAAAATAGATCAAGAACTTGGCGAAGCTCAAGAAAATTATGATTTGAGAAAAATAGATTTATTGCAAAATGAAAAAATTGAATTGGAAGACTATGTTTATGATGCTTTGAATCATAATGGAACTTTTAGAAATATTAATTCAGTTTCCAGAAATGCTACTAAATCAATCACTAGAGCTATTGAAGCAGTCTTGGAATCTATTGCTGAACAATCAGAATCACTATCCAAATATCTATTAAAACATCTGGTTATATCAACAAATCAAGTTAAGTATTCTTCTGATGAAGAAACTCATTTATTAGAATAAATTATGGGGCGTATTGCATACGCCCAATTTTTTTATCCACGAAGAAGAAGATTTTTCGCTATCCGCGAAAAGACGGGGAGACAGGGAGACGGGGAGAGTCCTTAATACAGAGTTACACAGAGGTATACACAGAGTTGCACAGAGTTTTAAGAAAGAAGAAAGAAGAGCTTTAGCCACGGATAACACAGATAAACACGGATAAGAAAGAATAAATAGCCACCGAAAACACTGAATACACTGAAAAGAAGAAGAAGAGTCTTCACACGAATTAACTCGAATTAAAACGAATAAACACGAATTACTCAATCTAAAATATACACAGAGCTAGAGTCCGTGCGTCTTCAATCCCCTCTTCATTTGCTCATGCAAATGTTTCCAAGAGGGGTGCATCATACGAAGCTTTAGCGAAGTATGATGGCATCGAAGATGACGGGGTGTTTAAGTCTTGCTTCGCAAGAATGAAAAATGAAGAAAATCTATCCACGAATTTCACGAATTACACGAAGAAGAAGCAGAAATAGCCACCGAAAACACTGAATACACTGAAAAGAAGAAGAAGAAGAGTCTTCACACAAATTAACTCGAATTAAAACGAATAAACACGAATTACTCAATCTAAAATATACACTAAGCTAGAGCCCGTATGTCTTAAATCCCCTCTTCATTTGCTCATGCAAATGTTTCCAAGAGGGGTGGCATCGAAGATGACGGGGTGTTTAAGTCTTGCTTCGCAAGAATGAAAAAT
>JAEKNW010000300.1 GCA_016838885.1 Candidatus Cloacimonadota bacterium
TTTTTACTCAAAAAGTTAAAGACTTTATAGATTATTCAATAGCTTATGGATACACAAGTTTAACTGAGTTAAGGAAGGATGTTGATATTGTGATAAGAAAATTCTTTGAAAATGAAGTAATTTTAGATAAAATCACAGAGGTAGATATTCAGTGTAATGGGAGATTTGCATAAAGAACTGATAAAAAGATACTTGAGACTGTATGAAGTATAAAATAGTAGTTGATTTGCAATAACTTAGGTGTCGGAAAGATTAGATAGGACTATTATTCATGATATTTTATGGTTTATCAATGAGCAAGATCCTTCATTTTTTGTAAATGGAGAAAGCCCCACATTTCTGTGAGGCTTTTTGCTTATGTTTAGTTTTTATTTTTTCACACTTGCCAAGCAAGTCCTATTTTATTAGAATAGATTTATTGGCAAATCTTTTGTTACCTGTTTTCATGATTGTGAAATAGATGCCTGAAGCAACATTGTGTTCATCAGAATCCCGGCCATTCCATACCACGCTCTGTTTAGTATTAACTTCACTAACTTTATCATTAAAAACGTGTTTTACAAGCTGTCCTTTAATATTATAGATATCAATTGTTACAACTTGTGATTCAGCAACTGAGAAAGATATAGTAGTTGAAGGGTTAAATGGATTTGGGTAATTGGCAAACATCTGAGTTCCAAGTAACATCTCATCAATATCGTTATCTTCGTTAGTAGAAATCTTAATGGTTACCGGACCAAACATCTCAACATGACCATCGAAGTTATTAGTTTGAAGCCAATAGTGGTAATCAATATCAAAATCTACTTCAGTATCAAGATAAGAATAATTTGCTCCAGTAGCAGAATTAGTAGCTTCTATCATAGTAGCTGTTACTCTCAAGGCATCGTCTTGATTATTAGTTTCAGCACGGAAAAGATTATAACCTAAAAGACCACTTTCAGAAGCTGTTATCCAATTAATTTGAGCTAGGTTTGTACTGGTCTGAATGGCACTGAATGAAGAAAGAGTTACAGGAAGAGTGTCATCTGTAATTTCCATAATTTCTTCAGCCCAAGTTAAATAAGGATAGCCATAATTTAAAGCAGGGTTTATTTTCCAAACATTTTCTGAATCGCCTGTAGCAACGGTAATATCCCAAGTAGCACCTGAGAAAAGGCTAACATCTTTCATCTCTGCTGTTGTCTTTCCTGTACCAAGAGCACTTGTTTCTTGTCCTGATGTCTCAGTATTCCAGAAGGAGTTTGTAGCAACCATACCCTCCAATGCGAAACCAGCTAAACCACCCACATTATCTCCTATACCGGAAACAGCACCAGTTGAATAACAATTAGTTATATATTCTGTTCTATCTCCCTTCTCCTTTCCGCCATTGGCAATAGCGGCACCCAATAAGCCACCTACAGCTTTCACGCCATCATTAACAATATTACCTGTTGAAGTGACGGTTGCTCTTGAATAGCTGTTACTAATGACGGTAAGATTAAAAGTAAGTCCTACCAAGCCACCTATGCCAGAATTACTAGCAGAATTATCCCCTGTTGAAGTGACAGATCCACTTGTATAACAGTTAGTAATAGAAGGAGCTTGCAATTCCTGATTGTTTGGTTCAACTTGGGCTAGGATACCGACTAAGCCTCCGCTACCACTTAAATCGTCTTCAATAATATCTCCTGTTTCGGTGACCACCCCAGAAGTATAACAGTTGTTTATATTAGTGCTATCTAGAGCTAATCCTACTAATCCACCTACCATCATGAACCCACTGATATCGTTATCTACTAATCCTATATTCTCAATAGTAGCAGCCTTTGTAAGACCAAATAAACCAACACCTGGTGTGTTAGGTCTGTTGATGTATAAACCTGAAATTGTGAAACCTTGTCCATCATAAGAACCGGAGAACAGGTTATCAAAATTAAATCCTATCGGACTAAAACCAGCTCCCTCATTCAAAGTTGAAGTTGAAGATGCCTCAATATCAGCTGTTTGAATAAAATATTTATCCCATGAATCACTGTCTCCACTTAATCCAATCAAATCAGTTAGATTTGTTATTTCATAAGGATCTTCTACTGTTCCTGAACCAGTTGCAAAATCATAAGCAAAAGCAGATGTGATTGATAATACTACGATTACCATCGAAACTACTAATTTTTTTATAAACATATTAACTCCTTTTTTTATCTCAACTGCTAGTAAAATTAACAATAAATACTTGTCAAT
Organism: Candidatus Cloacimonadota bacterium; assembly: GCA_016838885.1. Lineage (GTDB taxonomy): Bacteria > Cloacimonadota > Cloacimonadia > Cloacimonadales > JAFGVF01 > JAEKNW01. The sequence continues at coordinate 2,227 of JAEKNW010000300.1, forward strand.
TAATATAAAGTAAAATTGCCACATTCTTAATAATGCCCCAATCGTTTATTTTAGGAAATATCTACATATTTTTGATCCAAGATTATAATCCTAAAATATTGTTTTAATTTTATTAAAATTATTCATTATAGGTAACCCCCAAAAATACCTAATTTTGTGCAAACAAAAGAATATTGTCTCCAGTTAAATTTTGGTCAGGAGTTTTCACTATAGTTTTTCAGGCTAAAGTTCAAGTCTGGTGGTAGAAATAGGACTATTATTCATGATATTTTATGGTTTATCAATGAGCAAGATCCTTCATTTTTTGTAAATGGAGAAAGCCCCACATTTCTGTGAGGCTTTTTTTACGCTAAAAAAAGAAAGAAGAACCATACTTTTGTTGAATCGTTGAATCGCTGAATCGTTGATTTGTTGATTTGTTGATTTGTTTAATTGAAAAGATGACCTCATTAAACCCAAATAATGCAGTAGACCTTTGCGAATAGCACTATCTTCTTTTGCAAAAGTAAGCTACATAATTTTCAGGAATATATATATTATATGCCT
>JAEKNW010000301.1 GCA_016838885.1 Candidatus Cloacimonadota bacterium
ATAATATATATATTCGGGAGAATTATGGAAGTTACTTTTGCAAAAGAATATAGTGCTATTCTCAAAGATCTACTGCATTATTTGGGTTAAACCCGAATGATGCAGTAGAGCTTTAGTGATACTTTTGCATGAGTCTTCGCTAAAGCTACGCCAACACAGGAAAGAATATAGTGCTATTCTCAAAGATCTACTGCATTATTTGGGCTAAATACTTTTATAATTGTCTTTATCATAATGTCAATGATAAATTTAATATTTACGGCTATTTGTAAAAAATCATTCATGATCCCAAACATTTAATTGACATAACAATTGCTTATGATAAGCTTGGTTTTGACTAATAAACTATCAGATAAGGAAGTATTATGAGTTTAATACAAAAAAGATTTGTCTCATTCAAGAATAATCTGACCAAGATTAAAAACAAAGAACCTTTAGGAATGCTATCTTTGATTGTTATAATTTTTTTGGATATCTTTGTGCTTTCTGTTCTTTTTACTGGGTTGGCAGACCACACCAAGCAACTAACTTCTCCCAGTCATTACGCTCCTCAAACCTGCCATGAAGTATTTATTAAGCAGAATTGGACACCTGAGAATAAGCTTGATCAATTGCAAGAACTCATTCTATCTGATTACTATGATCGTAGACACTCACCCACTATTGACATCAAGAGAATGCAGCCCAAATGCCAAGAATTCTATGAGAATGTTGAGAAAATCAAAGCAGATCCTCTCCTGATAAAGTTCTTTCTTCAAAGACGTAGCCTACAAGAAGAATCTAATCAACTGAATAGAAAAGCTGCTTCTCGAAAACCGGTTACCGATAATACCCTGCTCACAGATATTTCTCGTGAAGAATATCTTAATAAGCACCCTGCAATTTCAGCTACTACCAAAGCTGAAACTGATAAGTTAGAGATACTTACCTCAAAAATAGATAAAATTAACTACGAAATTTATAATAAGCAAGAGGTTAAAAATCTATTCCAAGTAATCACTTCCTGGGATAGTAAACAAAGACAAGAATTTATAGATGACATAGAAGCTTTTGAACAGTGGTACAAATATAAGGAACTCGGCTGGCAAATGCTCTTTCTTATTCCCCTTTTGTTGATCTTCTATCTCTGGAATCACAGAAGCTTAAAAAAAGAAAGTGGTCTCCAGGTGTTGATTTCAACCCATTTGTTAGTCATAATAGCCATTCCTATTTTTATTAAAATCATTGAACTTGTCTTAGAATTAATACCTAAGCACTTTTTGAAGAAACTTTTTCAAGCACTAACAGCCTTACATCTAGTTGCTATCTGGCACTATATCTTAATTCTCTTATCAGTCTTAGTTGCTATTTTCCTCATCTATATCATCCAAAAGAAACTCTTCAACAAAAAGAGATTACAGCAAAAAAGATTGAGTAATTCCTCCTGTATTGAGTGTGGTAAGAAACTTCCGGATAATGTTAAATTTTGCCCATTTTGCGGGAAACAACAAGTAGAAACTTGCTCTGAATGTAAGATAGAGACCTATATCTGTGGTGATTTCTGTATAAACTGTGGAGATAAAAGAGATAATGATGCAGTAGAACTTTGATGAAGAGTGCTACTGCATTATTGGGTTTAACCCGAATGGTGCAATAGAGCTTTAGAGAAGAGTGCAGATTCTTTTGGCAAAATAACTTACAGAATTTGAAGGCATATAATATATATTCCCGAAAATTATGTTGCTTACTTTTGCAAAAGAAGTTAATGCTATTCGCTTTTTCCCTAAATTCTACTGCTTTATTGGGTTAAATCATAAACTACACTCTCTTCAAGCAAGCTTCTTTCTTCTTCAATTGCAGAAGCCAATTCCTCTTCAGTTGGCAAGTAAAGTAGATACTTTGAAGCAAAAAGCTGTTTGCTTTCATTAAGAACAGAATATTTTACGATAGTATTATCTGTTTCACTACATAACAAAATCCCGATAGTTGGGTTATCATCATTAGATTTTTTCAGGTCATCAAACATCCGAACATACATATCCATTTGTCCAACATCTTGGTGGTTTAGTTTTGTTGTTTTCAAATCAATCAAGACAAAACACTTCAGAATATAATTATAGAATACTAAATCGACAAAAAAATCAGAAGTTTCTGTTCTAATCAATTTTTGTCTTGCTACAAAAGAGAAACCTTTCCCCAGTTCTAATAGAAGTTGCTGGATATTTGTTAAAAGGGCTTCTTCTAATTTTGATTCAGTGTAACTGCTGCGTTGGGGAATATTAAGAAATTCTAAAACATATGGGTTTTTTACAAATTCATGATTGCTATTTTGTATAGATTTAGATTTCTGTTTCATTTCGTTAATAACTGGTGCTATATTTTGTGAACTTAACAACCTTTCGTAATAATTTGTACTATAGTTTCTATCTAGTGTTCGGTAGCTCCAGCTTTGATCTGCAGCTTCGTTTAAATAATAATTTCGAGCTTTTTCATTTGATACTCTTATAAGCAATCTATAGTGACTCCAACTTAATTCGGGACGCAATGTGTCCCGAATTGGAAAAGTAAGATAGAACTGCCTAATTCTTCTTAGTTCTCTTTCATCAAAACCTTTGCCAAACTCGCTATTCAACTCATTTGCTAAAAACTTCAATAGTTGTGTACCGTACTGTGCTCGTTCATTTCCTTCTTGTTCTTCTTCAACAATCCTTTTGCCAATTTTCCAATACGCTTCTACCATTGCTGAATTAACAGATGAATAAGCCCTTTTACGTGCTGAATTAATTAT
>JAEKNW010000302.1 GCA_016838885.1 Candidatus Cloacimonadota bacterium
AATAATGCAGTAGATCTTTGAGAATAGCACTATATTCTTTTGCAAAAGTAACTTCCATAATTTTCAGGAATATATATATTATATGCCTTCAAATTCTGTGAGTTATTTTGCTAAAAGAATCTGCACTCTTCCCTAAAGCTCTACTGCACCATTCGGGTTTAAGACATACTGGCTCTAGCTCTGTGTATATTCTCAAAAGCTAATTCGTGTTTATTCGTGTGGATAGATTTTTTTCTTTTTATTAGTGGCGGACAAGCTGTCCACCGTCCGACTAAAGAGGATTTTATCCGTGTTTATCGGTGTTATTCCGTGGCTAAGACTCTTCTCTTTTCAGTGTATTCAGTGTTTTCGGGGGCTATTTCTTTCTTCTTCTTCTTCTTAGTGCCTTTGTGCCTTTTGTGGTGAAAATTCTCCCCGTCTCCCTTTCTCCCCGTCTCCCCGTCTTTTCGCGACAAGCGAAAAATCTTCTTGGTGTAATTCGTGTAATTCGTGGATAGACTTTCTTCTTCTTTCTTCTTCTTCTTTTTTGTGTTCTTTGTGTCTTTAGTGGTAAAAAAGGTCTCAAATATAGGCATAACAAAATTTGACTTGACTAATTATATTGTCATTGAAATTAGTTCATTAAACTTGATAAAGGATGAAAATAGTTATGATTAGTAATAATATAGACCTAGAATCAACAAAAAAAAGCGAAACTAAAGATTTTATAAGGCAAATCATTGATAAGGATATAGAGAGTGGAAAATATGGGGGAAGAGTTCATACCAGATTTCCTCCTGAACCTAATGGTTACTTGCATATTGGTCATGCTAAAGCCATTGTTGTAGATTTCGGCATTGCTGAAGATTATCATGGATTGACCAACTTACGATTTGATGATACTAATCCGGTTACCGAAGATGTAGAGTATGTTGATTCAATTCAAGCTGATATCAAGTGGTTAGGCTATGATTGGGAGGATCGTCTCTATTATGCTTCTCAATATTTTGATAAATTCTATGAATATGCTCAAGAACTAATCAAAAAGGGATTAGCCTATGTGTGTTCTTTATCATTAGACCAGATAAAAGAGTATCGTGGAACAGTTACGGAAGCAGGTAAACCTTCTCCAGACAGAGAGAGACCTATTGCTGAAAGTTTAGAGTTATTAGAAAAAATGAAGAATGGCGATTTTGCTGAAGCTACTTATACCTTAAGAGCTAAAATTGATATGTCTCACTCTAATATGAAGATGAGGGATCCTCTAATCTATAGAATCAAACATGCCCATCACCATCAAACAGGTGATAAATGGCATATTTATCCAATGTATGACTTTGCTCATTGTTTGGAGGATTCTATTGAAGGCATTACCCATTCACTCTGTACTTTAGAGTTTCAAAATAACAGAATCCTTTATGATTGGTTCTTAGATGCTCTAGAAATCTATCATCCTCAACAAATTGAGTTTGCCAGACTTAATATTACCCATACTGTAACAAGTAAGAGAAAGTTAAAACAATTAGTTGATGATAAAATAGTTGATGGCTGGGATGACCCAAGGATGCCTACTATTTGTGGGATGAGAAGAAGAGGTTATACCCCTCAAGCAGTTCGCAACTTCTGTGAAGGAGTTGGACTGGCAAAACGTGAGTCAACTGTCGAAATGGCTTTGTTAGAATATCATGTTAGACAAGACTTAAACAAAAATTCTCTTAGGATGATGGGAGTGGTTAATCCTCTCAAAGTTGTGATAACTAACTATCCTGAAGATCAGGAAGAGTGGTTAGAGGCGGTTAATAATCCTGAAAATCCGGAAGATGGGACAAGACTTGTTCCCTTCTCGCGCGAGCTCTATATCGAACAAGAGGATTTTATGGAAGATGCACCTAAGAAATTCTTCAGATTATCTCAAGGAAGAGAAGTCAGACTTCGCTATGCTTACTTTATAACTTGTACTGATGTTATCAAAGACCAAGCAGGAAAGATTCTAGAATTACATTGTACTTATGATCCTGAAACTAAAGGTGGAAATGCCCCTGATGGAAGAAAAGTTAAAGCAACTATGCACTGGGTTTCAGTAAAACATGCTACTCAAGTGGAAGTTAGAATGTATAACTCTCTCTTTGTCGAGGAAAATCCCGATAAAAAAGAAGAAGGGAAAACTTTCTTAGATTACATAAACCCTGATTCTTTAGAAATTAATCAAAATTGCTGGGTGGAACCTGAATTAGCTAAAGCTAAAGCGGAAGTTAACTATCAATTTGAAAGAATTGGTTACTTCTTCTTGGACTCAAAATATTCTAGTCCGGAAAAACCTGTTTTTAATAGAACGGTTACTCTTAAAGATACTTGGGCAAAGATAAAGAATAACTAAGGCAATGATGAAACAGAATATAATAATATTTCTTCTTCGCTGGGATCGCAGATGCCCACATCCGCTTCCAAGCCTTAGCTTGGAAATTCTTAATAATAATCCCGGCTTGTGGGGGATTCTTACACAGGGTCTTCGAACCCTGCCTATTATATCTGCATCCCTTCGGGATTTAAGAGGCCTTATTCCTATATCAGAGATATAGTCATGAATGCAACAAAACTAGGCTCTAGTTCAAGTCTGGTGGTCAAAAAGAGACTTTTACTATAGCATATTAATTGTATTAGAGAATGTTACAAGTATAAATATACTATTAAGAGTATGTTTTATTTGCTGAAAATGCTACAATCCTGAAAGGATAAGTCTTAAATCCCCAAAGGGGATAAATAGT
>JAEKNW010000303.1 GCA_016838885.1 Candidatus Cloacimonadota bacterium
AATTTGAAGGCATATAATATATATATTCCTGAAAATTATGGAAGTTACTTTTGCAAAAGAATATAGTGCTATTCTCAAAGATCTACTGCATTATTTGGGATAAATTATGAATTACGCATTAGAAGAATATATATCGCCCCTGTAGGGCTCATCTGTGGTTGTGATCTCCGAACAGTGTCTTGAGAACACTGCCTATTATATGGCATCCCTTTGGGATTTTTAAGAATAACCAAGCTTTTCAGCTTGGAGAATCTGGCGGCAAGATGCCCCCAGTCCATATCCCCTCGCTTCAGCTAGTTGGAGAGTGATAGCTTAGTTATGAATCTGCCAACAGGTGCCATGGAGTGGAAGCACCCTTGCTTCCACAAGCAAGCTGGAAGCTTGGTTTGTCTTAAAATTCTAGCTTGGTGAAGATATAGGTTGCCCGCTGACCGACAGAAGAGGCTTTCTTCCTCAAAAGCTAAAAGATATTATCACCATTAAAGTTTTAATATGTAAACATACCGTTCGGTATTTTTTTTATTTTTTTTTAAAAACCGGGACAATTTTAAAAAAGTGGACCCTATATATAAGTGAAAGGTGAATAAATTTACTGTTTTTTTAAAAAAAAATTGACAGAAATATATTTAAACCTATATTTTGTATATATATTCTTCGGAGGAGAAATGAAAAAAATAATCTTATTTGTTATATTGCTAGTTATCTATAAGATAGGTTTTGGATTAATCCATCTTGATATAAATGGATATACTGCTACCAATGCACTTAATCCTTTAGATATAGAATCTTATATAGCAGATAACGATGAAGTTGTTCATCCTGATGTAATCTACATAGAAAATGGTTGGAATGGATATGAATATTGGATGGTATTTACACCTTTCCCTAACTCAGAACCTCAATTTGAAAATCCCAGTATTGTTGCTTCTCATGATGGTATTAATTGGGAACTACCTCAAGGACTTACAAATCCGATTATTACACCTTATGATGAGTCCTTTAACTCCAATAATTATTATCACTCTGATCCTGATCTTATCATGTCCGAGGATAATTCTACCATGTATGTATTTTGGCGAGACCACGCAGGATGGCGTTATGAAAAGCTTAAATATGTCTATTCGACAGATGGTATTAATTGGAGTCTTACACAAGAAGTTTTTTCTGTTGATGGTAATATAGAAAGAATTCTCTCCCCAGCCATAGTTAGAGACAGCATAAGCTATAAAATGTGGACTGTAGACACAAAAACAAACCCTAGAACAATTAGAATGAGAACATCTAATGATCCAACAGCAAGTTGGTCACCAGCAATTGCTACAGATCTATCTCTAATAACCCCAAACACTGCAATTTGGCATTTAGATGTTACCTATATTGAGGGAAAATACTATATGCTTGCTTCAGTAGGAGTAGCTACTGAGCCACGCGGTGGGAAACTTTATCTAGCACTATCCAATAATGGGATAAATTGGGAGGTAGCTGCAAATCCTGTTTTAGAAGGAGTCAGTACTTCTTGGGATAGATTAATCTACCGGTCTTCCATTTTACTAGCTCCAGTTGAAGACTATGTAAATTTCAAAGTATGGTATTCTTCAGATGGAGGAACTCCATCTGATAATCTTTTTTGGAAAATTGGTTATACTGAGTTCAACCATGAAGATATCCCTGAAGATGAAACCCTTCCGGTTCAGCTTTCATCTTTTTCAACTTCTAACTACCAAAATGGAAAAATAAAGATTCAGTGGATTAGTGAATCCGAAAGCAACTTAAATGGTTACAGATTATATCGTAATAATACCAACTCACTAGAAAACTCAGAGATGTTAGAAGTATTCATCTCTGCTTCTAACTCAAGTCAAACCCAGCATTATTCATATATTGATGAAAGTATTCAAAATAATGGACTTTATTACTATTGGATCAAAATGATAGATTATGATGGCAGCTCATCTTACTATGGACCATCTTTCATAGAAATTGATAATGATAACCTTGATAACACCATAGTTCCTCCAGTGATAACAGGTTTTACCTCTATTTATCCAAACCCAAGTAACCCAACAACGACATTAAGCTATTCACTAGAATCAAAATCACAGGTTACCATTGAGATTTTCAATCTAAAAGGTCAATTAGTAAAACTTTTTGATTTAGGAATTAAAGAACAGGGTCATCATAAAATTGTTTGGAATGGTCTTAGCGATAATGATGTAAGATTACCCTCAGGTATCTATTTTAGCCGTATGAAAACTCCTGATACATTTGACATAAAGAAAATTATCTTGATGAAGTAAACAGTTAAAATCAAACATAAAGAGTAAAGCTAAATTTTTGATTACATAGAAAATAAGACTTTTTCTCATTGACAGAAAGCTACTGCTATTCTTTTATTAATTCATGATAAGAAAGCATTATAAAGAAGTAAAGAAGGTCTTAAGAAAAGGTTCTCATTTAGACACCTATTTCGTGAGCAAGTATTCCTTTTCACCCTATATGGCCTGCCAGCATGGTTGTAAATACTGTGATGGTAGAGCAGAGTGTTATTATGTTGAGGGTGATTTTGAGAAGGATATAGTTGTTCGCAGAAATACAGCTGAGCAGTTAGACCAAGATCTGGCAAAAGAGCGAGATTGGGGAGTAATTTTAGTAGGTTCTGGCATTTCGGATGCTTATCAACCTTGTGAATTAGATGAAAAGATTATGACAGAGACTCTCAAAGTTTTAATCAAGTATAGGTATCCACTTTTTATCATCACTAAATCTGCTAATATATTACGAGATCTTGACTTACTGACTGAGTTAAATCAGGTGGCAGGAGTAACAGTATCTTCTTCTTTAACATTCCCTGATGACACTCATCGCAAGATTATTGAGCCAAATGCTTCTTCTATAGAGGAGAGGGTAAACTCTCTTAAAATACTCAAAGACCGGGGAATCGCCATCGGTATTACGGCTATGCCCATTCTCCCACAGATAGTCGATAATGCAGTTGATTTAGAGAGATTGTTTGATTCATACTCATCATTAAAAGCAAGTTTTGTTTTGCCTGGAGGATTAACCTTACGACCCGGGAAAAATAAGACAATCTTTATGAATATTCTAAAAGAAAATTATCCTCAATATCTTGAGATTTATGAGAAAATGTATAGTAGAGATTTCACTTCAGGCTCTCCCCTACGAGAGTTTTCAAATCCCTTTTATGCACGGGTATATCAGCAGATGGAAAAGAGAGGTTTGAATGATTCGATTCCTTATCAAATATATAAAGATAGATTTCCCATCTATGAAGTAGTCTATATCTATTTAAAGCATTTAAAACATAGGTACAGAAATCATCAAGATATTAGAAGATTATTAGAATCATATCAGAGATACAAAGACTGGTATTTAGATTTCAAAAATAAAATGAGCATAAGTAAGAAAATCACTTATCATACCTTAGAAGAGGAGTTTTTCTTTCTTTTAGAGACTGGGGTAATAGAGCAATTCATAGATAATTCAACCCTCTATGAGCATATCTTAGGAAGAATTAAGGAAATTGAGAGGATAAGATGAAATTTTTATTATTAGTATTGTGTATTATGCTGTGTTTATCAGGTTGTTCTCACTTCTTTTTTGGGTCTAGAGAAAAAGACAAGGATGAAAAAATAATGCAGGAAAGAACTTCTCTTCAAGATTTAACTTTGAGTAAGGATGAGATAGTCAGATTTCATAAAGCCACTTCCCCTAATTATCAACAAATTATTTCCAACAACAGGGCTATTCTACCACCCTATCCCTTAGGTTTATCATCTGATTTTAATAAGCATTGGCCTCTTATTCAAGCTGATTTGGACTATCTCATCTCTACAGAAGTTAAAAATTATATTAACCCCCAAGCTGATGCTCAAAAATATCTTAACTTGATGCTATCTTTGATAGATGAAAAAAATGAATATCAAGCAATAGTATTAGAAAGCAAGAAAGAAGTCCCCTATTTTATCGGCAAGTATATTTTTATCAGTCGGCAAGAGATAGAAGGATGCCAAGATGAGGGTGATTTGCTGAAAATATTAGTCTATCGGCTGATTAGAAATAATTTACTAAATAATCAAATTGATTTTTCTCAGATTAAGAACAATATCACCCTTGAGTTGATTTCAACAATTAATCAAGAGGTAAGTAAAAGTTGGGAGAAGTATGCTACTTCGGATCTTTATTTCCCAAATTTGGAGATAAGAATTCAAACAGCCTTGATTATGAATAGAGCAGCTTTCAAACCAGAGAATGATGAGCCTGGGAATCAGACTTCAGATCTAACTCTTGATTCTAAAGATCAAGCAAATTTGATGTTTATCACCCCTCTGCAAAGACATAAGAAAGTTTTTGATTAATTATTCGGGCGAAACCCCGGATAGTTGATACCCGGGGTTTCGCGTATAAGTTTTACTTCTTTAGCATATTATAAACAGCCATTTCTGCTGCTTTAATTAGAGGGAAACCCGCTGGAGAAGCTGTCATTAGTGGATGTGAGCCAACCTGTGCAGTAAGTAAGCTGCTTATGTTCATTCTGTTTTGGATCATCATTCCAATAGTGTTAGTAAGTTCACCGGTAGATAAACCTCCGGCAACTTCACCACCCAATATAACACCTGAGTCTTTAGCAACTATAAATTTAACAAATTGTTTTTGAGTATCTGCTAAACTTGCAGGATGTCTATCAGCACCTTCAAAAGAACCACATACATAGTTTATTCCAATAGCTTTTGCTTCCTTTTCGGTAATTCCCGCAACACCAAAACCCCTACTCCCTAAAGCAGTTGAGAAAATAGAAATTGTTCCGGTAAAGGTCTTAATAGCTGAAATACCAAAAAGATTCAAACCTACTAATCTAGCTTCAGCACATGCTGTTGAAGCTAACATCATAGGCACTGATTCTCCGGTAATGAAATGCTTCTTCTCAGCACAATCACCTACAGCAAAAATATCAGAATGAGAAGTTCTCATATATTCATCAACTTTAATAAATCCGGCATCGTTAATCCCTAAATGAGCTTTTATAGCCAATTCGCTATTGGGTTTATAACCCATGGAAAGAATTACAGCATCGGCATCTATTTTAGTCCCATCATCTAACAAGACTCCATCAGCCCTATCTAAACCGGTAATTTCTTTAACTGTAGTATTAGTTAAAACTTTAACTCCATTATCTTTGAGAATAACTTCAGCTCTGTCAGAAATATCAGCATCGAAAGCAAGACTAAGAATATTTGGTAATCTCTCTAATAAAGTAACATCTTTGCCAGCTTTATGAAGCTCATCAGACATTTCAACACCAATAAAACCGGCTCCGATTACCACAATCTTATCTGCCTGCTCTAACTTTTCTTGCATGGCATCTAAATAAATCTTATTTTTAGGAACAGCATAGACATTGTTAAAATCAGCTCCTTTTAACCATAGTGGCTTAAAAGGCAAAGAACCGGTTGCAATAATAAGCTTATCAAAAGCAATATCTTGGCCATTTTTTAATAATACTTTCTTCTCTTCTTTAATAATTTCGAGTACTTCATCATTAATAAACTCAATTCCCATCTTAGCAAAGTTCTCGGCTACCGGGATAATATTCTTGTTAGTAGTACCAAGTGTTCCAAACACATAAGGGATACCACATGGTACTAATGTTTTCTCATTAATAGTAACTACAGTAAACTTCTTATCCGGGTTAATTCTCTTACCTGTAACAGCAGCTACCATTCCACCGGCAGAACTTCCAATCACTAATACATCTGTCTTTAACATATTTACTCCTCTGATTTACATCATTCTTATTTTTGAGATATAATAAGCAATTTGCTTATTTTGTCAAGTAGTATTTGCTATAAAGCGCAATTGGGAGATTAATTTTTTCGCTAGTCGCGAAAAGACGGGGAGAAAGGGAGACGGGGAGAAAGGGAGACGGGGAGAATTTCGTTAGTGTGGTAAAAAAAGCTCCCCACTATGTAGGGAGCTCTATATTTGATATTTCTATTAATTAGAAGTTCTAATCCTAGTAATTGCACGTTTGAGAGCGGATTCAGCTCTTCTGAAGTCGATTTCAGAATTATTGGTTTGAGCTAATCTTTCTTTAGCTCTTTTCATTGCTTGTTCTGCTCTATTTTTATCAATTTCATCAGCTTTTTCAATGCGTTCAGATACGATAGTTACTTTATTATCTTCAACTGTAACAAAGCCATCATGGATAGCATAATCAGTGCTTTGTTTTTTCACATCAATGGTTACTAGGCCTGGTCTTATTTTGGTAATAAAAGCAGTGTGTCCTTCTAAGACAGCAAAATCACCATCTACGCCGGGAATAATACAGCTATCACACTCTTGATCAATCTTGATACCACTAGGGAGAATAACTTTAACGTTTATCATCTTTATTCAACTTATGCATTTTCTCTTCGGCTTGTTCAATAGTACCTACTAACAAGAAAGCTTGTTCCGGCCAGGTATCACAATCGCCATTAAGAATAGTCTTAAAGCCTTCAATAGTCTTTTTAAGCGGGACATATTGGCCTGGAGTATTGGTAAATTGTTCAGCCACGAAGAAAGGTTGTGAGAAGAATCTTTCTAATTTACGAGCTCTGTTAACAGTAATTTTATCTTCATCAGAGAGTTCATCCATACCCATAATTGCGATAATATCTTGAAGATCGATATATTTTTGAATGATTCTTTGGGTTTCACGAGCAGTGTTATAGTGTTCCAAACCTACGATCTTAGGGTCTAGCATTCTACTGGTTGATTGAAGTGGATCAACAGCAGGATAGATACCTTTTTCCACAATCTTTCTGGATAAGAAAGTAGAAGCATCAAGATGAGAGAAGGTTGTTGCAGGAGCTGGATCTGTAAAGTCATCAGCAGGGACATAAACAGCTTGAACAGAGGTAATAGAACCATCTTTAGTAGAAGCGATACGTTCTTGCAAGGCACCCATTTCAGAAGCGAGAGTAGGTTGGTAACCAACAGCAGATGGCATACGACCAAGCAATGCTGAAAGTTCAGAACCGGCTTGAGTGAAACGGAAGATGTTATCAATAAAGAGAAGTACATCTTTCTTAGATACTTCACGGAAGTATTCAGCCACGGTAAGACCTGTAAGTCCAACACGTAAACGAGCTCCCGGTGGTTCATTCATCTGACCAAAAATCATAGCAGTTTTATTAATAACCCCTGACTCAGTCATTTCTAACCATAAGTCATTACCTTCACGAGTTCTTTCACCCACACCGGCAAAGACAGAGAATCCACCGTGTTCGGTAGCTATATTTCTAATAAGTTCTTGAATAAGAACAGTTTTACCCACACCGGCACCACCAAAGAGACCAATCTTCCCACCTTTAGAGTATGGTTCAATAAGATCAATAACTTTGAGACCGGTTTCCAGGATTTCTTCTTCTGCAGACAGGTCTTCAAATCTTGGAGATACTCTGTGAATAGGCCAGCGTTCTTTGGCGTTAATAGGGCCTTGTTCATCAATAGGATCGCCGGTAATGTTAATAATTCGACCTAAGACTTCTTCTCCCACAGGAACTGAGATAGGAGCACCGGTATCAGTAGCAATCATACCACGACTGATTCCCTCAGAGGAGTCCATTGCCACAGCTCTTACTTTATTTTCACCTAGGTGCTGTTGAACTTCTAAGACAAGGTCTTTTTTCTCTTGTTTTATGATGAGAGCATTATATATTTTAGGAAGTTTATTTTCAGGAAACTCAACGTCGATAACGGGTCCAATAACCTGAATAACTTTGCCTTCAGTCATAATTTCCCCTTTTTGTTAATTATTAATAGCTTCAGCACCTGAAGAGACTTCAATAATCTCGGTGGTGATGGAAGCTTGTCGTTCTCTATTATATTCTAAAGAGAGAGTATTGATAAGCTCAGAAGCATTTTCTGTAGCATTATCCATAGCCGTCATTCTGGAAGCATTCTCAGCAGCGAAGGACTCGGCTAAAGCTCTCTTAACTTCAATAAATGTATATTTGTTCACTAATTCTTCAATAATAGTATCTTCATCAGGTTCATACAAGTATTCCAGTTTTTTAACCTCTAACTCATCGTTATTAGCAACAGGAAGAATAGTTTTATGAACAATTTCGCTTTCAATCGCAGATTTAAAAGCATTATAGATAAAGACTACTTCTTTATAATCTTCATTAAGATATTTATGCTCTAGTTCTTGGGCAATCTCGGTAATGAGCTTATGATTTAATTCTTGGAAGATACCTGTGAAAGTATCAATCACATTAGCTTTATGCTTTTTGAAGAAATCATTACCTTTTTTGCCAATTGAGATAATATCACAATTTGGATGTTTTTTTAAGAAGCTTTCTGTTTTCTTGAGAATTTGAGAGTTAAATGAACCGCAAAGACCTTTATCACCTGTCAGAACAACTAATAGAATCTTCTCTTTTTTAGGTCTTAGAGATAAAAATGGATGATCAATAATTGTCTGTTTAGCACGCAAAGTCTGAATCATCTTGGCAGTTTCATCAGCATAAGGGCGTAGATTTACAGCACTTGCTTGGGCTTTACGTAGTTTAGCAGCAGCAACCATCTTCATCGCATTAGTGATCTGACGAGTGTTAGTAATACTAGAAATTCTTTGCTTCAGGTCTTTAATATTTGCCATCTTAACCTTCTACTTAACTTCTAAATTTCATGGCGACGTGCTCACAGATTTCAGCCATTTTAGCTTTCTTCTCATCTGTTATTCCACCATCAGCAAGAGATTTGGTAAAGTCTTTAAATTCAGTATCTAAGGTTATATAAAGTTCTTTTTCAATCTCTTCAATCTTGTCAATTTCGAATTCATCCAAATAGCCTTCATTAGCCATAAAGATAATCATAATCTGCTGTTGAACAGAGAGAGGAGAGAACTGACCTTGTTTAAGAATCTCAACAATTGATTGTCCTCTTCTTAATTGAGCCAGGGTAGCTTTATCTAAATCTGAGCCAAACTTAGCAAATGATTCAAGTTCTGTATATTGAGCTAGAGCGAATCTTAGCTGCCCCACAACTTGTTTCATAGCTTTAATTTGAGCAGCACCACCCACACGTGATACAGAGAGTCCGGCATTAATAGCAGGTCTTCTACCTGAATAAAATAATCTACTAGAAAGATAGATCTGTCCGTCTGTAATAGAAATCACGTTAGTAGGAATATAGGCTGAGATATCTTCTGCTTTGGTTTCGATAATAGGGAGAGCTGTTAATGAACCACCACCCAACTTATCGCTGAGTTTAGATGCTCTTTCCAAAAGTCTGGAGTGAAGATAGAAAACATCACCCGGATAGGCTTCGCGTCCCGGTGGTCTTCTCAAGAGAAGGGAAATCTCACGGTAAGCAACAGCATGTTTGGAGAGATCATCGTAAATAATTAAGGCATGTTTGCCATTATCTCTGAAATATTCACCTATGGAGCAACCGGCATAAGGAGCCATATACTGCATTGCGGGTGGTTCACTTGAGCCTGCCATAACAACTGTTGTATATGCCATAGCACCGTACTCTTCTAGAGTTCTTACGAATTTAGCAACTGAGGACTCTTTTTGTCCAATTGCTACATAAATACAAAAAACATCTTTACCTTTTTGGTTTATAATAGTATCTAAGGCAATAGCAGTTTTACCAGTTTGTCTATCACCGATAATTAATTCACGTTGTCCTCTACCGATAGGAATCATCGAGTCTATAGCTTTGATTCCGGTTTGAAGAGGTTCTACCACAGGCTGACGGGCAATAACACCTAGGGCTTTTCTTTCCATTTCGTAGAATTCAGTCTGCTTAATCTCACCTTTACCATCTAAAGGTTGTCCAAGAGTATTAACAACTCTTCCCAGCAAGGCTTCACCTACCGGAACTTCCAAGATTCTTTTAGTTCTTTTGGCAATATCGCCCTCTTTAACTTTGGTAGTATCGCCGAATAAGACACAACCGACGCTATCCTCTTCCAAGTTAAGAGCCATTCCAAAGACATCATTAGGGAAGAGCAACATCTCATTGTACATCACATTTTTCAAGCCATATACACGAGCAATACCATCACCAACTTGAATAACTTTGCCTGTTTCGGCAATATCTTGGTCTAAGGTAAACTTCTTTATTCTATCTCTTATTATTGAACTAATTTCTTCAGGTCTTATCATATTTAATTCCTTACATTTTAATTAAGCTTAGCCTGAATTGCTCTAAGCTTCGTTTTACTGAAGAATCGACAATGAAGTTATCTGATTCAGCAATAAATCCACCTAGGACTTCAGGGTCAACAACAAAAGAGGATTCAACTTCTTTCTTAATCTTATCAGATAGGAAGTTAACAATTTTCTCTTTCATCTCTCCTGCCAGTTCATGAGCGGTATTTATCGTAATTTTCACTATGTTTAATTCCCGTAATATGTATTGTTCCAAGAAATAGATAATTTCATCGATAAGGTTTAATCTATTCTTTTCAGACAATAACTTAATTAGGTTTTGCCAATAATCACTGAATTTACTTTCAGTTGAGAAGGGGTCCAAAATAGATAATTTATCCTTCTCTTTGATTACGTGGGACGCGAGTATTTCTGAGATTTCAGGTTCAACATGCAATACTTCTTTGAGAACTCTAACCTCTACTAAAAGCTCTGGCAAATCATCTGTTTGAAATGCATCTATAAAGCCGTTAGCATAGCGTTCTGCAGCCTTAGTATCTTTCATTATTCACTCCGAGCATCGATGATAGAGTTTATAAGCTCTAAATCTTTGTCAGAATCAATCTTCTGAGCTAATACCATACCAGTCAATCTTGAGACTAGTCCGGCTAACTCAGCTCGAAGCTGTTGCTCTACCTTCTTTTTCTCATGAACAAGCTGGTCTTCTGTTTCGGAAACTATTGACTTACGGTTCTCATAGGCCTGCTGAAGAATCTTCTCTGCGTCAAATTCAGCTTCCTTTCTGATTTTATCCCGTAACTTTCTTGCCTCCAAGACAGCTTGTTTATACTCTTCTTCTTTGGTCAAGACCAATTTCTTAGCCTCTTCCTTTGATTTATTGGCATCATCAATATCAGCAGCAACTTTACTTTCTCTTTCATTAAGCATATCTTTAATTGGTTTATAAAGAACAATTTTTAAGATAAACATGAGAAGTAGAAAGTTTATCATTACTACTACCATTGAGATATCTATACTAATCATTTTTTCTCCATTATCTTGAGAATTAAGCAGTAAATATTAATAATAATGCTACCACTAAAGAATAGATACCTGTTGATTCAGATACAGCCTGACCGATAAGCATTGTTCTGGTAATTAAACCTGCGTTTTCTGGAGTTCTTGCAATACCTTCACATGCCTTTCCTGCTGTGAAACCTTCACCAAGTCCTGGTCCTAAAGCACCGATTCCCATTGCGATTCCTGCGCCTAACAAAGCTGCAGCCTTTACTATTGCTTGATTAAGATCCATTTTTCCTCCAACGGATTTTTATTTTATTTTTATATTTGTATTCTCATTATGAGAAGAAAATTAACAAAAAGGCTATTACTAATGCATAAATAGCAGTAGATTCTGAAACAGCAGCACCTAAGAACATTGTTCTAGAGATAGCACCTCTTTCACGTGGGAATCTACCCAACATATTAGAGGCTCTTCCTGTTACAAATCCAATACCCATCCCTGGTCCCATTGTACCAATTCCAATAGCTATTGAAGCTCCTAGAAAGGCAGAAATCTTAACTACAAAATGTCCAAGAGTAGTTGAAGCGGTAGGGTTAGGAACACTATATAATAGAAGTAAGGACACAACTAAAGCAAAAATTGCATCAGTTTGTGCCAAAGCTTGACCGATTAACATATTTGTGGTTACTCTGTTTGATTCTTTTGGAAGTCTGGAAATCACACTACAGGCTTGCCCTCCGGTATAACCGGCTCCAAATCCGGGTCCGATACTACCCAATCCCATGGATAATCCGGCAGCTAAGAGAGCTCCGACTTTGAACCAGCTCCCGGCTATATGTCCTGCTCCTCCAAAAATTAAAAGGAGAGAAATAACTAAGCCAAAGATAGCCCCTGTTTCAGTAACAGCTTGACTAATGAGCATAGTTCTAAGAAGACCATCTCCGGATTTTGGTTGTTTTGCAAGGGCTTTTGCTGCTTCACCGGCAGCATAGCCTTCACCAATTCCGGCACTGATTGAAGCTAAACCTGTACTTAATGCAGCACCTAAGTAGGCACTGATTAGTAAAAAACTATCTGCTTGCATCATCTTATCCTCCTACTCTTCTGTATTAATTTCAACTGCAAGGTAACTCATGGCTAACATTGTGAAAACAAATGCTTGCACTGACCCTGCAAAGAGTCCGAAGAACCCTGATAATACGATTGGCACCATAATATATCGAACCAATTCAGACACCACTAAGATAATAATAGCTCCACCCATAATATTACCGAAAAGACGGAAAGCAATAGAGACTACTTTTGATAGTTCACCAATGATATTGAGGGGAGCTAAAAAGAACATTGGTTCAGCGAAACTCTTTAGATGAGTCCACAAACCTTTCTTCTTAATAGCGTTGTATTGTACGACTATAATGGCAATGATACCAAGACCGATTGTGACATTTAAATTCCTAGTTGGCTCACTTATTCCCGGGATAGGAACTAACCCAATCATGTTACTAATCCAGATAAAAAGGAAAAGTGTTAACAGGTATGGGGTAAAGTGTTTATTCTCTTTACCTAGAGATTCACCAACTAAACCTTCAAAAGAATCGTAAATCCACTCAGTGGCGACTTGTAGTTTACCTGGTTTAAACTGAATCTTTCTGCGGACCATAAGGGCTAAGATTATGAGGATTAAATCAACTATAAACATCATGCGAATCATGCGAATAGCATTAATAGTTTTCCCATCACCAAGGAATTTATGGAAGAAGAGATAAACAGAAGTGCTACCCCAAGGTAGATGTTCTTTAATATGCTCTAAATCCTCCTCAGCTTGAGTTGATTCAATTTTTTCGATAACATTAGCGATAGTCCAGTCCGGATTATCAGCTTTGTACTTAGTAACTACTTCAGAATCCATTAAATACTGATCGGGTTGAGTCTCCTCATTAATCTTGTCCTGCATAGGAACTACCTCTTCAGTAAAATATAGACCGAACTTCCCTGTTTCGGGATTAGTGCCAATATTTAAACTGAAATTTAGATAGAATGAGAGTACAAGCTCAACAGCAAAGACAATTCCGATAGCAATTAAAATAATTTTCTTTTTTGTCATAGTTTACTCGATTCTTAAGTATTTTTTTATTATATTCCAAATAGTATCTAAATAGATAGATATCTGGGCAGATAATAATCCAAATCCAAACCAGATTATATCAATCTGATTCTTGAACACAAAGGCTATAATGAAAGCATAAAGGACAAATACGACATAGCGTAAATAAAATCCTTTAACTACTCTTAGTTTAGTCGCATTTTCGTTCATTGACAGTGCATTTAGCACAACATAGCTATGCCAGATAAAATTACCTGCACTTGCTACTGAACCTAAAATATAACTATAACTAACCCATGCTTTATTAGATATAAATATCGATATAACCAGGGGAATATTTGTCAAGATAATTATTTGAATAATTTTACGAGTGTATTTATTTATTTCCATAAAATTTCCGTAAAAGCATGTAATTAGTTAAGATACCACTAATTATTCCACTAATTATTCCGATAATTAAAAACAAATTAGCTGTTTGAAGCAATTTATCAATCCAGCGTCCAATCAATAAAAATATAACGATTGAACTAATCATAGATAAACCTAATTGGGTTATAAGGCTTAAGTATTTTAACAGGGTGGGGTCAAATCCATCATATTTTTTAAACATTATTTATTAGTTTCCAGAGTTTTTAACAACCGGTTTAGTTCATCTTCATTATTGTATTGAATAAGAACTTTACCCTTACCGTTTTTCTCTTCCACTTTAACTTTAAGATTAAGCTGTTCTTTTAGAACGTTTTCCACATCTTTTCTTCTCTGAGAAGTAAGTTTTTTTGCTTTAGTCTTATTTTGCCAAGTTTTTGCTAACTCTTCTGCATTTCTGACTGAGAGAGAATCCTTGACTATCTTCTCAGCAAATGTGGTTTGATCCTGGTCCGGAAGTTGGAGAATAGCCCGACAATGGCCGGCTGAGATATCGTTATTGAGCAAAAGCTTCTGGACTGGAGGTGTTAGTTTAAGCATTCTCAAAGTGTTGGTTATGGTAGATCTATCTTTCCCCATCATCTCAGCTACTTGAGCTTGAGACATGCCAAAATCATTAATTAGTTGATTATAGGCTAAAGCTTCTTCGATAGCGTTCAAATCTTCACGTTGTACATTTTCGATAATAGCATAGAGTAATTTTTCTTTGGGAGAAATTGATCTAATGATAACCGGGATTTCATCAAAGCCTGCTAATTTAGAGGCTTCTAATCTTCTTTCTCCTGCCACAAGTTCATAACCTTCTTCATCTATACTTTTTGTAACGATGATAGGCTGGATTATCCCATTTTCTCTGATAGAGTTGGCCAGCTCTTCTAATTTTTCACGATCAAAGAGCTTTCTCGGTTGTAGCCTGTTTGGATGAATAAACTCAATTTTGACAGTAGTAATTCCTGTTTCAGTACTGGTTGATTCAGGAAGTTTGGAGATTAAAGAATCTAATCCGCGACCTAATTCAAAACTCATTTTTTTACCACCTCTGAAGCTAATTCCAGATAATTTTGAGAACCTACTGATTTAATATCATATTCAAAAATTGATTTCCCATAACTTGGGGCTTCGCATAGTTTTACATTACGATATATCATAGTTTCAAAGACCTGTTCCTTGAAGTAACGCTTTACTTCAGAAACAACTTGATTAGCTAAATTAAGTCTTTTATCATACATTGTTAGAAGAATCCCAAAGATATTCAAGTTAGGATTTAGATTTTGCTGAATCAAACGGATAGTATTTAGTAATTGACTAACCCCTTCAAGAGCGAAATATTCACATTGAATGGGGATTATTACATCTGTACATGCTGTTAAGGCATTGACAGATAAAAGCCCTAAAGAGGGTGGACAGTCTATTATAATATATTCATATTTATCTTTAATACTTTTCAGGGCTTCCTTTAGTTTTTGTTCTCTGGCGAACTCCTTGACCAGCTCAATTTCAGCTCCGGTAAGATTGATATTTGCCGGGATTATCTCTAAATTATCCATAGAGGTAGCTAGAATGGTATCCCCTATCTCAGCTTTACCGATAATCACTTGATAGATATGTTTTTCAATATCATTTTTGTTAATCCCTAAGCCACTACTTGAATTCCCTTGTGGATCTAAGTCTATTAGGAGAGTCTTCTTCTCCAAAACAGCTAATCCTGCAGCTAAATTCATAGCTGTTGTGGTTTTACCTACACCACCTTTTTGATTTACTATTGAAATTATTCTATTCATAATTTATCTCAACGATGTTCCTCGTACCTAATATTTCATTGCTAAAGTTATGTATTTTATAGTTATCAAACTGCACCACATCATCTAAGATCTTACTTTTATAGAGAATGACTTTCCCTTTGGGAGCAAGAATATTCATTAGTGGTTGTTTGAATTGGGGGATAATTTTGACAGAACGACTAATAATGTAGTCATATTTATTGATTGTATTATACTCTTCGATTCTTGTCCAAAGGGTATTAACATTTGCGAGTTCAAGAATTTCTATCATCTCATCAATTACCATAATCTTCTTCTTAGTTCCATCTAAAAGATTAACCTGCATTTCCGGGAAAATAATCGCCATAGGGATACCCGGCAATCCTCCCCCTGTGCCAAAATCTAAGATCCTCTTCTTCTTCTTATCTATTAATTTATGTGGAAGTAGCGAATCATAAAAATGGGTTGTCCAAATCTCCTCTAAAGGCATCTTTCTTGAGAAAAGATTAATTTTAGCATTAGCTTCAACCAATACGTCATAATATTGTTCAAATTTAGTTTTAAGTTCCTCACTTCTCTCAGAAAAGTTATTTTCAAGATATGTAAAGAAAATCTCTTGATTATTCATTTTAATTATTTTTTCCTTTTGCTTTCTTAACAAATATTCTATCTAAGCCGGTTATAATCCCATAGAAAAGAAACATAAAAGCAAAAATACCCAGCATCCCCTTCCAAAGAAATTCAACAGCTAACATTACTGTCTCACTCATAATCACCTCTTTTAATAATGATATTTCTTACCATTTAAAATACAAAAACTACGATAAAGTTGCTCTACTAAAAGCATCCTTATCATCCGATGGGTAAAGGTCATCTTAGAAAAACTAAGCAGTAAATCAGCTCTCTGCCTTAATTCATCAGCTAAACCATAAACTCCACCTATTAAGAAGTCAATATTTCTGCTTCCCCTTAAATTGTCAATAAATCCTGCAAAATCGACAGAAGTAAAGAGCTTACCATGTTCATCTAAGCCAATAATAAAATTATCATTTTTAAGATATTTACCAATTATTTCTGCTTCTTTTTGCTTAACTATTTCAATATTATTCGAAGAGGATAATTTAACATCTGCGGTTTCGATTATCTCTAACTTGCAGAAGGAAGATAACCTTTTTGTATATTCAGCTATCCCCTCTTCAATAAACTTTTGCTTGGTTTTTCCCGGACATATCACTCTTATATTCATAACTTTCTTTCCTTTATTTTAGTATGAATATACCTTGTTTGATGTCAATAAAAAGAATTAAAATCTTTATAATCATCCTATGATTAACACCTTTAGCAAATTTTTCTTTACAAAATTCATAATAAAAAAAACTAATAACTAAAAATAATATTAGAGGATAAACAAATGAGTAAAATTGGTTTTGATTTTCCTACTCAACCTCGTAAAACAATACTAAGCGAAGTTGAAGAACAATGGTATATGCCCTTTCTTGCTAAAAAATTAAATAGAGAAATGACATCAATGAAGAAGAGTAATTTTGGACAGTATGATATGGCTGTTAATTACTTAACATCAGTAATTGAAGAAGCTCAAGCTGTAGAAAAAGTTGCAGTTTATAATATTGACCACATGGCTCAAGTTAGATTTACAGGAAAGGACAGTGTAGCTTTATTGGACAGAACCCTTCCGGCCAATGTTGCATCAATGAAGATTGGACAGTGCAAATACACTCTTCTCTTAAATGAAGAGGGTGGAGTTCAAGATGATCTTATCATTATGAGAGTTACAGAAGAAGAATTTATCTTAGTTATTAATGCCGGACATGATTTAACCGGAAGAGGTATTGATCATGGTCATGAAGTCCAAGTAATCTCAGATGCAGATAGAATTCTTAACTATAAAAAAGATGATGAAGATGTAATAGTTGAAGATATTTCAGCTGATTTAGCCAAGATAGATGTCCAAGGGCCATACTCTTATAAACTAATCAGCGAATTATATGGAAAAGATGTTTTAAGAAATAGAAGTAATCCTGACAAGAACATGGGATTTTTTACTTTTAATGAATTTGATTATGAAGGCCAACATTATTTTATTAGTAGAACAGGCTACACCAATAGATGGGGATGGGAATTATATGTTCCAGCTAAAGTAGCTGTAGAGCAGTATAAACGCATAATCGAAAAAGCTGTAGAATTAGGTGGATTATTAGTAGGTTTAGGTGGAAGAGACGAGAATAGACTTTCTGCGGGCAATGTAGGACTTCCTTTAATGGGACAAGAATACAAACCTGAATGGTCTCCGGTAAACGCACCGCTTTTCAACGCTGCTTTTGATTTAAACAAAGAGTATTTTGTAGGTAAAGAAGCTATAATGAAAGTTATAGATGAGGGATGCACTCGCAAAATGGTTTTAGTAATCTCTGAAGGTATCGTAGTAGATAGAGATGTATTCTTGGCTGGAAAAAGAGTTGGTATCTGTACTTCAAGTATAAACTCACCAAATGTCAGTCAAGAGAAACGCGAGTTTATCGGTTCTAAGAGAGGCTCTGTTAATGGTCAAGATGGTCTGGCAGCTATCGGCTTATGCTGGTTGGATATTAATCCTTTTGAAGTTGATTCTGAAGGCAATGACATCTTAGAAATTGATGGAAAAGCTGTAAGAATCCCAGTTGAATTCTTCAAAACAGATGCTGAGGGAAACCCTAAAGGTAAGGCAGTTTTAGGTTATATCTCAGGAGATGGTGTTACTCCGGGAACTGCGCCGAGACCTTTGAAGAAAATAGAGAATTTGTAATTATAAAAAGACTTTAACCCGAAAATGAAGGGGAAGTTTTTAGCTTCCCCTTCTTTCACATCATAAGAGTTATTTTAGGACTTCGTTAGAAGCTTTGACTTTGTAGAAACTACGTTGATATTCTTCTATTCCTGTCCAAGTAGGGTCTGTAGTGGTGGCGATTGGAGAACCCCAATCAGTTGCATAAGGATCTGAACTGCGATAAATCTTGTAAGATATTGCATTTGGTACTGCAGTCCATGTTAAAGAAACCAACCCTTCCGAGATTACTATATTCAGGTTTTGAGGAGCAGATAAACTCATCATCTCAGTGGTGAATGAGACTTGGTTACCATAGGTTATTCCTGCTTGGTTTATGGCGAATGCCCTTACATAATAGTTTGTATTAGGGTTCAATTCTTCCATCCATAAAGAGTAATCCCAGACAAGAGGACTGATTGTATCAATATAGTCGTCAATTGTAGGTAAAGGATTTTCGCTCCAGCAAATACCTGCTTGAGTGATACTACTATTTCCATCAGCGGAGATATTTCCACCAACTCTGGCAGAAGTAGGACCTATATCGCTTACAAGCTGGGTAGTAATCGAAGGTAGTGCTATGCCTGATCCACTAAGGGCAATATATTCAGGATTAGCCAGACTTGTTTCAAGGCTAATATTCCCTGAATAAGTAGTTAGATCAATAGGATGGAAGTAAACATTGATAATAGTTTCAGCAATGTTTCCATCTTGAGGCTCTAGCATAATTTGGTTTGTTTGTCGGCTTGTGGTTAGTCGAGCATCTAATTCCAGACTAAATCCTTCCGGAGCAGTGATTAAGACGTTATCAAGCAAATAAGCAGCAGAGATTGTAAAGCTCTGAGCAAGAGATATTGAATTGATAAGAACAGGACCAAAATCAGGTAAGGCAGTATGTGAGATAGTTAGCTCAGGTCCTATGGTATTAAATGATACCACATCTCCCCAAGCTCTACCTCTTGGATTGTCTGCATAGGCTAGATAAAAATACTGACTTGCAGGTTCAAGTTCTTGGACTAAAGTTGAGAAATCATTCCCTGTAGAATCAGAACTTATCTGAATACCTTCAGTTAAAGGATCAGGATCGGTCCCAAAGAAAAATCCTTTTCCCAATATGGGAAGATCCCCATCAGAAATAATTTGAGCATTTAGTTGGCTTGTATATTGTGTTACATTAGAGGCATTCTGAGTAATTACCGAAGCATTTTCTCCCCCCATAATGATATCATCTATATACCAACCACTGATGTTATGACTATTTCCATCAAAGATAAATGCTAAACGTAGGTTATCAGCTCCAACTCCATGACTCTCAAAAGTTAATTGATAGTTAAGAGTTTGACTAACGATATCAGCATCAATATTTAACCATTCTTCGATTAGATAGCTATTTGTTCCAACCATAGAGAAAAGTTTGAGGTCAAAGCTTTGGTCAATATACTCAACTTTATGTTTAAAGGTAAGCTGGATTTCTTGGAGCCCGGAAGTGTCAAACATAGGTGAGAGCAGAGTAACTTCACCATCATTATGAGGATCGAAACTAAAATACAGTTCAGGGCTGACAGCTCCGGCTTGACTGCTTCCATTAACAGTCCAATTTGGGTGGCTAGTCTCCCAACCAGATGGTAAGACACCTTCATCAGCTAAACTGAATCCTTCATAATAAGGGATATTTTCGGTTATAAGCTGGTATCCGAAACCAGAAACTTGAATCACTTGTCCATCTCTGCTCCTTGTCTTACTTTGATTTAGTAAAGAAGTGCTTCTGGCAGGTATGTTACCGGCTTGAATAGTAATCATAGCCTGCTTACTTCCTACACTTTCAGGAGTGAAATTAATTCCGATCTGAGTAGTCTGACCACTACTTAACTCTACAGGATTACTAAGATTCAACAACTCGAAATTAGTTTGATTTAAACCTGTAAGTAAAATATCTTGTGGATCAAGTGAAAGAATTCCTCCACCCACATTAGAAATTTCGAAGAATTGAGTGTTAGAACTAGTTGCCACTTCTACCCTTCCAAAATCATAAGAGACAGGATTTACAGCAATAAGAGGTAACTCGCGATTCCAAATACTTACATCGTCTATAGCAAAACCTTCATCAGTATTCAGGTTGTTTGCCACAAACCTAAAACGCAATCTAACTTGAGAATTATAGGCAATACTGAGCAAGGATGTGCTGAATTTAGTCCAGCCATTACTATTACCGTTCCATCTAGGGACTTGTAGAGGACCCATTTGACTTGTAACGTTATATAGACCAGTATCACCTTCAATATATTGCCAACTATTGCCTCCGTCAATACTAGCCTCAAGAATCATACTGTCGTTATCAACTTCACTCTTATGGTTAATCCACACACTAAACATAGGGTCATCTAGTTCGCTTAGATCAATTAACGGTGAACGAAGCCATATATTTGAGTTATTCATATAGTTTTGGCTAAGATTTGTCATCCAACTTAAGTTACCACTATGAGCAGAGTTTAGACTACTTTGAGCCGGACTACCGTGTTGCCAAATATTCAGGCCGGTGATACTTCCACCTTTGAATCCTCCATCTCCACTCTCGAAATCTTCAAAATATGGGAAGGAGGTTATAACTAAGCCATCTACAACAGTGAAGCTCCAAATCGGGCAGTTTTCTGCTGTATCCCTAAGTGTGGAAACTTTGTCATTTACCTGCTTGGTTAGCTTTTTAGAAGGACCTTCTATATTCCTAAACTCATCACTATTGGCAGATGGAATAACCTGCCAGTAATATGTTTCATTATTAACAAGATCAAGCCAAGGCAATATGCTATGTGTTCCAACTCCTCCCCAAACTATTCTGCTTTCATAGCTTGTCATAGTTGGATCTGTACCTAACTTGATATGGTAAAGTAGCGGATCCGTAAATCCTTCCTGAGAAGTATATGACCAGCCCAGATGGTTTTCCACGGGGACATCAATACTGCCATTAGTAGGATAAGGAGTATGAGCTGTCGCAGGTGGTAAAATAGTGTTCCAAATCCTGATATCATCAAGAGCTATGCCTTCATCAACATAGCTTGCTCCATAATCATTATCAGAATAGAATCTGAAACGAAGCCAAACTTGAGGTTGGTGAGCCAGTGCTGATAAACTAGTAGTGAATTGAGTCCAGACCCCCTCTTGATTAGGTATTCTTCCACTCCAATTTGGATGACTTGGATTTGTGTGGCTCATATTGTTGTAGAATCCACTATCACCTTGAACTTGTTGCCAAAGGCTTTCATCAAGGGAGTATTCTAAAATCATCCCATCATAAGATGCTTCAGTCCAAATGTTTAGCATTAAGGAGATGTTTGGGTCATTGAGATTGCTAAAATCATACATTGGAGATTGAAGCCAAGTATTGGCATTATTTTCATAATCTTGGCTAAGATAGGTCATCCAAGAATTTGATCCGTAAGGAGTATTTATTACTTCTTGAGATGGCCAGCCCAATTCCCAATGATCATTACCTGT
This sequence comes from Candidatus Cloacimonadota bacterium, assembly GCA_016838885.1. Taxonomy (GTDB): domain Bacteria; phylum Cloacimonadota; class Cloacimonadia; order Cloacimonadales; family JAFGVF01; genus JAEKNW01. The sequence continues at coordinate 21,794 of JAEKNW010000303.1, forward strand.
AATGGCGCCGCTTGTCCAACCTCCGGAACCATTTTCGAAATCCTCATAATATGGATAAATGGTTATAGGAGGTGAAGGCAAGGTACTGAAAGACCAAATTGGACTATTAAAAGCATCGTTCCTTCTTGCATTGCTTGTTTTATGATGATTTATTTCGTGTGGATTTGTTCCTAATAGTGCTCTTGATTCTTCAAAGGTACTAGGAATCACCTGCCAGAAGTATGTGCTTCCATATTGCAGACTAATAGGACTATCTATTGTGTAAAGACCTGGTCCACCAGAGATATAAACTTGAGAATAAGATATCATTGAGGAAGAGTTTCCAATTCTAAGGGTATAACCTGTTGGATCTGGGTGTCCATACTGAGAAGTATAAGCCCATGATAATTGAGTATTCAACTGGACATCAACCGCTCCCTCATAAGGGGCAGGAGAATCAGCATATCCAGGGCTTTCCCCAGGAGATTTAAGCAAGACATCATCTATCATCCAGGAATTCAGATGGTTTGAATTCCCAGAGAAAACCCAAGCTAGTTGCAAATTAGATGCACCTGCACCTTGAGCCCATGTGATAGACTGTCTTACAGTTTCTGCCTCAATATGTCCGTTTGGATTAACCCACTCTCTTAAGAGGTATTCGTTTAAACCAACAATTGAGATTAATTTCAAGCTATAAGCCCCATATTGATGATCAAGTTTATGCCTAAAAGATAAAGTTAGTTCACTAAATTCACTTGTATCTAAAGCAGGAGTTTTCAGATATAAATCACCTGTTGATTCAGGAGTCCAGAAGAATTGCATTACAGGAGCTGAGACTCCGATATTAGTATATATCTCTGCACCCCAATTCGCAACATCTCTTTGCCAGCCTGCCGGAATAGTGCCATAGGACAAGCCTGTGAAATCCTCTGACCATTCAAAGGTTGGGATATAATCAGCATCCCAAATCTCAACATCTTCAATAGCAATACCTTGATATGACAAAGAGTGGTCAGAAGCAAAACGGAAACGGAGATAGGCTTGAGCTTGATTTGCTAATTCTGGTATGGCAGTAGTGTATTGAGACCAAGTGCCTATATTTCCAGACCACTTTGGGCTTGCCAAAGGTCCAGAATCACTATTATTATTATAAAAACCTGGATCACCGGTAACTTTTGCCCAAGTGCTTCCATTAGTGGAGTATTCCAAAATCATGCCATCATAGTTGTTCTCAGTCCTAAGGTTCAGCCAGACTGAAAAAGTGGGAGCAGTAACTTGACTAAAATCCAAAGAGGGAGAACGTAGCCAGCTATTAGTATTGTGTGGATAGTTTTGATCTAGATGGGTAGCCCATACTTTTTCATCGCTGTATGGTAAGAATTGGTCTGGACTTGGGTCTCCCCATTCCCAGATATTAGATCCTGTTATTAGTCCCCCAAACCAACCACCGGGACCAATTTCAAAATCTTGATAGTAAGGGAATGAGTTGACCAGAGTTTCGCTAACGCTGAAGCTCCAGATTGGACAGTTTGTTGCAGGGCCACGTGTAAGACTATTGTTTTCTAGAGTTAACTCACCCCTTCTTGCTTGTAACTCAGTCGTAGGAATCACTTGCCAATAGTAGGTATTCCCAGCACTGAGTGCTATCATTGGAGTTATTGTATAAGTTCCAGGTCCACCAGAGACATAGGTCTCACTGTATGTATTCATACTAGGGTCACTTCCCATCTTGACAATGAAACCATTAGGGTTAGCAAAGTTTTGATGAGCAGTGTAAGTCCATCTAATATTCGTTGCAGGTTCAACACCAGTTTCATTGTTACCAGGCACCGGTGAATGAGCCCAATAAGGATTATTACTGTAGAAAGTCCAAATGATATTGTCATCTGAATCGTTTTCATAAGCTGTTCCTGAAAATTCTCCTGTGGCAGTTCTGAAGATTAGATGTCCTTCTCCGGGAGCGTGATAAACGTTGTAATCTCCACTCCAAGTGTTAGCTGGGAAGACAGCTTCTTCTACCACCAAGCCCTGTGTGTTATATTTTTTTAGTAAGGTACCACCACTAGCTCCATTTCTAAAAGTGCAATAACTAAAGGGATAATTTGTATCTACGATGCTACCCAGAGCGAGGTTAATCCCCTCTGCATTCATTTTTTCAAATACACAGTATTGAGCACTTAGCTGAGAACCGCTTGTTGCCTGGAAACTGTAAAAGCCATTATCGGCTGTGATTGTTACAGGTTCAGAAGGTGTACCCACTGCATATAACTGGCCACTGGATCCAACTATCAGGTTGGCATTGTTGTTTATTTTCAAGGTGGAAGCAGGGCTTAGAATAAGCTTACGGAAGGCGATATTGAGGTTACCTTTCACCCCTATAGTTGCTCCTTCAGGTAACTCAGCATGATATCCTACTGCTTTGGCAATAGTTAAGTTATGAAAATTATCACTGTTTATTACGGAGTTGTAGTTTCCCGTATCAATGAATTGCACTGTTCCGTTACCTTCTTCAAAAGCACTGCTACCTGCTTGGTTATTCCAGTTACGGCCAACATGCATAAAATCTCCACTATTAGGCATTGAAAGCCTACCACCTTCGATTTTGACATCACGAAGAACGCGGATCAAGTTGTTCATTGGGGCCAATACTCCACCCTGGATAATCAGATCCCGCTCTACCTGAACCTGGCTTGATAGGTATGTGGCATAAGCAAGACCAGGCTTATTAATAACTAAGTCATTAAAACTATTGGTGCTGTGCATTTGGATGTCTCCTGCCCGAGCTCCGGTTAATTCCACTCTACCTGTACCACCATCAAAAGTATTAGCATTCATAGCTTTAAATGCCCAACCTACTTTAATAGTTCCACCCTCTAATAAAATGTTATCTGAAGCGATCTGCAATCCATTGTGATGTACTTCCAGACAAGCCGTTTCATAGATAGCAACGTAACCTGCTAAACTATAATATGTTCCGACATAGGGGCGACTAAGTCTTAAGCAACCATTGGTATCTATTTCCATTTCTGTACCAAGTTGATGGTCAAAATTACCTAAACAACCCAAAGAAGAATTGCCTCCAATATAGGTGTAACCTAAACTGTTAACAACATTACCATTAACTTCCAAGCTAGTGTTGTTCACCAATTTCAAAGTAGAACCATTGTTCATATTGCCATTAACGTTCATATTGATAGAATCCAGTGTTACTTCACTTTGCCCCATAATTGTCATATTTCCTAAAACTGTTAGAATCTGACTACCCACAATCTGAAAATCTGTCCAATCAACTTTATCAATTATCAGGTTTCCGAAACGGGTCCCAACAGCATCATTTTGAATCCTTGAATAATTAATACTTCCATCAATATCAGAACTTTCACCTGGAGCTGAACTGATCCCAAAAAACCGTAGATTAGCATTTGGGCCCATCTGGAACACTGAGGTTGATGCCAGATCTAACCCGTTTTGCATCTCTATTGTACCAACATAGAGCCTTGAACTTCCATCATTTTTCCAATAAAGGGTTCTCTTGACTATAAACTTAGATGAAGCTTGACTTAGAACCAGTTTCCCGATAATCTCAGCTTCTCCTTCAACATTAAAAGTTGCATCTCCTATTAGTAGTTCACCATTTTGATGCAATAGATTACCGCTTATGCTACTGTTAGTAGTAATAAAGACTCTGCTGTTATAAGTTGTCCTTTCTTCGTCATTGTCGACGTAAAGGTCATTGCCAGATCGGTCTTGCTTATTGATGAGAAGATTATTAATAGAACTTTGAGGGTGAACTGAAAAATTTGTATCTGCTGTACCCGAAAGCTCAATAACACCAGATCCTTGGTGTACTCCCGGTCTTAAACACCGAAAGTTTCCCGCTGTACGAATAAGGCCACCATCAATTGCTAATTCCAAAGTGTTTGGTGAATTAGGTATATTGATACCACTAGTCCCGAAATCTAGAACACCACCGGTCATTGTCAATCGCGCATTTCCATCTTGAGCCCAGTAACTAGTTGAGTGAGTGCCCCATACCCGCATTTCACCTCCATGAATCGTAACATCTGCATTCATATTAACTGAACCAGATGTTTGGATGATAATAATCTCTCCATTGTTAATCACGTATTTTCCGGTAATGCTTGATGAAAATAGATCCATGATCTGCACTGTTCCCCCATCAAGATGCAAAGCCCCTGAATACCATTGATAATTATCAATAATCGTAGTGGAATTCTCTACAAAATGAACATCATTTTGAATGGTAAGGATATTAAAAAAATCTCCATAACAATACTGAGCTTCTGTTCCATTGAAGATTACATTGCTACTTCCTTTAACAAACATGCCATTGTTAGTCCAATCTCCTTTAATATAAATGCTATTGGCTCCCGGACTTAAAGAACCGGAACTAATTAAGATATCGCCATTTATAGTAAGGTCTCTAGATAGAGTAATAACACCGGTGGTAGCAATTTCTACATTATGGAAATAGTCTCCGGCATTGTTAGGGAAGATACCAAAACCTCCAACAAGTTTTAAGCTTCCTTTTTGCATTTGAAATATCCCGTTATTTACTACATTTGTTACAGCTAACACTCCATCAGTTTCCGAATATAGCGTGGATCCAGCATGAATTTCTAAGCTCCCTAATACATTAATCTCACCTGTTGCAAGACCATGTAAAGTAACCGACCCCCCTGAGTAGTTACTAATGACTAGATTAACAACGTTGAAATCGGTTGAACCATTAAAAATAATGGAATGATGGTAACTTCCAAGTTTTAGCTCCGAGTTCTGAGCAAACATAACCTGGGAACCTGGCGAAGATGACCAATCATTCTTGCAATTAAACCTTGAATCATCAGTTGCCATTAATGTGGCATTTGGACTTATATTTACTGTTCCATTACAGGTAACTTGTGACCTCGCGTTAGGGGAGTTTATTACCATATTTCCTTCGATATGAATATCTTCAGATACTGATAAAACACCACTACTTATAGCAAGGGTAGCACCAGCTTCAATGTAAAGTGTTTTGGCATTTGCTAAAACTCCTCCACTTATAAGTGGCTGATGAAGTGCAGAAGCTGAAATTGAAACATCATAATGCTCAGTTGGCGCAATCGGACTTGTCCAGTTTGCAGCATCAAACCAATCAGTAGAAACTGCACCAGTCCAAGACACTTGGTCCTTTATCTCTACCTTGTAGCTATGTAATCCCCAAACAGTGGGATTTACAACCAAAGCATACCAGCCAGCTGTGCTAATGTTACAAGCAAAGGACTTTGGTCCGTAAGATCTTTCTCTACTCCATGCTTTAGCCTCGTTAAAGGCATAATATCCTTGCCCCTCAGCTTCAAAAAAAGCAAAATTCAATGATGATGAACCAAAATCAAAATACCATGTGTTTTCACTTAAATAAACTTCATAGATATCAACGACTTTATTGGAGGGATGGGTTTTGTTGTATAAAGTCTCTGTCTGAATAATTTTTGGAGTAAAACCTTCTGCACTATAATCAGCAAATACCCCATCTAAAATGCGAAATTTAAAACCCATATCCTGAGCAGGTGATTCTTGCCGATTAATTAGGATATAATTTGTTCTATCTTGGTATTGACTTTGTTTAACCATGTTAGTGTAGTTAATATCATCATAAAGTTCCATATTCAATTGACCTAGATTGCTCTTCAAGCCTAGAACTTGCCAATTTGCTTCCGGATCATATTCTAATCCGGCAAAGCTAACATCTCTTTCAATTATCTGACTGTAAGTCTGAGTCCAAGGAAGACTTGGACCATTGTCTGTTATGATAAAATTACCACAACTACCATCCTCTGCTAATAATTCGTTAGTGCTACTGTCTATGAGGCGGAGCCTGACCCGACACATTTCGGAAGTACTGCCTGTTGATGAAACTATATCCGGTACCATCCAATTGAATGTTCCATTATTTGTAGCATTTGAAGTAACTACTTCCCAAGTTTCAGGTAAATGAGAACCTCCTTCAATATGATACCATATCTCTAAATGGGTATTAGGCTGACTGTGGGGTGTCCAGATAATTTCATAAGGGTAACCTGAAACCAACTCTTCAGGTGGATTCCATCTTCCCCATGAAATACTACCCTGAGGTTGCAATAATCTTAAGTAAGCAGGATTTGGGACTTGAACTTGGGGCCAATATACACCACACAGTTGGGACCTATGTAATAATCGCATGGTGGGCCAGTTTGAATCGTAAGCTAACCAGGAATCAAAGCCCTGCCTATAGCCTACAATAGTAACAGAGTGCGAGTTATCATCGATATTTGCCAATCCCGGAATACCAGCATCAATTATATCCTTCAATCTGTTAAAGAGAGATTCAGTGCTATGGTGATGAGCCCACATTGAGCCGGTATTACAACTATAACCCCATACCTCTGCTGCTTCATCAATACCATCAGCAATATTTCCAATAAAGGTGCCTCCTGTTTCATTATAGTTAGTCCCCATCTCGTGAGCTAAAATCCGGACAAGGTTCGTAGTATAAGGACTTACATAATCAATAACAGGATCATATCTTGTAAACTGATAAGCACTCATCTTTCCTGCGCCAGCATAATTATCCCACCAAGCTAAAATCATGGCAGCTGCTGTAGGACTACAACCATAGGTCCAAGGTATAAAGGGCATTTTATCTAAGCCTGGAATTAATACGTCGTTTACTGAGCGATCCGGAATAGTATCCCACACTAAATCCCATTCTTCATCAAACTCCTCTTTATCCCAAAAATAGACTCCATCATTAAGCTTTTTATGGAAATCAACTTCAGATAACTTCACTGGAAAAGGTACAGGGTTAATGTAGATATTTTCCTTGCCATTAGTAACCATAGTCCATATTTGAGATGTTCCTAGATAATAGGAACGCACAATCCTAAAGTCATCCTGAAAAAACTTTCTAGCTTCCTGTTCAATTACTTTTGCTTTCATAATGTTGGGAGATAGACTCTGGGAGGATTCGATAATCACCGGCATATCGCGAGTGGCACCCATAATTATATAAGCATAATCATTAATCCCAAACCTAGCATTGCTACTAGTGTTTAAATCACTGCCCAATGAGTTTTTTAGGATTTCTAGATCTGGAAACTCCCCTTTAACTGAGAAATTGATTTCCCAAGCATTGATTTTGTTATCTAGTCCATAAAGAGCAATTGCTTCAGCCGGGTAGAGTGTTTCTTCCTTCCATATCGCTGAAGTGTGTTCCTTGGCAATCCTCATAATATCTTCCATGCTCACTGCACGATCTTGCCCTTGAGCAAATAGAAAACTACTCAATATTAAAAATATAGTAATCATACTCACACTTTTCATAATTTCTCCTCATTTAAATATTTGTTAATTTGTGGATATCTATTAAATAGATACTTGATTTTGTTATAATTAGTTGCTGATGATATACTTTGATTAGCTAGTTTTATTAGAAGAGATTCCCGGCTTACAGATAAATAAAAGCTTATAATATTAATCCTCGTATTATTGGTTTGATATTTTCTTGTTGCTTCCCTGCTGGTTTCAGTTTTATTTTGCTCTATCATTTAAAGCCTCGCCACTAGATTTAAAATTGCAACACAGTCTTAGATCCGTTAAACTGAAAGGTCTTCTTAATGTTTGAAAATCTCCTGAACGTATTTTTTCAATTGCTGAACATAAACTGTTTTCCATGCTCACTATCACCTTAATCTGAGGCCAATAGTGATTGATATAAGAAATCTGAGCAAAGTCATCCATCCCGTCAGCGTTATAGAGCACGAGGTCTATCCCAGACTTATCCAAAATACGGCTTAGTTCAAGACGGTTATACACGATTTCTACTAGGAAGCTCTGAGCTATAAAATACTCGATCAGTTCAGCTTCTTCCAAAGGGTTAGGTTTTACTATTAATATTCTCATTTTACACCTCAGAACACATATATATCAATTTTCATTCCAAAGGACTAAGTGTCTGAAATACATATGCTTAAGTAATATTTTAGTTTTGTTTGCTGGTAAGATTATATCCGTTTCCGGATAGTGGTTTTCTTATAAGTAAGCATATCCATTGATATAAGGGTGGTTTGAGCTATCTATCCGTTTTCGGGTACTATCCGTTATCGTAGAGAAGTCTGCTGATCACCTAATAGGACTATAGTTTCTTTAATCTCCTATCGAGGGCTTGCCATGTAATATTGAGCAGTTTAGCAGCTTTTAATTTGTTATTGTTAGTTTTTTTCATAGCTTTTTTTATTGTTCTATTTTCGACCTCTCTCAAATCATAGATCTCATCACAATCGGAGTTTATTATTGACTCATTGCAAAAAAGATCAGACCGAAAATGTTGCAAACATAGATGCTTGTTATTACATAGAATAATTGCTCTTTCCATCATATTTTTTAACTCACGTACGTTTCCGGGATAGTGGTAGGCCATTAGTCTTGCTAGTGCTGAGTTTTCAATCCCAACAATATTTTTCCCTATTTTATGATTAAAGAAATCGAGATAGTGGCGTATTAATTCAGGAATATCTTGAGTTCTTTCGCGAAGTGGAGGTATATAGATTTGATATGTATTGAGTCGGTGATAAAGATCTGTTCTAAAACTTCCAGAGCTAACCATTTCTTCGATGGAGCGGTTTGTAGCAGTGATAATTCTAACATCCACTGTTTTGTCAACATTCGCTCCAATTCTACGAACCTTACCATCTTCAGTGATACGTAGGAGTTTAGCCTGCATGAGAGCATTCATATCTCCAATTTCATCTAAGAAGAGAGTTCCTTTATGTGCAGTTTCAAACCAGCCCGGTTTTCCATTAATAGCACCTGTAAAAGCACCTTTTTCAAAACCAAAGAATTCGCTTTCAAATAGATTATCTGGTATAGCTGCACAATTTACCGCATTAAAGTAATACTTGTTTCTACTGCTTAAATGATGAATGCTTCGAGCAACAAGCTCTTTTCCTGTGCCGCTTTCCCCATAAATCATGACTGGTGTATCAGAGCTTTGAGCAATTGTTTTTATATCATGTAAGATTTTCTGGCTTTGTGGGCTATGTCCAATAAATTCAAGACCCAATTGTTGCCTAAGTTCTTTACTCACTCTTTCATAACTATTTTTAATGCTAGTAACTTGGCGATTTAAATACACGAATCTTGAGCTTCTTTGAATAGCAATAAGAACCTCTTTCATGTGAATAGGCTTGTTAAAAAAGTCAGCCGCCCCTAATCGCATGGCCTTGATAGCTGTCTCCATATCTCCTTGTCCAGTAATAATTAAAACTTCTATGTCAGGAAATTTCTCTTTAATAGCTTCCAAAACCTTTAAGCCATGCCTACCAGGAAGATTTAAATCAACAATCGCAATATCAATCTGGTGTTTATCAAGCACTGGTAATGCCTCATTATATGAACCTGCTTCATAAACCTTAAATGCATTATCTTCTAAGTAGTCTCGTAATTCTTCTCGAATACGAGGCTCATCGTCCAAGATTAAGATACTCAGTTCATACATATTTAACTCCTTATTAAGGGGATAGTTATCTCAAAAGTACTTCCCTCGTTTGGTGTGCTGGTAACACTCAGCGTTCCTTCCATATCTACCACAATGCTATAGCTGATGGCAAGTCCAAGACCGGTTCCTTTGTCTGGATTTTTTGTTGTAAAGAAGGGATCGAATATCTTTCCGATTGTTTCATCAGAAATCCCCATACCATAATCAATAACTGCGATAGAAACCTGTTTGTTAATAATTTTAACAACCACTTCAATGCTGGGAGATTCTACATCACCTATTTTTTGGATTCTATCTAGGGTAGTATCTTTGGCATTGCTTAACAGATTTATTATTACCTGTTCAAGCTTTACCCTGTTGCCTAACACGATTGGTTTTCCACTCGAAAAAGTAGTTTTTAGACTAATATTGCATTTTTTTAGAACTGGTTCGAAGATACTTATAGCTTCATTTATGACTCCATATATATCGATTTGTTCTAAATCATCATCTGTTTGGAATCTGGAAAACACCCGAACATGCTCAATGATTTTCCTGATTCGGTCAACATCTGTTTGCATACTATCGTTTTTTCTTCCAAGGTAACTTGAATCAAGTTTATTTAGCTCTGTTTTGTTTTTAATGTTATCAAGACTCATAGATATAGCAGAAAGTGGTTGGTTGATTTCGTGGGCAATACCAGCAGCAAGAACTCCCAAAGATTCCAATTTGGATTTTCTATTTACAAGTAACTGTTGCTGTTTGAATTTATCCATTTCTTCAGCAATCCGTTCTTCCAACTTTGAGTTTAGATCCTCCAATTCAGCACTCAATTTTTTGCTTTTATCGCTTTCTCGTTTTTTTTGTCGGTAAAGTACAATCATAGCTATAGTAAAGAATGACCCAACAAAGACAATCAAGATGAAAAGAAGTCTTTGTTTGATAAGTTTTTTCATTTCCGCTTCTCTTTGTTCACTTGTAGTACGTAGATTTTTAATCTCTTCAATTCTCTCTTTATTGTCAAGACGGTCCATCATTTCGGCAATAGCTTTTAGGCTTTTGTCTTCATGAAGTTCTTGATCGAGTTCAAAATACTTCATCAATGCCCCATAAGCTTGTTGGAAATCACCCATTTCTGCTTGGATTTTGCTAAGTTGCAGGTAACTATGAAGCATTAGGAGTTTCTTATTTAGTTCTTTCCCGATTTCTAACGAATACTCTGTATGCTTTAAAGCAGTTTCCCAATCTTGTATTAAGAAGTGGACTTCCCCTATGTTTTTTTCAGTTATACCTAAACCCTCTAGATCCTTTAGCTCTTGCTTGATAATTTTCGATTCATTATAGTAAGAAACTGCTTTAGTATAGTCCGCCATATTCTGATATACATTTCCTATATTATTGAGAGTTTTAGAAACTTCTTGCTTAAGTCCTTGCTTTCGATAGTAATTCAAAACTGACTGGTGGAATTCCAAAGATTTTGAGTATTCTCCTAAGGCATTGTAGAGTACTCCAAGATTTCCATCAACAATAGTGATGCTAGCAGGATCAGAAGTCTTAACAAATAATTCTCTAGCATTAAGGTAGTAGTGTTTAGCTCGTTCATATTGATTTATTCTATAAAACAAGTTACCAATATTGAGAGAAGCCACTGCTAGTTCACTATCTGATCCTATTTCTGTCTTAATCTCCAAGGATTTAATGAATACTTCCAGGGCTGGAAGAATCTTTCCTAATTTTACATAGGTATTACCCATGTTGTTATAGTTGGCTGCAGTGAGTTTAGGGTTATCAGTTTTCTGTAAGAGATTAGCAGCAGTTTGGTATTGTAGAAGGGCTTGTTGATAATCTTGTTTTAGCCAATAGATTTGTCCCAAGCTAATCATTGTAGAGATTTCATCATCGTGAAAGCTCAGTCTATTCCTGTATTGTAGGGCTTGTAAAAGGTAATCTTCTCCTTGACCCAATTCACCCAATTGAAGAAAGCTTTGACCAATATTATTGTAGATATCGCCAATTAATTTAATATTTTGAGTTTCAAGAGCATATTGAAGTGCTTCTTGGTATGATTGTAGAGATTGCGAGTAGTTTTTTCCATTGTAATAATAATTCCCTTTTAGACGTATAGCGTCTGCAATTTCAAAATTATTATTGTGCTTCTTTGCTGATTCAAAAGCAAGTTCAGCATTTAACAAGGCGCTTTCTCTATCATTTTTCATTAATTCTCTAGAAATTTGATTATGAATACGCGCTTTTTCTTCACTTGGAGTATTTTTAAGCACCACTTGTAAGCTATCAACAAGCCCCAATAGATTAGAACTCAACGAAATAAAGAGATAAATCATGAAAATCTTTCTAATATCCATCACAACTCCAGCTTGAATGAGAATAAAACAGAGTTTATATTATTAAATAACTCTTATCACCTTTTTTGAAAATCGCTTAGATTTCCAAAAAAGAGCATACACATTCTACAAACCACTTACTGTTATTAGACACAAGTTAAACCCGAATGGTGCAGTAGAACTTTGATAATACTTCGCTAAAGCTACGTATCACAGGTGAAGAGTGCTAGATTCTTTTAGCAAAATAAGTTACAGAATTTGAAGGCATATA
>JAEKNW010000304.1 GCA_016838885.1 Candidatus Cloacimonadota bacterium
TCCTTTAGGTGTGATGATTTTCAGGATATTAAATGTTGAAATCCTCTCAACTTTTTTTTTACTTTTTTTCTAAGACCCACTCTACTTGAGAGAGAGCCGTTTTTAATTGCTTGCTCTAAACTCCTCTCACAAACATCGACCCCTATTACTGACTCGATAGACTCATTTTCTGCCAATAAATAGGGAATAAACTGTCCTACCCCAGTCGCTAAATCCAATACTTTAGCCATCTTTAACTCAGAAATTTTCATACTCTCTCCCCTAAAATAAAAAAGTTGATGATACTAAAAAGCTTCTTTTAGTGTTAATACCATATATGTTTCTCTTCACGGTATCTCTGTAAATCTTCATCATAGTAAATATCACAATTTCTCTTCTTGCTCCTGAATAGTCCTGAAATAGCAAAAAAGAATCGCTCCTTCAGCCTAAGTAACGATAAAAACATGCAATCCCCTTTACTTTTCATATCATCAACTATACTTATGGTATAATAATACACAAGTATGGTTATGTGTCAAGTACTTTATTTTTTTTCTTATTTATTTTTGTTGAACTGTTTATTTGTTTGTTTAGGTTTAATCGTTGAACTGTTTATTTGTTTAATCGTTTAATTGAAGAAGAGCTTTCACACGAATTAACTCGAATTAAAACGAATTTCACGAATTGATTTTTGATGGTTAGAGATTGAGCCCCCTGGTCGGAAGGTGGGCATTTCCACCTGCTCCAAGTACGATAGTACTTGGAATTATTATAGCTCCAGAGGAGTGGAACCTTTGTAGATAAGATATGAGATGTAAACCTCTTCTGTCAGACCGCGGGCACCCTTGCCCGCACCAAGTACGATAGTACTTGTAATTATTATAGCTCCAGAAAAGTGGAACCTTTGTAGATAAGATATGAGATGTAAACCTCTTCTGTCGGACCGCGGGCACCCTTGCCCGCACCAAGTACGCTAGTACTTGGATAATTTTAAATCCCGAAGGGATGCAGATATAATAGGCAGGGTTCGGAGACCCTGTGTAAGAAACCCCCCACAAACCTAAGCCCCGGAGGGGCGATAATCAATTAGATGTAAATAGTGGGTTTAAATGGGAATAAAAATCAAAGATTTAAATCATTATTATCACCCCTGTAGGGCTCATCTTTGGTTGGGAACTCGGTACAGTTTCTTCGAACACTGCCTATTATATTGTTATCCCTTGAGTCTTCGCTAATTCATTCTACATAGCTTTAGCGAAGTAGAAAGCTACGCCTCACAAACCGGGATTTTTAAGAATTTCCAAGCTATTGCTTGGAAGCGGATGTGGGCATCCGCAATCCCAGTGAAGAGGCTTTGTTACCAATAAACAATTAAACCCAAATAATGCAGTAGATCTTTGAGAATAGCGCTATATTCTTTTGCAAAAGTAACTTCCATAATTTTCAGGAATATATATATTATATGCCTTCAAATTCTGTAAGTTATTTCGCTAAAAGAATCTGCACTCTTCTCTAAAGCTCTACTGCACCATTCGGGTTAAAAAATGTCAAGAAAACATGAAGATGTGCTATATAACAACTTTCCTTAAAGATAAGTTATTGGAAAAGGTCGCTTGATGTTTGAACAGTCTCAGAAGAGTTGATAAACATTAGTTAATAAAAGTATTGACATAATTTTTTATAAACTAATAAATTGCATATATGATTAATTACTATGCTTATTACATAAAAGATTTTGAAAAACTTATTTATTATCTTTGTTTAGAATGCTATAGGCAGATTAGAAGTTATGAAAGAAAACGTAAGGCGCATGACATTAACTATCCTTGAAGGAGGACTGCATGAGAGAAAAAAAAGTATTGCTATGGATAATGATATTATTTATCTCTGTAAGATTAATATCATTAACAAGAGAAGAGGTAATCGAGGAAACACAATATCTAGAAACTACAAAAGATATCAATATTGAGAAAATTATGTTCTTTGAAGATGATTATTACGACGACTGGTATGAATATACTCATAATAATCTGCAATCTGCAAATATTGGAGATTACTCTTATAGGTTATATGGAGAAGCTTATAAGGGAGGCTATCGTCGCTTTTATGAGTTTCCATTTATGGATCCCCCACTAGGTTGGGAAATATTATCAGTAAAACTTAAGATATATCAAAGTTCTTCTTGCGGTAATGGGCAGATTAATCAATTCCCTACCTTTATGAACGCAGACTTTTTTTTCTTAAAAGTCGCACTATTAGATATTGATATGGATAATCTAGGCTTAACTTTTGCTCCCTCTGTTTTTGAAGAAATTGGTGTTATTAGTAATAATCCAATTCACGAATGGAAAGAGTTAGATGTTACCCAGGCATATTTAACTGCTAGAGATGAGTTAAACTACACCGCATTTTGTTCAATGTTATATTTTGATTTAGTTTCTGATTTAGATGGAGAGGATGATTATTTGTCAATTGATACAGCTAGTAGTTCAAATAGACCAAAACTACTTTTCCAATATGTTAAAGCTACTTCAAACAGTGAAAATGAATGTGAATCAATAACTCCACTCATTCATTGCTATCCAAACCCTACATCAGAAATGTTAACCATAAAGAATGAGAGTAAAAAGGCAATCTTAGCTATTAATATCTACAATGTCAAAGGTCAGAAAGTATATTCTAATCAAAATGTATCTACAAAAAATGGTGAAGTTAACCTAGCATTACCAACAAACAT
>JAEKNW010000305.1 GCA_016838885.1 Candidatus Cloacimonadota bacterium
TGCATTCCATATGATGCTTTTGCAATCACCGCTCCGCATTTGTCTTTTCTTTTTTGATTGGGGTCAACTCCTGATATCGGTGTTGCCTTTTCCCAAACCTGATTAATAACTGAATGTGAAAAATCCATTTTTTTCTTTACTCCCTTCAAATATAGTATTTGTTACTCTTTTGTTGCTAAGACTAAATCTTCTTTTTTAGCCCAATATTCATCATCCGTTTTATTATGAGAACTACAAATTGGAAGAATATACCATCGGTTATCATTATCCTTCACCTTTTTCACGTGGCCACCTAGTAAACCTTTGGTACTTCCACATAAATATACTTTGCTTCTGTCTTTTGTCAAATTTTCATCATATGCACAGCATTTTTCTGCTTTTCTACCCGTTTGTTCTTCCCAATACTCTAGCCAAGTACCAGTAATTTCCCTTGCATTTGATCCTGTACCTACAAGATTCTTAACTTTGATTACCATTTTCAATTTCTCCTTTTCTATTTTTTGTAACTTATGAACGTTAATCCAACTTTTGGATAACCCCATTTTTTGATTTGATTTACTGTTCTTACTACATTCACTTTACTAAAGAATGGAATATGAGACTTTCCTGAAACTGGTATTTCCTTACTGGTAACAATACCCATTATTACATTGCACTCATTACTTGAAAGGGAATCAATCTTTTCATTAGTGTTTTCATCGTTAATTTTCTTAAGTATTTTATCGTGAAAATATCCATCCTTAAATAGATCAGCCGAAACAGCCGCTTGAGAAAAGAGATGGCTTAGTACGCTTGAACTACCATATCTCTTAATGTGAATAAATGATTTCTCTGTTTTGTCAAACAAATCGCAGATTTCTAGTTTTCTACCAGATTCACTAAATTCTCTGTGATCCAACAAAATATATTTTTCCTTATCGCTTTCATATACATTTTTATTGTATTCAGCTTCGTTTTTTTCGGTTGTATATGGCATCAAAGCAGGGAAAACGTCCAGTTTTTCATACTCCCCTTCATATTGTCTGTAAAACTCCTTGCGAATTTCAAAAATTCTTCCATCATTTAAAACATATTGTGAATCATCCACTAACACTGATGCATACATGCAATTGAATACTTTCCACTTGATGTGTTCCAAACTACCATCTGTTGAATTAATAATGACTTTATATCTTTTTAAATCTTCTAGTTTCTCTACCTCACCTAGATCAGTTTCTAAGTAACCATGAATCACATCATAATCGATTGAATCAACTTCTATTGCTGAAGCAAGATTCTTCTCAGTGGCATTTCCTCTATATAGAGAAAATGATTCAAAAACATCCCAGTTTATATCCTCAGGGACTGAAAACCAAACCTTACCAGTATCTTCTGCAAAAAAAGCTTTGAGAATCTCGTCGTAGATTTTTGGTATCAATGGATTCTTCTCTGTAATTTCTTTCATGTTATCTATGAAGCTATATTCTTCTTTGTATGTATCTTCCTCATATGTATTCATGCATTTTTCTAGAAGTATATTTAGGTCTTCAAATCCAAAATGTGTAACCAATGAAAGCGATTCGCGGCCAGACATGTTTCCAATAGCGAAATCATTTGATTTTGCTTTTACAGTCACTCCATACAACAAATCTTGCTCAATATCAAACACAAACTCATTAAGGGTCTGTTCGTGAGTTGCACTTTCCTTTGATCTTGACATTGTACTGCTTACGCTTTTCTTGTTAACCGAATAGATTTTATCTGCTAGATTCAGTACAATCTTCATGCCGAACCTATCCTCGAATTTCTCCATATCAAGCATATTGTCTCCTGCTCCAAAAGTAATGGCGAATTTCCGATTTTCTCCTTTATATTCTATTGTCCTAAAAATAAGTCCCATTGCATATGAAACAACCAGATTCGCATCTGTTTTATCTTTTCCTAAATAGGTTCTAAACCATCCTGGATTTCTTCCTCCATAAGCCCTATAGTACAAGACTGTCTCTTCTTCATCATATAGAAATAATAGTTCAGGATAATTCGCATCCCCTTCTTCGTATTTAAGTAAATTTTCGTCTGTGTCATTTATATCTTTCTTAACTAAGAAGATTTTTATTCTATGGTTATCACTCATATTCTTTTCTCCTTTTGGTTATCCTAAATTTGATTGATGAGAATATCAAATTATTGGATTCATTCTTCCATCAGTTTTGAAAGTTCCAAAATAATTTCATAACTCTTCTGATGTAAATCTTTATGTTGAACATATTGACTCTTCTGAATATCATTAATATTGTTGTCATACCATATCTTAATCCGGTCGACTAAAGATTTTAAAAAGACTGGATTATTTTTAAATTCGTTTTTACACAGTTTTTCTGCATAACTTGTTATGAATTGATCAGTAGAATATTCCATTATCGTCCTTGAAATACCATCTAATTCAATGTTGACAATTTCGTTCATTCTCATTTCTTTGTTCACAATCCTATTTGAATGAAATGTAATTACATATACGAAAATGTAGATTATTAATCTACTATTTTCGACTACTCTATGTATTTAGACCTAATTCTGTTATATAATAATCACGGAGTAATAGTCGGAGGTAATACATCGGAAGGCACATCACCTGGACCATCCATAACCATAGATGAATTGATTGATGATAACGGATTTTGAATTAATGTCCCCGATAAACAGAATAAAGACAATACCATTACGAGTAGTAATGC
>JAEKNW010000306.1 GCA_016838885.1 Candidatus Cloacimonadota bacterium
AACCCAAATAATGCAGTAGAATTTAGGGAAAAAGCGAATAGCACTATCTTCTTTTGCAAAAGTAAGCTACATAATTTTCAGGAATATATATATTATATGTCTTCAAATTCTGTAGCTTATTTTGCAAAAGAATCTAGCACTCTTCATCAAAGTTCTACTGCACCATTCGGGTTTAATAATAGTTAAAGGTGGGTAAATTATGCAAACTGAAGTCAGTCAAGAGTTAAAGAGACTAATAGACAAAATGAATATTAGTTTAAGGCCTGTTATCTTGGACAAGCAATTTGAGATTGCCCCATATACTAAGGGGACAAATTCAGAAAGGCGCAGAGAAGCAAGTCTGCAGGATATTGGCTATAATCTATCCTATCTAGCTCAAGCAATTGAGTTAAATTCACCAAATCTATTTGTCTCATATTCTAATTGGTTAAAGGGCTTGATGTTAGATTTAGGATTTTCAATAACATCAGTTATCGAGAACTTTAGAGCAATGAAGATTGTAATGCTAGATAATTTCCCGGTAGATTATCATACTATTATTTCTGAATATATTGAGATTGGAATCAAAGAATTAGGACAGGATTTTATTCCTGATGAGAGTTATATTGACCCTGCCAAACCTTACAGTAAACATGCTCTAGATTTTCTAGCTTATGCTTTAGGAGGAAAGAGACATGAAGCTTCTCAATTGATTCTCTCCTTAGTTAAAAATGGAGTTCCCATAAAGACCATTTATCTGGAAATCTTACAGAAAGTCCAATACGAAGTAGGGCATTTGTGGCATACTAATAAGATAAGTATTGCTCAAGAGCACTATATCACAAGTTTGATTCAATTAGTTATTTCTCAACTTTATCCCTTTATTTTGAATAATAAACCAAATAATAAGACATTAATATCTGCTTGTATTAGTGGGGAATTGCATGAAATTGGTTTAAGAATGTTAAGTGATATCTTCGAACTTGAGGGCTGGGATACTTGGTTTTTAGGAGCTAACTTACCTGACCAAGAAATTATAAGTATGATCAAAGATAAAAAACCTGATGTTCTTGCTCTTTCAGTTACAATGACCTTTCATTTAGATAAACTAACCAAGCTTATTCAAAAAATTAGAGATGCAGGTATCTCCACTCCTATTATGGTTGGAGGTTATCCTTTTAACAATGACAGAACTTTATGGAAGAAAGTAGGAGCAGATGGTTGGGCTATGGATCCAGATCATGCCTTGAAATTTGCAGCAAGATTAACTGAACTTGCAGGGTAAAGTTAATAAATGAGAAAAGAAATATTTGCACTAAAATGTTCAGAAATCGGTATCATAGAAGAAGTTATATTTAATAACTCTCAAGATATTGATATCAAAGTTGGGCAGAAGTTTGTTGAAATCTTTGATGAATCTACTCATGAAAAAGCACAAGCATTCTTTCTGCAATCTAATAAAACAGATGAAAAGTGTTATTCTGAATATGAACTCTATGTACCTACTAAAGATGCCTTTTGTCTCTTATATTTTAAAAGCTTAATCCTTGATAAGCACTATTTGATTATAGCTGAACAAGAGGAGAGTGATTATTTCCAGTTGTTCGGTAGTTTATCCAGTATGAATAATGAGTTAATCCTTACCCAAAAAGCACTAAATAAAAAGAATCAAGAACTACTTCGGGTAAATGAGTTAAAAAACAGATTGATCGGAGTTGCTGCTCATGACTTGAGAAACCCAATATCCTTAATATATTCATATAGTGAGCTTCTGTTAGAAGATTGTGAAAAGGATTTGGATGGGGATCACTACGATTTTGTCAGTGATATAAATATTACAGCAAAATTTATGTTAGCTCTTGTGGAAGAGTTATTAGACTTAACCTACTTAGAATCAGGTAATGTAAGTCTTAAACCAGAAAAATTAGATTTTTATGATTTATTTACAGAGAATATTAAGTATGCAATTACTCTCGGTGCTAAAAAAGGTATTACAGTTAATGCCCAAAAACCCCACAGAGGTTTATTTGCAAATATCGATAAAAATAAAATTCAACAGGTTATCTCTAACTTTATCAGTAATGCTATAAAATACTCTCACCCGAATTCGATTATTAATATTGCCTGCTCTGTTAAGAACTCTGACATAATATTCTCCTGTCAAGATCAAGGATTTGGCATTGATAAAAGTGAATTTGAGATAATCTTTGAACCTTTTAAAAAAGCTAAATCAAGTCAATTTATCAAGGAACAATCAACTGGCTTAGGCTTAGCAATTTCCCAAAAGATTATTCATGCCCATAAAGGGAAAATCTGGTTGGAGAGCCAAGTCGATAAAGGCTCTACTTTTTACTTTTCTTTACCTATGGAAAGTTAAGCTCAAATAATGTAGTAGACGCTTAGGGAAGAATCTGCATCCCTTCGGGATTTTAAGAAAATCCAAGCTATCGCTTGGGGCGGAGAGAATCTCCACCGTCCGACAGAAGAGGCTTTGTTACCAATAAACAATCATTAAAAAATGTCAAGAAAACCTAAAGATGAGCTATATTATTGACTTTTTCAAGGATAAACTATTGAGGAGGGTGGCTTGATAGTTGAACAGTCTCCCTACTCCGAGACTGTTCAAATTAACTAATTGATATTCAATACAT
The DNA here is from genome assembly GCA_016838885.1 of Candidatus Cloacimonadota bacterium. Lineage (GTDB taxonomy): Bacteria > Cloacimonadota > Cloacimonadia > Cloacimonadales > JAFGVF01 > JAEKNW01. The sequence continues at coordinate 2,631 of JAEKNW010000306.1, forward strand.
TAATATTTTAAAGGGCTCAATTAGTGCACACTTTTTATTTATTACCCTACACTTTTGAAATT
>JAEKNW010000307.1 GCA_016838885.1 Candidatus Cloacimonadota bacterium
TCAACAAATTATGTCAAGAAAACCTTAAGATGGGCAATATTATTGACTTCTTTAAGGATAAGCTATTAGAGAGAGTGGCTTGATGGTTGAACAGTCTCCCTACTCCACCATTCGGGTTAAAAAAAATATTATTTGACAAAAATATCAAATAGAGTATTATTTGAGCATAAATAACAGACAGGTGAGAAGTATGCAAAATGATTTATATTGTGAGTTAAAAGAATATCTAGACCAGAATAATTATCGCTTGAGACTACCAATTTTCAAGAGGCAGTTGGAACTAATGCCTGATTTAAAAATTAAATATTCAGAGAAACAAATGGGCTATTGTTTAAGAGATATCGGATTCAATCTATCTTATTTAGCTCAAGCAATAAAACTTGAATCACCTAATTTATTCTTTTCCTATTCAAAATGGCTACTCATTCTAATGCAAAACTTAAGAATTCCTATTGCTTCAGTTATTGCTAATTTTAAGGCAATGAAGCAACTCTTACATGAAGAAACCCAAGCTAAATATCACCATATTATAGATTTTTATCTTGAACTTGGCATAGAAGCGTTAAACAAAGATTACGACGAAGTGTCAGGCATGATTGACCCGACAAATATATATAGTCAATATGCAGAAAAGTTTATAAATTATGTATTAAATGGAGAAAAAGCTAAGGCTTCTGAGATGATTCTGGGTTTAGTCTCTGAGGGAGTCTCAGTTAAAAATATCTATTTGGACATTTTACAACCTGTTCAATATGAAATTGGTCATCTCTGGCAAACTAATAAGATTTCAATTGCTCAAGAACATTATGCTACCAGTGTTACTCAGTTAGTAATCTCCCAGATGTATCCCTTCTTGTTTAATGGAAGTCCTAAGGATAGAGTTCTCTTAACTTCTTGTGTAAGTGGGGAACTTCATGAGATAGGTTTAAGAATGCTGTCAGATATTTTCGAATTAGAGGGATGGAGTACTTGGTATTTAGGAGCAAATTTGCCTGATGAATCAGTTATTGAGATGATAAAGGATAAAAAACCGGATATAATAGCCTTATCTGCTACCGTAATGTTTTTCCTAGAGAAATTAGAGAAGTTAATTCTGAAGATTAAGGAGTCTGGAATAGAAGCTCCTATTATGGTTGGTGGTTATCCCTTTATTCAAGATAAAATGTTGTGGAAAAAAGTGGGTGCTGATGGATGGGCAATAGACCCTGAAAGAGCATTAAAGGTAGCTGATAAGTTATTGTTAAAAAAAGGGAATATGTAAAATGAGACAAATTATGCTTGCGTTGAAATGTGAACCGACTGGTGTTATCAATAGGATTCTGTCTAATAGCTTAGCTCATTTTGAAATCAAAGTTAGAAGAAATTTCATTGAACTATTTGATAAGCCTAATTTTGAAAAGGCTCAACTTTTCTTTTTAAAAATAGTAGAGAACTCTCATGAATCGAACTACGAACAAGAGCTATTATTACCCTCTGAGAATGATGCCTATTTATTATACTTTAAAGGTATAAAAATGGATCAGTTGATTTTTATTTTTGCTGAAAGTGAAGAGAGAGACTACTTAAATCTATTTGGGACTTTGACAAGTATCAACAATGAGTTGAACAATGTTCTTAGGAGTCTCTATAAAACTACCTTGGAAAGTCAATCTAGTGCCTTAAATAGTGATAAAATGCTGGCTGAATACACAAACCTAAACAACAAGTTAATCTTAACTCAAAACATTTTAAAAGAGAAGAATGATGAGCTGGTTAAAATAAATGATTTAAAGAACAAATTAGTTGGTGTAGCAGCTCATGACTTAAGAAATCCTATCTCACTGGTATATAGTTACAGCCAGTTATTGTTAGCTGATTTAAAAGAGGTAGTTGATGCTAATTCACATGAGTTTATAGAGATAATTAATTCAACTTCAAAATTTATGTTGAGTTTGGTTGAGGATCTTCTAGATTTATCGTATTTAGAATCAGGCTTAGTAATCCTAAAACTAGAGAAGTGCGATTTTAAAACTATATTTAGTGAGAATATCAATTTTGCCATTATTTTAGGAGAGAAAAAAGGTATTAAAGTTGTTGCTGAATATCCAACTTCATCTATCTTTATAGAAATAGATAAAAATAAAATTCAACAGGTTATCTCTAACTTTATTAGTAATGCTATTAAATACTCTCACCCTAATTCGATTATTAATATTGCCTGCTCTGTTAAGAACTCTGACATAATATTCTCATGTCAAGATCATGGATTTGGCATTGATAAAAGTGAATTTGAGATAATCTTTGAACCCTTTAAAAAAGCTAAATCTAGCCAGTTTATCAAGGAACAATCAACTGGCTTAGGCTTAGCAATTTCCCAAAAAATTATTCAAGCCCATGGAGGAAAAATCTGGTTAGAGAGCCAAGTCGATAAAGGCTCTACTTTTTACTTTTCTTTACCTATGGAAAGTTAAGCTCAAATAATGTAGTAGAGCATTGGTGAAGAATCTGCACTCTTCATTAGGGTTAATCCCGAAGGGATTTTAAGAAAATCCAAGCTATCGCTTGGGGCGGAGAGAATCTCCACCGTCCGACAGAAGAGGCTTTGTTACCAATAAACAATCATTATAAAATGTCAAGAAAACCTAAAGATGAGCTATAT
>JAEKNW010000308.1 GCA_016838885.1 Candidatus Cloacimonadota bacterium
GTGGAAGCACCCTTGCTTCCACAACAGGCTTGGAAAGTCTGTAGAATCTGGCGGCAAGATGCCCCCAGTCCATATCCCCTCGCTTCAGCTAGCAGGAGAGAGATAGCGTGGTAATCTACCAAGGTTTCGCTTCTCTGGAGCTTTTTTTTCAAGCTTTTCAGCTTGGTGGCGGACAGGATGTCCACCGTCCGACATAAGAAGAATATATGTCGCCCCTGTAGGGCTCATCTGCGGTTGGGATCTCGGTACAGTGTCTTCGAACTGCCTATTATATTTTCATCCCTTAGGGTAAAAAAACCTATATGTCGACAAGCGACATATAGGCAACTAATAAGAGAGATTTATTCGAATTACTTCATAGGATATAAACTACTGCGATAGATATTGCTAATAATCTCATCAGTTGCATCTATTGGAGCAATAGCTATTAATCCACCCAATGAAGGAGTTTCTTTAACTAATTTTACTAACTTCTCAATATCTCTTTCACTGAAACCTTCATCTGAAAGCTTTTGGCTAACTCCCATGGAGAACAACCATTCTTCAACACCTTTGGCTAATTGATGAGCCTCATCAGGAGTTCCTTTTAAGTTTGGAACAATAGGGGCATAGATATCAGCTAATACTTCCGGACAAGCAGGATAGATTGTTTCTAAAACAGCAGGCAAGATCATAGCTAATCCTAAGCCATGTGCCAATTCTGGTTTTAATGCACTTAGAGGGTGTTCCAAAGCATGGGTATAGTGAAGTAAGCCATTATCAAAAGAAATACCACCTAAGGCAGAGGCATAAGTTAAGAAATAACGAGCCTCCATATTTGTAAGATCTTCTTTTATGATTGGAAGATATTTATGGACTAATCTGATAGTCTCTTGTGCTGTTAATATTGAATAAGGGGATGCAACTTTTGTAGTTGCTGATTCGGTAACATGATTCAGAGCATCTATTGATACAAAAAGTGTTTGATGAAGAGGTAAGTCCTTCATTAAACCTGGATCATCAATAGCCCAAGTAGGATAAATACAATCATAAGCAATCGCCGGCTTATAATCCTTTGCTGTTATAGTAACTACAGCAAATCTATTTACTTCTGTACCTGTTCCATGAGTTGTGTTGATAGCAAGAATAGGTGCAGCATGAGTAGGCATAAAAACTCCCTCATAAAGCTCTGCACAAGTGTTTTCAGGATATTCTAACATAATAGCAAGGCTTTTAGCTGTATCAATAGGTGAGCCTCCACCAATACCGATTACAGCTTTAGCACCAAACTCTAAAGCCATCTTTGTAGCTTCATCAACAGCTGTATCTGTAGGATTAGGAGTTACTTTGGCGAAATTAATATAATCAATCTTGTGTTCTTTAAGTGATTTTTCAATAATATCCCAAGCTCCACATGTTTTGTATGAGCTTCTTCCACTTACTACGATAACTTTGTCGATTCCACGGGTTATCATCTCATCTGCTATAACATCAATTTTATGAATAGCACCAACTCCAAAATAATCTTTCACGGCTGTTCTGAGTTCAAACACGGCATTGATATCAGTCTTTCTTTCGTACATTTTGTACTCCTTTTTATATTTATTCTTCCTTTATTTCAATATCTATATATCGAAATATAATCAATAAGGCTTTTATGTCAAGAAATATTTTTATGTAAAACTCTATTGAAGAGTATTTAATAAGGGGAAAGCCGATTATTAGTGGGAAAAAAGACTAAAAATAATAAAAAGAAAAATATATCGATACAAAACTTGTTAATATGAATAAGTGGAAGTTGTATAAATTATGCAAAATATCTAAAAACTAAGAGATTTGCTAAAAAATATGGCTCAAGTTCAAGTCTGGTGGAAATTATCATGAGCAAATCTTTGTAGAACTTTCTGCCATTTACTGGGTCTTTATTGGGGGGCTATTGGGGATCTATTGAGCATTTATTAGGTTACTATTAGACTAAAAGCTAACAGTGATACAATAGACAAGTGGTAAAACCACAGTGGTAATGAGATTGATAATAGAAACTCATGCAAAATGAGCTTTTCTTTACTTGGAGCGCGACTTCTTCTCTGGGAACGCTAACATCCCTGCTGGCATTCTTAACCGGGATTGCAGGCATATTCTCTGGGATTGCAGGCATATTCTCTGTGATTGCGGGCATATTCTCTGGGATTGCGGGCATATTCTGTGGGATTGCGGGCTTCCAGCCCGTATTCATTTCTCCTAAAGAGGAGAAATTAGCTATCTTGCTAACAGCAAGATGACAATAAGAACCGGCAACGAGTTACCGGTTTCTAATACGGGCTGGAAGCCCGCAATCCCAGAGAAAAACCGGCAACGAGTTACCAGTTTCTAATACGGGCTGGAAGCCCGCAATCCCAGAGTCGGAGAGAATCTCCACCGTCCGACAGAAGAGGGTTTGTTACCAATAAACAATCATTATAAAATGTCAAGAAAACCTAAAGATGGGCAATATAATCGACTTCTTTTAGGATGAGCTACTTGGCAGGGTAGCTTGATAGTTGAACAGTCTCTCTTATATGAGACTGTTCAAATTAACTAATTGATATTCAATACATTAATATTTTAAAGGGCTCAATTAGTGCACACTTTTTATTTATTACCCTACACTTTTGAAA
>JAEKNW010000309.1 GCA_016838885.1 Candidatus Cloacimonadota bacterium
TTGCAAAAGTAAGCTACATAATTTTCAGGAATATATATATTATATGCCTTCAAATTCTGTAACTTATTTTGCTAAAAGAATCTAGCACTCTTCATCAAAATTCTACTGCACCATTCGGGTTTAAAGATAAGTTATTGAAGAAGGTGGCTTGATGATTGAACAGTCTCCATGACATAATTTCAACTTATTTTATTAAATTATTGACAAATCCCATAAACAATAAAAAAATGATAATAAGTGAAAAAACATTTTCGGAGGAAGGATGAGAATAAAGAGTCAAATCATGGATAGTTCAGCAATAAATAGGACATTGCGAAGAATTGCGCACGAGATTATCGAGCAAAATCGTGGTTTAGAGAATGTCTATTTAGTTGGGATTAGAAGCCGTGGCGTCCCAATGGCTAAGATGTTATCTTCAATCTTATCTGAGATTGAGAATAAAGAGGTGCCGGTAGGGGTATTAGATATTACATTATATCGTGATGACCTATCAACAATCTCTCACCAACCTGTTATAAAAGGTTCAAAAATCGATTTTGATTTACACAACACCAATGTTATTCTAGTTGATGATGTACTCTATACCGGAAGAACTGTCAGAGCTGCTATAGATGCAATTTTAGATTTTGGTAGGCCTCAACACATCCAGTTAGCTGTATTAGTAGATAGAGGGCACCGTGAATTACCGATCAAAGCAGATTATGTAGGCAAGAATGTACCAACTTCATCCGAAGAGATTATTAAGGTCTCTTTCTCAGAAATTGATGGAGAAGACACCGTAAAAATAGTAGAAAGGGAAGATTAATTTAAATGTCATTCTGGGAAAAATATACAAAAATAATTAAGAGTAACAACTCTTATGTCTGTGTTGGGTTAGACAGTGAGTTAAGCAAACTTCCTGCTCATCTTTTAGAAAAAGATGATCCCCTTTTCGAGTTCAATAAAGCGATTATTGATGCAACCAAGGATATAGTCGCGTGTTATAAGCCTAACTTTGCTTTTTACCTAGCTCAAGGTTTAAAATCTTTAGAATCATTGCGGAAAAGTATCGCCTATATCCCTGAACATATTCCAGTAATATTAGACATAAAAGCTGGAGACATAGGAAATACTATGTCGAATTATGCCAAGGCATTTTTTGAAGATTGGCGAGTAGATGCAATTACCTGTAATCCACTCATGGGTGGAGATGTGATTAAAGCCATAAGTCCATATCAAGAGAACTTTGCCTTTGTTTTGGCCTTGACTTCAAATCCATCAGCCTCTGATTATTTAAAACCCCATCATCTCTATAAGAAGATTTCGGCTGATATAGCAGAACTTCCTTATACTCAATTTGGGGCTGTAGTTGGAGCTACCAATTCAGAGGAATTGCAAGAGTTAAGAAGATTAATGCCTAATTCTCTCTTTCTAATCCCAGGTATTGGAGCTCAAGGTGGGTCATTAGAGGAAGTTGTAAACAATACCTTGCACAGCAAAGACGATGCACGCTTTTTAATAAACTCTTCTCGTGGTATTATCTTTGCTGATTCAACAACTAATTTTGCTCAAGTCGCTCGAAGTAAGAGCCAACTATTAAGGGATCAAATTAACCAGATAATTTCTGACATAAAATAACGACTTATTAGGTAAGAAAAGTTAGAATAAGGAATAGATAATAAAATGAAAAATAGACCAAGCTGGCAGAAGTATTTTATTGAAATGGCTTATTTAGTATCATCGCGATCAACCTGTTTGCGCAGAAAAGTAGGGGCTATAATTGTAAAAAATAATCAGGTTTTAGCAACAGGTTATAACGGAGCACCCAAAAGTGTTCCTCACTGTTCAGTTACCGGTTGTTTAAGAGAGCAACTCAACGTCCCTTCAGGTGAAAGACATGAACTATGTAGAGGTGTTCACGCAGAACAGAACGCCATAATCCAGGCTGCAGTCAATGGTACTTCTATTCAGAATGCTGAGCTATACTGCACAACTCAACCTTGTATTATCTGTGCAAAAATGATTATTAACTCTGAAATAAAAAGAGTATTTGTTGCAGAAAGTTATAATGATAAAATGTCTTTAGAGATGTTTACTCAGGCTAATGTAGAGCTAATAAAAGTAGATAGAGAGACTGGGCAACTAACCAAAATAAATTGAGGAATTCTATGAAGAAAATTATCCTAATAATGTTCTTACTATCCATATCATTGATTTGGGCAAGAGTAATAACATTAGAAGAAGCAGTTAACATTGCTTTAGAAAATTCTTATGAGAGTCAACAGAATAATATTACTCAGAACAAGGTAAATTCAAGTTATAAATCAACTCTTTGGGATATAGCTCCGGATGGGTCTATTAGTTATAACTGGTCCCATAGTGATAGCGGAACATCTAAAAGTGCTGGCTTAACTATTGGAAAAAGTATAAATTCAACCCTTCCTGATTATTTTAATTGGAGAACAGCCAGACATAACATTGAGGTTACCAATATAAATTCAGATAAAATCACAAAATCCATTGCTTGGAATGTTTTAAGTAGCTATGTTGACCTATTGTTAAGTCAAAAAAAAATGGACGTATATACTAAAAATTATCAAATGCAATTGGATATTTTGAAAGAGACTAACTTACAAAAAGAACTGGGCCGTAAAACTATCTATGAATACAACCAAGTCGAAATAAACGCACTTAACAGTGAGCTTAATCTTCTTGATGCCCAGAAAAATATTATAAAGAAAATTAAAAATCTCTCTCTATTGCTTAACATTGAGGCTGATACCCTCTCCTTACAGGATATTGATTTAGATATAAAACCTGAGTATGAATATAATATTGATCAAGAAAAATCTCTTGCCATCATTATTAGTGAGTTAAGCATAGAGCATAATAAATTACTCCTAAATCAGGATAAATTAAGGTTTTTACCAGACTTATCTGTCTCCTGGTCATACTATAACAATTCCATAAATAATGAACCTTTTGAGTTTGATAATTACCAGTCAGGAAATACTTGGCGACTTTCTCTCAGTTACCCTCTGTTGAACTACTTTAAACAGAGTCAAAGTCATTACAGGAATAAAGAGAACTTGCTTTCAGAAAAAATTAGCCTATATCAAAAGATTGATGAATTTAAGACTAATTATCAAAATTATGTTTCTGACTTAGAAAATCTCTTCATAAGAAAAGGGATTAATGATAAAATCTTGAGACAATCCCAACAAAATTTTGAGATTGCAAAAACTAACTTCAACCTTGGTCTAATTAAAAGTATTGAACTAGAACAAACAAAGACAGACTTAAGAGAAGCTGAATTGAATAATCTGGACATTGATTACCAAATCTATCTCCAGCAAGAAGCAATTAATCATCTCTTATCAAAAAAAATTGCTAACAAATGGTAGGGAATAATGAAGAAAGCACTAAAAATAATTATTACTTTAGCTATTATAATTTCCATTGGATATTATGGTCTAAAATTTTTAAATAAAAAAAATCAAACTAAGACTGAAAGCACTCTTGTAGACTTAAAAACGGCTAAAGTTGAACTTGGAGAAATTGCTACTCAAATTGACATAACCGGCGAGATAGAACCAGAAACGATTGTAGAGATCAAATCTAAAGTTTCTGGAAAAATTATTAAATTCTACAAAAACATTAATGATTATGTCAAGGCTGGAGATTTGATAGCTACAATTGAGATCGATTATCAACAAGCCAATACTATTACCAATACCAGATCAAATTTAGATCTTGCTGAAATTAGGTATAAATGGGCTAAAAGAGATTTTGAGGACATCAAAGTTCAGTATGAAGCAGGTTTTGCAACAAAATACAGTTATGACGCTGCTGAAAAAGATTTAGAGCAAGCTGAACTAAACTATACTATAGCCCAAGAACAATATAAACAGGTGGAAGAGATCGACACTAAAGGGGAAGAATCAAAAATCTACTCCTCTGTAAGTGGTACAGTAATAACACGTACTGTAGAAGAAGGAGAAATGGTCTCATCTATTGGTTTAGGTAATTCAGACGGAACTGCTATTATGCAAATTGCTGATCTTTCCAAAATGATTGTTAATTCCAATATCAATGAGATAGATATTAATAAATATCAGGAAGGCCAGACAGCTACTATCACCATCCCTGCAAATCCAGATCACATATATAATGGAGTAATTACTCAGGTGGCAGCAATGGCTTCGAATGTTAATAATGCTAAGGTTTTCCCTATTGAGATTGAGTTATCTGATGTAGATAATTTAATTAAACCTGGGATGACTGCTGAAATCACTATCAAAGGCCAATCTAAAAGCGATATTCCAATTATCCCAATCACTGCCCTCTTTAGTAATGAGAAAGGCCAAGATGTTGTCTATACTATTGAAAATGGCCAAGTTAAAGATACAAAAGTTATTCAAACAGGAATTAATAATATGTCACACGTTGAAGTTATTAGTGGAGTGGAAGTTGGGGAAGAAATATCATTAGTTCCACCTTCATTGCTTAAAGTTGATGAGGTTAAATAATATGAATGAGCAGAAAAAGAAAATTATCTACTTCATCATTATTGCCTTGATTGCAGTTGCTTTTATTGTTCTCTATATGATGGACACAAGTATCAAGAAAAGTGATGATAGTTTCTTTACTGATATCTTTAATATTTCAGAATCTCCTATCCCCAACGATAGCAGTAGTGTTATTGCTTCAAAGAATAGTTCATCATTGGATAATTCTGCTATATCACAATCATATCATGAGTTAGATGAAATTAAAGTAATTGATTGGAATGAAGTTGATGTAGATTCTATATATGTGGACAGCAATCGCAATAAGTTCACCTTAACAAGACACGGCTTTAAAAAGTGGGCTATCAAATCAGTTCGCATTGATGAGAAAATACCTAGCTCAAATAATGCAATTTTTAGATTGTTAAATGTTTTCCAACATTTTTTTACAGACAACAATCTAACTCGTAATTATTCTGAAATGTCTATCTACTTTGAAAAACCTATTTGCACTGTAAAAACCTACTTCAAAGATGGAACTGTTGGAACATTAACTTTTACCAGAATTGAAGAATATGATAGATTTCATAAAGAAAATCGACTAAAAACATGGGTAAGAGTCAACGACCAAACAGTTGTCTATGCCACATCTTTCAATATTTTGGAGCGCTTTATTGTCTCTGAAACTGAATTTTTAAAATTTAGATAATATCACTTATGGAGGATACAAAATGGATTACTTTCTAACTGAAGATCAATTAGAAATGAAAGAAATTGCAAGAAGAATTGCTCAAGAAAAGATAAAACCTTTATCAGAAGAGTATGATGAAAAAGGGATATTCCCTTGGGATATAGTAGAAATTATGGCTCAAAGTGACCTCTTTGCAGTCCTTGTCCCAGAAGAATACGATGGCATCAGTGGTAAAGTATTAGACCTGTCAATTGTTACAGAAGAGTTATCAAAAGTAGATGCCGGTATTGCACTAGCATTTGGTGCAACCGGCTTAGGTTTATATCCGATATTATTGTCTGGCTCTGAAGAACAAAAAAAGAAATGGTTACCTGCCATTGCAGCAGGAGAAAGATTAGCAGCTTTTGCTTTAACAGAAGCAAATGCCGGATCTGATGCCGGAGCTATCGAGACTACTGCAACCTTAGATGGTGATCATTATATTCTTAATGGAACCAAACAATGGATTACTAACGGTGGCGATGCTGAAATATATACAGTATTTGCTATGACCAATAAAGCAAAAGGCCCTCGTGGATGTTCATGCTTTGTTGTAGAAAAAGGAACTCCTGGTTTCGAGTTTGGGAAAAAAGAGAACAAGATGGGAATTAGAGCTTCCTCAACCCGCGAGTTAATTTTTGATAACTGCCGAGTTCCTAAGGAAAATTTAATTGGTAAAGAAGGTTCTGGATTCCTTACTGCAATGAAAACTTTTGATAAATCTAGACCCATGGTTGGCTCCCAAGCTGTTGGTGTTGCTACAGGCGCTTTAGATATTGCTGCTAAGTATTCTAAAGAGAGATACCAGTTCGGTAAACCAATTTCTGCCTTCCAAGGGGTGCAATTTATGTTAGCAGACATGGCTACTCAAGTAGAGGCAGCTAGAGCATTAGTATATCAAACAGCAAGAATGATAGATGCAGGATGCAAAAAATATAGCAAAGAATCTGCTATGTGTAAATATTTCGCCTCAGATGTTGCTATGAAAGTTACAACTGATGCTGTCCAAATCCTAGGTGGATATGGTTATATGAAAGAGTATCCTGTGGAAAAAATGATGCGTGATGCTAAAATTCTTCAGATTTATGAAGGAACAAATCAGATTCAAAGAACTATCGTTGCCTCTAATTTATTAAAAGAATATTAGGCTTAGCTTAAGAATCGGAATAGGCAGCCCCTATTCCGAATCTTTACTTGATGTAGAGAAAAGTAATTTCTTAGGCATCAGATATCTGTTAAAAATGCATAATTATAAGAAATTTCTTGACTTTATTTCTTGAAAATTAACATAGTTTTAGAAATTGTGTGATTAATTTAATAAAAAATAAACATAAAATGGAGCTTTTAGATGAAGAAAAAGACAATAATCATCGAATCAGTTATACTGATTATCTCAATTACTCTTTTGGTGTTTTTCTTAGGGTTGCCCCAAATGTTAGATCTTAATAAAAGAGCTAACAAACAGAAAAATATTTCTCAACTCACTGAGTTGAGTATTTCAACAAACAAATTTTTAGATAAGTATTTATACAGCATGACTGCTGACCTTTCCAGTATTAAAGAAAAAATGGAATATACCCAGAGACTAAACGTTCCAGGAGATAGTAAGTATCAATACTTAATTTATGGTGGAATTAAGGATGCTGATTTAAGATATGTTGTATCCTACGACTTATTTGATTTAATGAATCAAAGTAAAAAGAATGATAGGACATTTATTAATTCAGTAAATGCTTATGTAATTTCAGCAAAAGAGAGAATGTTGAATAGTCCTGATTCAGAAAAATACATAAACTATATCGGATATTTAGATATTTTAACTTCCAAACTCAATGATGAAAGCTATTTCAGAAGAGCTCAATACACAAAAGATATAGTTAATCCGAAATTCAACACTAATAACGTCTCAAATTTTGGTTCCTTTGCCCAAGGTCTAGTAGGTTCAAGTTTATTCAAAGATAATAAACTTCCAGTTGCTATAATCATCTACCTATCATACATTAATCAAGTAGATTCAGCTAATGCTACTGAAGAAACATTTGATACTTTTTATAATACCTTCACCAAGCTTACAAGTTTTAGTGGATATTATTTATCAGTGGCAGACAACACTATTGCAGATGGAATGAAACCAAACGATGTTAAAGAGATGTTTAATGATGAATTTAGAAAATTCTACTTTGATTCTATTCAATATCCTGACAAGCTAAACAAGGGAATTGTAGCAATCGGTACCAACGCTGTAGTAGATCCAACTAACAGGCTTACAAACAACTTCCTTAATGATTTAGTAGCTAGCTCCTATCAGAAGGAAGTTAATCAAGTAATAGATGATTTATTAAGCCAATATCCAGGAGATCATGAAGGTTTTGCTAGAGCTCTCAGAATTAAAATTAATGAGTATAAAGACAACGATATTAACAGACAAATAATTGATATCTATGAATCTGTGTTCAACTATATGCAATATCAAGAATATCTTCACAAATCGATTAATTCTTTAAAAGAAGTTACTGTAAATTCTGCAGTGGAAAGCAAGTTTAAAGAATTCTTCCACAGCTATATCTTAAAATATGATAAAGCCTATATTCTCAATGATTTAGCCAATAGAGTAAATAGTATAGTTGTCGACCCAAATTCCAAACAGTCGAGTCTGATGAGAAATGTTAGTAATAAATTTGAGAGAGACTTACTTAACGATTTTAAAAAAGAGATAAAATCTCAACCTACTTTCTTATCTAATTACTATGCTTCTAAAGATTATTCAGATTTAATAAAAACCTCGAAACTACAATTTATTGAAGAGAAGACATCTCTATTTGTTGCTGAAGTTAAATCTGAAAGACTAACTATCGATTATCTCAAAAACAATATTGCTAAAAACAAAATTATTGAAGATTCAGAATTTCAGCAGGAATTACAAATTAAAAAAACTCAATGGGAAAATGATTATTCATATATCCAATACTTAGCTTCTTTGGATAATCCTTCAGCTAACAAGGGCAGTATTTCGCAAGCTCTTCTTGCTGATTCAATTAATTTCAAAAAAGTCAATAAAAATCAAATTGATAGGTTAACTTCAGCAGTAAATGATACAAAAGAAAAATATTTCACAGGAAGTTATGATAGAAATAGAAAATTTGATACTTACGCTGAATTCTGTGCTACAACTATAGCCTCAACAGTAAGTGAAGATAGAATGGCAGAATTTATGCAATACCAAGAAGCTATTCTTAGAATTGTTTCTGATTTTATAGCTAATAATGACTATCCTGAATTTGCAGAAGAGTTAGGTCAAAACGTAAGAAACGAGTTAAACGACTTATATAAAGAGCAAACTCTTGCTTATGCTAGTCTATCCCCAGAGTATCTAGAAAAGATTAATACTCTTAACTCAAACCTAACTAATTATGATAATTATACTAAGTTTGCTACCACAAACAGAATAGCAAGAAATAAGCTTCTTTCTAAAGACATTGTGGATGTTTTAAAAGATGTTTCAATTAATCCTGAAGGGCTTATTCATCATTACAATTATTATCTCTTTTATGCTAAAGATATTGTTAATAAAGATAAATATTATGCGTCATTTGGTAACACTCAGTTAGAAATTGCCAAAAAACGCTATATTGATGATAAAATTTCCGGAGAAGCCACTGACTGGACACAATTAGAGAAAGAGATTGCGGCTATAGTTAAGAATGATAATCAAGAAACAAGAGCCCAATTCACTAATACTATGAAGTTAGCTGTTAAAAATTATAAAGCATTTAGAAATGACAATTATAAATATGAAAATGCTTTCAATTTTAACGGTTTGATTTCTGATTTAGCAAGAGTTGAAAATAATATCAAACTCTATCGTGGTCCCATTGATTACCCATTCTACGATAAAGATGAATACTACTTAATCTATGGAAGATTCATTGAAGATGGTAATAAAAAACTTGGTATCTCTGTAGTTACTTACACTGATATTCATAATTTTCCTCAAGCCAATGCAGTTGTTGTCAGAAATATTGCTTCTTCCAATGAAGATACAAAGGCGATAACAGTTAATCTCCAAGGAAAACTTGATAACTTAATTTCCCAATATCAACAAGAGATTGAAAAGTTAAAGGTCGATAGAGAAGAGTTCAGCAATATTAAAGTTATTCATAATAATGACCCTAATTTTAAAATTACAACTCAATCAGCCCAAGCTAAGAAAATTATAAGAGATAGATTTGCTATAGCTCTCGAAAAAATGCTTGAAGAATTTGTTAGAGAAATATACTAATCTAAAATAATCATAATATAGTCGATGAGATACTTATTTTAGTATCTCATCTTTTTTATACCGAATGCTACAGTAGAGCTTTGCGAATAGCACTATCTTCTTTTGCAAAAGATCTACTGCATCATTTGGGTTTATAGATCACTTACGGAGAAATTATCATGGAATACAAAGAATTTTTAGAAACACTTTACCAAAGATATTCAGGGAATATCAAGTTAGGATTGCAAAGAATGTTTGAGATTCTAGCAGATATGGATAGCCCTCATACAAAGCTTAAAGGACTCCATATTGCCGGCACCAATGGAAAAGGATCAACTTGTGCAATGTTAGAGGCTTTATGTTTAGCTAGTAAGCTAACAACAGGATTAAATACTTCACCTCATTTAGTTAATTATACAGAAAGATTCAGAATTAATGGTAACAACTTGGATTATGAAACTATCTACAATGAGTACCGGAAATGGGAAGGTACTTTTAACCGAACAGATGCTTCCTTCTTTGAAATTACAACGGCAATTGCCTTTAAACTTTTCCTGGATAACAAAGTTGATACTGCTATCTTTGAGGTAGGTCTCGGTGGCAGATTAGATGGCACCAATCCCTTCCAATCTACTGTTACCGCTATAACCTCAATATCCATTGACCATAGAAAAACTCTAGGGGATACTATTGAAAAAATTGCTGCTGAGAAAGCTGGGATTATTAAAAAGTATGTACCAATGGTAATAAGTAAATTAAAACCAAGTGCCTTAGAAGTTATTCTCAAAGTTGCAGAAGAAAACTTTGCTCCTACCTATATCTATAACAAAGATTACTTTGTTTCTAATGTTAGAATCTCTGATAAAGGAACAATCTTTGATTACTCTCTACCTGAGTTAAATATCAATTTTAAAGATATCGCAGTTAATCTTTTAGGAGAACATCAGTCCCTTAATGCTGGTGTAGCGTTGACCTCATTCCTGCTTTATCTTCAAATACGAGGAATCCCTGTTCAAGAAGATTTAATCAGAAATGGCCTATCCCAAGTTGTTTGGTCAGGCAGAATGCAGATTATAAACTTCGAACCTCTTACCATTCTTGATGGTGCTCATAACGATGCAGGTATGGAATTCTTGATTGATAATATCAATAGCATCTTTCCAAATCGTAAGAAGAGATTTGTGTTAGGAATCCTCCAAGATAAGACTTTTAAAGAGATGTTAACTATGGCCGCTAAAATAGCATCAAAACTATACTTATGTCAGAGTAACTCTCAAAGAGCTGCAGATGTTAATTTACTGGCTGAAGTTGCAGACTCATTAAATATTGAGTATGAGAAAATTCCTGATGTTTTTGAAGCCTATCATAAAGCGATTCAAGATGCTGATAAAGATGATATAATAATCATAGGAGGCTCTCTTTACACTATCTCTGAAGTGTTAGCAAAATTATAATCTAATCTTAGGTATGAAAAGAATCTAGCACTCTTCATCAAAGTTCTACTGCATCATTCGGGTTTAACCCGAATGATGCTGATTTTTTTAATTACTTCTTTATTATCAGATTTAAGTTTAACAAAGTATATTCCATTAGGTGTATTCTTAGGTAATTTTACTTGGTGTTCAGGATTTAGGACTTTCTCTTTATGAATTAATTGACCTTTTAGATTATATATTTTAACTTGTGTTTCTCCTCTTATATCTCCTACTTGGAAACTACCATTTCTAACAGGATTAGGAAATATTACAGGTTCATGAACTACTTGACTAAACTCCTCATTACTAGTCGGTGATGAGGAGATAACAATTCTATCAATAACTAACATGAGGGTTTGAATTCCGCATGATTCTAACCAAATATTTGTTATTCTATCTTGGCTATTTTCGCAAGTATGAGAAAAGTTAAGATGGGTCATCTCACCCGGAATTTCAATATAATTACCTTCTTGAAAATAAATTATATCCTCTTGATTATTATTATAAACCACTCCACATTTAACTCTTTCCATTCCCCAAGAAGTGTTCAAGCTTTTTAGGTAAATATCAATCCCTACTTGATCGGCTTGAAAAGAAGGTGATATGAGAATATCTGAAGTCGGAGGGGTAATACTGGAAAAACTAACTAAGCATTTATCTCCAGTAATATTTAGTTCTAAGGGAGGGGTAACTGCCCCAGGTTCGAATACCACAAAACCTGCTTCTGACCCCGCATTAGGATAAAAATAATTACTAAGGATATAAGTAGCACTTCCATCATTATCGATGTTTATCCAGTCTCCTAAATCACTAGTAAAGGACTCATAATTTTCAAATTCCTCATCGATGATTATATTTTCAACTGCTCCAATTTCAATATTGTATATCTCTGTTTCCAGATAACTTCCATCAATATAATAAAACTTTACTTGGTAATCATAACTTTCTCCAACACAGACCTGATTGTCTAGGAATGAATTTTCATATTGATTAACTATTTCCTCATTGTTTCTATAAACAACATAAGGATATTGGTTATCATAAATTGAGTTCCATTCTAAAGAGACAGAATAAGTGTCATTTTCTAGAGAAGCAAAATATAAATCATGTTCATCATCGGATGTTTCAAAACTAAATTCATCACTATCATAAATATCAACACCATTATTATAATGTACTTGCCACTCATAAGGTGTGTTTGGCGCAAAAGGCAGTTGCGGATAAATCTCATACACGTAATCATGGAGATGCTGATAATTGTCTAAAATATCAATAGTGAATACATTTTCTGGGCAGGCGAAACTGATACTTGTGTTGTTTGGTTGTAGAACATTGATCTGTAGTCCTGTACTTGTCTCAATATCAATAGCATTATCAGTAGGATAGATTGCTTGAGGATAATTTTGATCTATTGCTATATCAAAAATAGTATTAGGTAACCAGTTCCGGATAAAGATTGGTGTTACTAAATTTCCAGGATCTAAAGGATTTTCCAGATCAACAAAACACATTGAAGTGTTACCTGAAGTAGAGAAGGCCAGAAAATTATCAGAATTCAAGCCACTATTAGTGTGATTTTCCATGAAAAAAACAATTAGATTTCCATTTCCTGAATATGAATAAGCTTGAGTCAAATCGATAGTCATCCAACCTGATCCCGTACTATTTGATGCTTGAAAATTATCAGCAGTAAGATTCCCAGAATAGCATAGCTCTAATTGGTTGAGAGCAATGAAATCTTCTTCATTCTGATAAAAGTTTGTCGGAGCTTCACCCATCATAAGAGTTACATCATTGATAATAGTCTCAGGATTAGTAGTGGTAAATTGATACTGAAAAGAAAGCTGTGTTATAGTCCCATTATATGGAAAATAGTTGCTATCATAGATTAATTGAGAGCCACTATGGTTATAAAATGGGTCACAAGGAAGATGCTGATTATGCTCAGTACCATTACCTACATTCAGTTGATAACAATTAACTATACTTATCATAACTAAAAACCATGCTGTTAAAATTGATATTTTCATATCTTCTCCTTTATTCTAACAATGATATCCAAATAAATATCTGCTTTTAATTATTGTCAATATTTATTTTCATTTTTGAATAAATAAATATTAAAATCCCGGTTTGTGAGGTCTAGCTTTCTACTTCGCTAAAGCTATGTAGAATGATTTAGCGAAGATTCACAAGCCGGAATTTAAGAGCACATATTCAACCCAAATAATGCAGTAGATCTTTGAGAATAGCACTATATTCTTTTGCAAAAGTAACTTCCATAATTCCCCCGAATATATATATTATATGCGTCCGAATTCTGTAAGTTATTTTGCTAAAAGAATCTGCACTCTTCTCAAAAGCTCTACTGCATCATTCGGGTTCGAATATAATAAAAGATATGAATTTATCTAAATTCTAGTTATTTAGATAAACTTTTATTGACATAAAAAGGGGTAAATAATTCTATGGCAATAGAAAAAAATAAACACAAAAAAATAAATAAAGGAGTGTGACATGGCTCAGTTTAAGAAAGAAACTATGGATGGAAACACAGCTGCTGCTCATGTGGCTTATGCTTTTAGTGAAGTTGCTGCAATTTATCCGATAACTCCCTCTTCTAATATGGGGGAATCTACAGATGCCTGGTCTGCTAATGGAAGAAAAAACATATTTGGAACTACAGTTGATGTAGCTGAACTTCAATCAGAAGGTGGAGCAGCCGGTGCTGTTCATGGAGCTTTATCAGCTGGTGCATTAACAACTACTTTCACAGCTTCTCAAGGACTCTTATTAATGTTACCTAACATGCATAAGATTGCTGGAGAGATGTTACCTACTAACTTCTGGGTATCTGCAAGATCACTTGCTGCCCAATCACTATCTATTTTTGGAGATCACTCAGATGTGATGTCTGCTAGAAATACCGGTTTTGCTTTAGTTGCATGCAACTCAGTTCAAGAAGTAATGGATATTGGTGTTGCTACTCATTTATCAACTTTGAAAACAAGTATCCCTTTCTTAACATTCTTTGATGGTTTTAGAACTTCCCACGAAGTCCAAAAAATTGAAGTAATTGATTATGCTTCAATTGCCTCTTTAGTTGAACCTGAATATATTGAGAAGTTCAGAGCTAATGCCTTAAATCCGGAAGCTCCTAGATTAAAAACAGGTGCTCAAAATCCTGATGTATATTTCCAAGGAAGAGAAACAACTAACAATCAATATGATGCAACTCCTGCAGTTGTAGAAGATTATCTAAAAAAAGTATCTGCTTTAGTTGGTAGAGAATATAATCTTTTTGATTATGTTGGTGCTCCAGACGCAGATTCTATTATTATCGCAATGGGTTCTGGTTGTGAAACAATCGAAGAAGCTGTTGAATACTTAAATAAAAATGGAAAAAAATATGGTTTAATTAAAGTTCGACTATTCAGACCATTCTCAGTTGAACATCTTATAAAAGCCATTCCAACCACAGTTAAAAACATAGCTGTATTAGATAGAACAAAAGAACCAGGTGCTATTGGAGAACCTCTCTATTTAGATGTAGTTACAGCCCTTCAAGGCAAATGTTTAAATATCATTGGTGGTCGTTATGGATTATCTTCCAAAGAGTTTACTCCTGGTATGGTTAAATCTGTATTTGATCATTTAGATAATAAAGGCTTCCATGGTTTCACAGTTGGTATCAACGACGATGTTAGTCATAAATCACTTCCATTAGGTGAATTTATTAATGCTATTCCTGCTGATACAATCAGTTGTAAATTCTGGGGCTTAGGTTCTGACGGAACTGTTGGTGCTAATAAAAATTCTATTAAAATCATTGGTGATAATACTGATCTTTGGGCCCAAGGATACTTCCAATATGACTCTAAGAAGTCTGGTGGAATCACCCGTAGCCATTTAAGATTCGGTAAATCAAAAATCAGAGCACAATATACAGTGAACAGTCCTGATTTTGTTGCTTGCCACAATCCTGCTTTCATCGGTCGTTTTGATATCTTAGAAGGTATTAAACCAGGTGGAACATTCTTATTAAACTCACAATTCTCTAACAATGAAGTATTTGCTAACTTAACTGAAGATATGCAAAAGACAATCATTGAGAAGAAAATTAAA
Organism: Candidatus Cloacimonadota bacterium; assembly: GCA_016838885.1. GTDB lineage: Bacteria > Cloacimonadota > Cloacimonadia > Cloacimonadales > JAFGVF01 > JAEKNW01. The sequence continues at coordinate 15,076 of JAEKNW010000309.1, forward strand.
TTATATAATATTAACGCCTTAGAAATTGCTAATGAAGTTGGTCTTGGTGGCAGAATTAATACTGTGATGCAGGCTGCTTTCTTCATTATCTCAAATGTTCTTCCTAAAGACAAGGCTATTGAATTGATTAAAAAGGCTATTGTTAAATCTTATACCAAGAAGGGTGAGGAAATCGTTAAGATGAATATCCTTGCAGTTGATAAGGTTGATGAAGCTTTAGTTGAAATTCCTGTTCCAGCTGAAATGATTGCAGAACATATTAAAGCAAAGAAACTTATTCCTGATAATGCTGATGAATTCACTAGAAATATTATCGAGCCAATTATGAGAGAAAAAGGTGATGAGATTCCTGTTTCTGCCATGCCTATCGATGGTTATATTCCTACCGGAACTTCTGCTTTAGAAAAACGTGGTGTTGCTCCTTTTGTTCCTCATTGGGATGCTTCCAAGTGTATTCAATGTAATCAGTGTTCAATGATATGTCCTCATGCTGCCATCAGAGCTAAATTAATCCCTGTTGACTTACTTTCTGACGCTCCAGAATCATTTGTTACTCTTGACGAAATGATGGAAGCCCGTAAAGGTGATGTTAAACATAAATACAAGATCCAAGTATATATCGATGACTGTCAAGGCTGTAAAGCTTGTGTCTTAGAATGTCCTAAGGATGCCTTAAGTATGAGTCCTATTGATCATGAAAGAGCAATTGGTGAGCAAGCTAATTATGAATACTTCGAAAAATTACCTACTGATATCCTTGGTGATTATAAAGAAGATACAGTTAAAGGTTCACAGTTCAAGCAACCTCTTCTTGAGTTCTCAGGAGCTTGTGCCGGTTGTGGAGAAACACCTTATGTAAAACTCATCACTCAGTTAGTTGGTGATAGAATGCTTATTGCTAACGCTACAGGTTGTTCATCAATCTGGGGTGGAACATTCCCAACTGTGCCTTACTGCAAAAATAATCAAGGAAACGGACCTGCTTGGGCAAACTCCCTCTTTGAAGACAATGCAGAATACGCTTATGGCTTTAGATTAGCTGTCAATGCTAATAGAAAGCAATTAAGATACAACATTGAGAAGTTACTTCCTATCTTAAATTGTCAAGGCTGTAAAGAGAAGTTTAACTATGCTTTAGAAAACTGGAATGCAGTTGATCAAGCAGCTAAAGAGAATATTATTGCTATCAAGAATATTCTTCCAACTCTTTTAGAGAAAGCTACTCCTGAAACCAAGCCAATGATTGAAAAAATTATTGAACTCAAATCATATTTCTTAGAGAAATCTGTTTGGGGCTTTGGTGGAGACGGTTGGGCCTATGATATTGGATTTGGTGGTTTAGACCATGTATTAGCTCAAAACAAGAACGTTAATATCCTAGTGATGGATACAGAAGTTTATTCTAACACAGGTGGTCAAGCCTCAAAAGCAACTCCTTTAGGTTCAGTTGCCAGATTTGCTGAATCTGGAAAAACAACAAATAAAAAAGATTTAGGTAAGATGATGATGACTTATGGTTACATCTACGTTGCTCAAATCTCCATGGGAGCTAATAAGAATCAAGCTATAAAGGCAATCAAAGAAGCAGAAGCTTATGATGGACCTTCTATCATCTTAGCCTATGCTCCATGTATTAATCATGGTATTGATATGGCTGAAGCTCAAAAGATTGAAAAAGCTGCAGTTGATTGTGGATATTGGTTAACTTACAGATATAATCCTGCTCTCAAAGCAGAAGGTAAGAATCCATTCCAATTAGATTCAAAGAAACCAACCGGTGATCCTATTGAATTTATCGAATCAGAAAAGAGATATTCTTCATTAAGAACTACTTTCCCTGATAAAGTAGATGAATATCGTAAAGAACTTAAGAAATGGGTTGAAGAGAGATACGAAAGCTATGCAAAAATGGCTGAATAGATTAATCAACTAACATATAAAATTAACAGGAATCTGAATTTCAGATTCCTGTTTTTTTTTATTCTCATAGCTCCAGTGGAGCGATACCTTTGTAGACCAGAAAAGCTAAACCATCCCTAACCCATCTTTACCATTTAACCCAAATAATGCAGTAGAGCTTTAGAGAAGAGTGCTACTGCACCATTTCGGGTTTAAACCTTACTATTCTTGTATTCGTTAGCGATTTCGATTAACAAAGCAATATTTGCTATGTTAAGCACATCAGGCAATTCATCATTAATTAAATCATAAACGCCCATGTAATCACTATTTTGGTAATTATCTTTGATAAAATAGTTGTTGGTAATTATGTAAGGTTGAGAGATATTCTTCATTTCTCGAACAGCTTTAAGAGTCTGAAGATCATTGATGCTACTTACTGATAAATCTATGAAAATAACATCATAAGTGTTTTTATCAATTAGCTCTTTCATATCTTGTTCAGTAGTACAAATCTCGATTTTTTGATTTAGAATCTCCAAAATCTTATATAAAACAAAATGACATATATTATTGTAATTTACAATTAATGTTCTTAGTGGATAGAGATTTTTAATTCTATTCCGAGTAAATTCACAAACATCATTTGGTAGAATAAATTTATCAATATTGTTCTCACTATCGATAACAGAGAGGTCATCATTAACTTCAAACTCAGTAAATTTTTTGATTAAGAAGGTAATTTTATTACAATTCTGAGATTCATCTCCAAACTCAATCCTTCCCCCTAGAAGATCTAGTAAGTTGTTTATGATCACACTACTAAATCTAAAATCACAAATATTTTCTAGTTTATGCAAAACCTCACGCTTTTCAGCCTTGACTTCTGTGTATCTTCCAAGACTTTCTGATGATAAGTTACTTGCCTGAATGGTGAATTTTAAGAATTTATCATCTTCGTCATAAATATCAATGATTATTGGATTTAAAGCCTTTTCCTTGGCTAACTTAAGTATTAAAATTTCTAATAACTTTGTTAGCTTATCAACTGCTAAAAATTCGATTTCCTTGGCTTTGTTACCAATATGGTAGAAGATTTTAGCAACATTTAAAGAATTTATCAATACTTGAGAAGTATATGTAACAACTTCTGATAATTGTGCTTTTTGGATTACTAAGTCATTGGCTTGATCACCCGTCTGATAATTAGTAATTTCATGAACAATAAATAACAATTGACCTGTTAAATCTCTTAAAATATCCAAATACTCATCAATGGTTGAAGAATCTTCAGTATGCTTGATTAAATCAATTATCCCGTAAAGTGAGTTTATTGGATTAATCAAATCTTGGCCAAAGCTTTTGTAAAAACTCAACTTAGCCTCAGTAAAAGCTTTCTGCTCTTCTAAAAGGATTGTCATTTTATTCTGTACTGCATTTTTGGCAGTTATATCTGTTATTGAAGAGATAATTTCCTTAGTCTCTGGAACCAAAACTACATTTAGCATAACATCTAAAACATAACCTTTTTTGTTAACTAATTTAGTTTCATAATTATCTGTAGAATCAATTTTGCTTTGATATCTTAATTCTCGATTATTAGCCATCCGGCTGACATGAGAAGAATCAACAAATGTCTGCCAATCCATCTTGTTTACGACTTCTTCTTTGCTATAACCACTCAATTCCTCAAATTTCTTATTCACCATTGTTACAATACCATTCTCAGCAACAGTAACTAGTGCTATACCACTGTTTAGGTAAACAGATCGATATCTATTTTCTTCTTTTTCTAACTGCTCAAATAGATGCTGCTTTTCTGTTACATTCATCCCTGTCAAAAGATAGTATAATCTATCTTTGGCACGAATTGATGTAACTACACCCTCTACAATGATCTTCTTACCACTATTAGTTATTAAATTGAACTGTCTTCGTAAATCTTCTTTAGTGGATTTTTCATTATCAACATAAGTCTTAATCAGGACTAAATCACCTGCTTCTTCAAAAAAGTCCCAGAGAAATTGCTCCCTGTGTTGAATATTAACTAACTCTAAATTAGTAATAGCATAATTATTTGCTCTACTGATTACACCATTTTTATCAAAGACTATCATCAGAGATTCTTCATGATCTTGTACTGTACGAATGAAGTTTTTCTCATCTTCTAATTCATTAGTTCTTTCTTGAACAATCTCTTCCAAGTTATCAGTCAGGTTTATTAAAGATTCATTTGATTTTATCAGTTCGTTCTTTAGCTTATTCTTTCTCATCAATGTTATTATTAACCATAAGATTATCGAAGCAAGGAATAGAACAATTAGAGAAAATCTAATTATCAGAACTTTGTTCTTCGACCAATAGGATTCTTCATAGTTTATAATCACTGAATCTTCAGGTAATTGATTAAGCTTTATCCCCCACTTATCCAAAGCTTTTTTATCAAAGTAGTAGGTATTTGGACTAACTTCTATTATTGGTAATTTTTCTGCAGGGGCTCCTTCCAAGATCTCTATTGCCAACTTTGCTGCACTCTGGCCTTGCAAAGTACCACTTGAAAGATATCCTCCAACCGCACCATAGCCTAAGCTAAAATCTATCGAAACATAAACAGGTACATTTGCAGACTCAGTAACCAATAGAATACTTTCATCATATTCTAAGAATTGGCCCAGATTATCTTTAAAAAATATACTATATAAAACTACTGTGTTTTGATTTAAATTTCTTAATCTTTCCTTCAAATCCCCAACAGAAATATCTTCTAATATTTCTATCTCAATATCTTCTTTAAAGTCTCTAATATCAGCCTTTATGTTAATTCTATTCTGCTCACCTGTAGGGGTCAGCTCATTCAAAACAATAATTTTTTCTACATTCTTATGAATCTTCTTGATGAGTTGGAAATTCTCTAAAGAGACGATTTTCTCGCTTACCCCAGTAACATTCTTCATATTACCTAATTGGGAGGGATGAAAATAGTTTACACCACAAAAAACAACCGGAGCACCTTTAAAAACTGTTTCATGAAGATCTTTTACTATATCAAAAGCATTATTATCTGATGTGATTATTACATCAAAATTACTATCCTTATATTTATATTCCAACATCATTTTAAGATTATTTCTGAAAGATTCAGAATTAAACCTTTTAGTATCTAGATATTCAGTCTTAATTCTAACATTACTATTATACTCTTTTAGTGTGGATTTTATTGCAGAATCTATATTGTCTGACCAGAGAAAACCAGAATGATAGGACTGAATAACTAATACCTGAGGTATCTTATAGCTTATCTCTGTGGCATTTACGATGATAATTGCCATAATAAAAAAAGTAATTAATAATATTTTCTTCATAATAACCTCTATTTTAAATATATTAAATAAAATAACTAAAAAAAAGATAATACCAAATTTTTAAAACATTTTCAAAAATTAGATTAAGAAAAATGATATGTTTGGTTCTTGCTCAAGACTAGTGGAAGCATTTTGTATCTAATGCTAATCAACAAGAGTTTATTCCTGAAAATTATGGAAATTACTTTTGCAGAAGAATATAGTGCTATCCACAAAGATCTACTGCATTATTTGGGTTATACAGTCTCAGTGGTGATAATAAGACTAAACAAATATATATATTGACTAATTCAGCCTTGATAAATAAATTTGCAATGTAATATAAAGTCATTAATTTATGTGTTAATCCCGAATCCCGAATGATTATACAGGAGAAAAAAAATGAATAAATCAATAAAACAAGTACATTTTGAAGAAAAAATACTCAACTTGTTAGAGTGTAAAGCTTTTGATATTACCAGCAGTATTTTTGAAGATGAAGAGATTCAAGCACTTCAGGATTATTGTAACAGTGTATCTATAAAGAGATTAGGCTTCAATGATCATGGTCCCGTTCACATGCGGAAAGCAACTCTTAATGCCATTGTTATGTTTAAACTTTTATCAAACGGAGGAATTAAGTTTAATCTAGAAAAAGAGGGGTTAGGAAATAAAGAGGATTCCTTGATTGGGATTATTTTAGCATCATTATTTCACGATTTTGGGATGTCAATTGCTAGGGAGAATCACGAGTTAATGAGCGTAGAGTTAGCAATGCCATACATCAGAAAATATATTGATCAAGTATATGACCAACATAAAATTAAGACAAAAATGGCAGTACAATCAATTGCGGTTGAAGGTATTTTTGGCCACATGGGTACTCAGACTATTCACTCACTTGAGGCAGGTTTAGTTTTAATAGCAGATGGAGCTGATATGGAGCACGGAAGAGCTAGAATTCCTACTCTTTTAGCCTCTACTCCCAAACCTGGAGATATTCATAGAACATCAGCCAATGCTATCAAAAAAGTAAGATTTGAAAAAGGTGCCACTAAACCAATAGAAATTAAAGTAACAATGACAGCTTCAGTTGGTTTTTTCCAAATAGAGGAAGTTTTATTTCCAAAAATATTAAAGAGCCCGGTAAAGAAATATATCGAATTATATGCTGGTGTAGAAGGAAGAGAATATCTTAAATATCTTTAGAAGTAATCATGCTTAAGACGCACCACTCCAAGAAGTTAAAAAAGAGAATTATTGCCCATTCCATCATAGTGATGATGATTTTAGTCTCCATAGTCGCAGTATTTGCAAAATGGCCAAAACTGGTTAATCTTTCAACTTTCTGGGCTGTATTATCAGCAATCTCAGTTATAACTGTTACTATTTTGATAATAATAGAAAAGAAGAGTTCTGCACATACTTTTGCTTGGTTGTTAATTCTTATCTTTATACCGGGCTTAGGTATCTTTTTCTACCTGGTTTTAGGCAGAAACTTTCGCAAAAGAAAAATGTTCTCGAATAAAGAGTTAGTCGATAGAATCGAATTCAAATCCATGTATAAATTTTTGAATAATAGCTATCAAAACAAGGAGTTATTTAAAACACCATTAAGTAATAAGATTTCTCATCTCTTACATAATAATAGCAAAGCTTTTTTGAGTGAAAATAACGACATAAATATTTATCCCGATGGAATTAAGATGTTTGATGCAATGTTCAAAGATGTAAAAGCAGCAAAAGAACACATCCACCTGGAGTATTTTGTTTTTGATAACGATCATCTGGGAAAAGAGTTAACTCGACTATTGATAAAAAAAGCTGAAGAGGGAGTTAATATACGAATTATTGTGGATGATGTTGGGTCTTGGAAGTTTAGATTTTCTTTAGCAAAAAAATTAACAGATGCTGGAATTGAGTGTTTTTATTTCAATAAAGTTAGATTACCCTTCTTCAACAGTAGGTTCAATTATAGAAATCATAGAAAAATTGTTGTTATTGACGGTTCTATTGCCTATTTAGGAGGACTTAACATTGGGGACAAATATGCCAGTAGAGATAAATATTTCGGCTATTGGCGAGACACCCACATGAGAATAGTTGGTGGTTCTGTCTATGCCCTTCAAACTGTATTTCTTACTGACCTCTTTTTTGTTTCTAAAAAATATCTTTTCCAGCAAGAATACTATCCAGAAGTTGTCATCGAAAATAAATTACCCATGCAAATTGTTACTTCAGGACCTGACTCTGATTGGGAAAGCATCATGCAGATATATTTCTCAGCTATTACCAATGCCCAGCATAAAATTTATATAACTTCACCTTATTTGATTCTTAATGAAAGCTTAACAATGGCATTGGTAACAGCAGCTTTAAGTGGGACTGATGTGCGAATTATTGTTCCCGGGAAAGCAGATCATCTTGTGGTATTCTGGGGAACCCGCTCATATTATCAAGAGTTAATGGAAGCCGGAGTTAAAATATATGAATACCAAAGGGGATTTATTCATGCCAAAGTAATGCTGATTGATGGAGAGTTATGTTCAATAGGAACAGCAAATATGGATATCCGATCATTTGTACAAAACTTCGAAATTAATGGTCTAATTTATGATAAAGACACAACTTTAAAACTTGAAAAGCAGTTCTTTGAAGATATTCAAAACTCTAGATTAATAACTCTTGTTGATATCGAAGAGCTCGGATTCTTCACAAAACTCAAAATCGGTTTAGCCCGCTTATTCTCTCCAATTTTATAAAAAAAAAGAGGCTAAACAGCCTCAAAAACTTATACTTTTATTTTTGCAGGGTCTACACTTTTGCAAATCTTACAAACCATTATAGTTTTGTCATCTTTTTTAACTTCATGAAGAAGCTTAACTCCAGTTCTTCCACAAGAAGGACAGGTTCCTCTTTTCTTTTCAATATTTTTTCCACGGAAATTCTTTGCCATGATAGCTCCTCAATTTATTATGATTTACGATTCAACAACTTGTTGATGTAAATTTTAGTCAAGTAAAATCTCAATTTATTTCTCTTTCACTCTTCTCTCTTCACTCATCACTCTTGCAAAGCAAGATACTATTTGATAACACAAATCTTCTTTGTGTGTGATTTAAGGCTATCCTGATATTTCACAAAATAGACTCCTGAACTTACTCTATTACCTCCATTATTAGTTAAGTTCCAAGTTATAACACTATTATCAGTTTTACAATCTTCGATATTAAAATCTTTAACTTTTTGTCCCTTCAGATTATAAATTGCTAAAGAAAAATCTTTATTTCTCGTGTTACTTACTATAATCTCTGCTTTTTCCTTAATAGGATTAGGTGAAATGACAAACTGCGATGCAAGTTGAACATCATGATTTTCATTTTCAGTAATAGTCATAATTGATAGTTCAGCAGCATAAGTTCCTGCTAAATCAGTATTAGCGATAGTCATGAAATTATTAGTTAGCCTATAAGTATCAGTCCCCAAATGCAAGTCAAGAGGGTAGTTATATGGATTATTACTCTCTTTGATTCTCACTTGAACAGGTTGAGTTAAAGTATTGGTAAAAGCTATCTCCCAATAATATGTATCAGCTTGAGTTAGTTCAATTAATTTGGTGTGCATTTTCGGGTAATAATTGCTTAGTGGAGCTTGTGAGACTATATAGGCCTCAGTAATCCCTGAAGTTGGCCTCACCGGAGCTTTCATTAAATCATATTCAACATCCATTATCGGGGTCAAGCCTGATTGAAGTCCAACTCTTAGCTCATCCTTAGCACCTGAACTTGTAATGAATTCTAGGGTAAAATAGATTTCAGGGATGGAAAGAGAAAAGTCTTCACTCAGATTAACTGCTTCAAATCTGACATACATTTCTCCAGTCGTAAGCTGATTTAGGAATACACTCTCAAAAGCCTTGAGGGTATCTACAGGAGTATAACCACCATCTCTTATACCAATAATTTGAGGCATAATCAATTCACTCTCGGCTACTCTCTTAAAACTTCTGACTGAATTATTGCGATAAAAAAGAATATTTTCTATCTTATAATCTACGGGATGAGGGTTGTAAATCAGATTCCAACCACGATTTATTTCATATTGAGTATCTGCTAAGAATGGACTGCCATTATAATCTAGTTGGCAATCTTCTAAAATATTTAGAAAATATCCTTTATCATTATCTAATAGCTCAACATTAAGAAACTCTTGTTCATTCAAACTAAATGCTTCAATATTTCCAGCTATGGTGTTAAGATAGAAACTCGAAGTAAATGGATAAGATATTAACTTATTGTTACTACTGGAGTCTATATTGATTGCTTCAATTTCGGAGACAAAGATGAATCTATCAAAAGATTTGAAGTCAATAATCTGGTCATCTATCGATGTAACCTTCACAACTAAATTCATCATGTCCGAATCTTGACTGATGTTATTAGTAAAAGTATAGGATGTTTGATCTGCAGGTAAATTTTCTACAATTGGAATCACATCGAATTCATTCATAAAATTAAGATCAATAGATTGAACTAATTCAGGATAATCTATATCCCATTCCATTTCAATATCATCCCCTTGATAAAGTAGAGAGTTGGCATAATCAGGGAATGTTACCTTAGCCTGCAAATTTCCCCAAACTAACTTAGCATTAAAGGTTCCGGCTCCCGGGAAATTTAATTGAATAGGAGATGAATTTAAAGAATATAACTCATTATCATAGATGAGGTAAAACCTTTCTGAATTACGCGAATTATCCAAGGAGAATGTTAAACTTGTGGGGGGATTGTAGATATTCAAATCTAAATATCTAACTTCTTCTGTTTCATCAAATTGAGGTATGATATTTCGCACCAGCTCTTCATTATTATATTCGATACAAAGATGGTCATAATATCCATCTCTCAGCTGGTCGTAAGATTCATCATAACCATCAGTGGCAAAATAACTCTTCCCAAAAGTAATAGTTTCATTCCAAGAATTCCCTACAGAATTTAGCTGGATGTAATTAGCAAGAGCTCCGTTAATAATTTGAGATATCTGATTACTCTGTCCAAAGGATGTAACAACATTAACACGATAAGAATAATACTCGTCTATCTCTAAATTCGTGTCAGTATATGAGAAAGGGTCATAGTATGAGTTTGTGATTACTAATTCAGGATTATCAATATAACTGGCATGAAGTTCAAATTCACCTGCATTAGTCTTTCTGTAAATTTCAAATCCTGAACAATTTTGTTGCTGAATCTGGGTCCATTCAATCTCTATGGAATTATTATCTGCATAAATACTAAAGTCGGAAGTTGTGATCGGAAGTGTAGTATATACAAGTTCCTCAGAGACAGGTGAGATATTCCCATTATAATCAAGGGTTCGCATTGCTATGTAATAGGTTTGATTAAGCTGAAGATTGTTTAAAGAAGCGCTGTTATTTATCGGAAAAGCTAAAGCACTATATAAATCTCTATCTATAACACTATAATCACCTTGTGATATTGGTGTTAATGAGTATAATATTTCATAAGAATAAAAATCATAGCATGGTGCAGGGTCCCAAGCAATTGAATTTCCGGAACTAACATAATTTCGTCTTAAGTTTGATGGAGCTTCAGGAATCTCTTGATCGTCAAATTCAACCCAAGCCTCAACTGCTTCTGCTAAAGCAGCAATAAAAGGTTGGTAATAACTATCCATTTTAGTATATTTCTCAGAGATATTCCAATTGTATGTATAAGAATTAAATCCATAAAATGTCTTAAAAGACTCTTCACTTTGAAGGTAACAATTTGGTAACTCATCAAATTCAACATGAAAGAAAGGACTAAAAACATCCCAATCGCTGAAGTTACTTGTTGAATAAATATCATGAAATGAATTCGGATAACCCGGCAAATCAACATCATTACTTATGATTAAAGTATCATGATAAGTTGTTGGATAATATAAATTATGGACACTGTAATAATCCTCTACAGTTACCTCTTCATTGATACCTATACTTCCCTGAGGGATTACCAGATAATCAGTATTCTGAATCACATCCTGTCTAAGTGGTGAAAAATCTCTGATAGGCAAACCTGCCGGTCTTCTATACTGCCCGGGAGAAATCTGACAACTAGCCATGCCCGGATGAGTATCCCAGTCATAAGAATGCAATTGGACAGACAGCTCACGTCTTTCATAATCTTCTCGAATCTTATCAGCTGCCTTTGCATAAAAATAATTAAAAGGATGATCGCAATTTCTGCTTGGATCACTTAAAGACTTATTATTAGAATAATTACCATACTCACTCCACATAACTTCCCTACCACTGCCATTGATCATCAGATATTGAGCATCTAAGCTCATGAAACTCTTCACAGATAAATAGGGAGTAACAAAATCATCATTAGGATGAGGGGCTGTAACAATGACAGGATTAGGATTCGTTGTTCGATAAACAAAAATACCCCAGCCAAAATCAAACGACCCTATTTCATCATCATAAGTAACCCCTGTTCCATTATCATCCATATAAGAAAGATTGAGATTTTCACGTAACATATAGTATATGTCAGATCCATCCGTGAATTTGACTACCGAATAAGGAATATTATTCTGGGAAAATAAGATATGAGCAGCATTATAGTTTCCCTCAAAAAAAAGATCAACTCCCTCTTCCCATATATCAGTCTGGGCCTCAGTTGGTAAGGTGAATTGCCCAAAACCCTCAGTTTGCCTATCATAAGGTGCATACATATTATAGCCTTCTTGAGCAATACCTTCTACAATATGAGATTCCCACTTGCTATATGCACAATTTGGCTCATTGAAAAAAAAGAAGTTGAATAGGTCCGCATTTTCTTCAATAATTGCCCAGATTTGAACATTGATTGATATAAGTACAAGAACAAAGATTAATCTTTTCATAGTCTCTCCCATTTCTATTATGGTTAAATTGCTTTTTGTTTAATGATTTGATCTAATTTGCATAACTTAATGTATCTGACTTCATTCAGACATCATTATTTCACTAATAACAACTATTAATATAAAGAGATAAATCGTCAAGTTTTATGTTTGTTTTGTGAAAATTCTGTCTCTCTCAAGTATAGTGGGAAATAATTCTAATTATGTATCAAGAGCTACATAAATCTTCCAAGCTCCAGAGGAGCTGGAAGAATGAACAGTGTTTCGGATAAGGATAACCTTGAAGTTATTTGCTACCCACTTTACTTGAGAGAGAACCATTTATATATATTCAAAAAAATTATATAGCTTACTTTTGAAGAAGAATATAGTGCTATTCACAAAAGTCAACTGCATTATTTGGGCCTGTATTTATTTAAATATTTTCTTACTTGTTTAAAATTGAATTTTATTTTTATACCTCGTAAAATATTTCTTAATTCCCTATTCACCCATTAATCAATATATTAAGCATAGTCTGAAGACTCATCAAATCAAGAGTTTTCATAATTTACAGAAAATAATTAAAATTTGTATTGACAGTATATTACCCTTTTATAAATTCAAATCAAATAGACTTCTTAAAGAAGTTAGAATGAGAGGAATTAATGAATATTTACGTTGGAAACTTGTCATATACTATGACACAAGAAGATTTGAGAGAATTGTTTGCGGAATTTGGAGAAGTAACTTCAGTTAAAATAATTGAAGACAGAGAAACTGGTCGTCCTAAAGGTTTTGGTTTTGTTGAAATGGCAGATAATGCTGCTGGACAAAACGCGATTGATAGCTTAAATGAAAAAGAAATTCAAGGTAGAGGCATCAAAGTTAATGAAGCTCGTCCTAGAGAAGATCGTCCTAGAGATGACAGACCAAGACGCAGACCAACAAACAGATATTAATTTAGCTTTTTGACCATCTCGCTCTGAAGTGAGATTTTTGATAAAGAATTAATTTAACAAAAAAAGGACTTAACAGTCCTTTTTTTTTGTTATAAGTTAGTAGATGCCAAATAAAGAAGCCCTTTACCAGAAAGTATAATATTATCAGCCTCACTAGTGATGAAGAGAGTTTGCCCTTGCTTTAACACCTGAGCTTCATCAGCAGTTGTTACTTCTACTTCTCCATTTATAACCAACAACATTGTTGGATTACCGTTATTAAAAGTACTTTTTCCAGCCAGATTAATTCTCTTTAAACAAAATTCATTAATTGGGAATTGATAATTGATAATTTCTTGATTAGAATCATAAGCTTGAATATCAGCTTTCTTCATATCCCATTTTAGAACGCTAGTCAATTCATTAACATCAATGTTTTTAGAAGTCAATCCTCCTCTTAAAACATTATCCGAGTTAGCCATAATTTCGACACCAGTTCCGGACAGGTAAGCATGTAAAACTCCTGCGTCCAGAAAAATTGCTTGGCCAGGATGTAAGACAAACGTATTAAGGAATAGTGGAGATATCACACCAATATCATTAGGGTGTTCAATTAAGAGTTTAGTAATCCAACCTCTTATAAAATCATCACTTAAGAGATGAAAATTCTTTACTGTTTTTTCTATAATCTGTTGTTTTTTTTCCACAGGTGCGGTCAAGAGTTCAGAAAAAAGGATCTTCCAATTTTCCGGATTTGGTTCTTCCCCAAATTCTGTGAAGTTATCTAGAAAAGGTAGAATATTGAGCTGGGTAAAAAACTCAATAATCTCCTTGGCAGGCCTAAATCCACACATAGCATGGAATTCAGTTAAAGCACAGATAAGCTCAGGTTTGTGATTATCATCCTTATAGTTTCTGATGAAATCAGTTAATTGAATACCCAGCTGATTCTCATGAGCAAATCCTCTTTTAGCTTCTTCTAAATTTGGATGGGCTTGAATAGATAGAGGTTTTTTAGCACTTAGAATTTTAAAAAGATAAGGTAACTTGTGATTATATTGAGAAGCCACTTTATCTCCTAAAAACTCCTTGGGATTCTTGGCAATTGCCATGTCAAGATTTTGGTCAACTTCGGGTAAGTAAGAAGGTGCTTTATCATGAGCACTCATCCATAATTCAGCCCAAGGACGATCATCGTTCTTTTCCACCTGTAACAAATTAGCAATATAATCAGAACTTCCCCATTCATACTTCTGTATTTGGTTTTGCATCCGATAGAGTTTTTTCATAATCGCATCCTTTAGATTAGCTTTAAATTGCTAATCTCATGTTCTTGAGGAGTAAGTTTAAAATATTGAATATCATATTGTTTTATAATTTCACTAAGATATTCCAATACAGGATTTTCAGTGTAGAAATGTCCTGCATCAATGATAGGTAGAGATGAATCTAGCATGGTATGATAAGTAACATCACCTGTTACAATTACATCACTTATAGCAGAAGCTTTATTAATTAAGAAAGAACCTGAACCTCCACAAACAGAAACACGTTTAATCATAGAAGAACTTTTTCCAGCAGTCCATAGTTTAACAAACGGAGCCTGTAATTTATCCTTAACTAATCTGGCAAAATCCTCTAGAGTAATTTCAGATGCTAAGTCTCCCACCATTCCGGAACCATAGTTGATATTATCATCAGTAATTTCATAGAAGTGATAAACTGGAGTTTCATAGGGATGCACTGCTTTAATGGCAGATATAACTCTATTTAAATTTGCTTTATCCACTCTAAATTGCAGCTCCATTTCATCAACTAATTCAATAGCTCCGGGGTAACCTATGGCAGGTGTAGCATCTTCATTAGGATTAAATGAACCTTGAACTTCATGACTAACATAGCAGGCATCATACCTTTCATATAATCCACCTCCAGCATCTGTTACAGCTACTTTTAAATCATTGAAATAATCACTAGGAATAAAAACCTTGCACCAATAAACTTTATTTCCCCCTTCAGAAGAGATGAAACTAAGCTTACTTAGTCCTAGTTTCTCTGCTAAGATTCGATTAACCCCACTCTTGATGGAATCCAGATTAGTGTGCATGCAAATAACATCAATTCCTGCTCTTATTAACTTCAAATATAATGGATTATTAATTCTATCTATCTTGCCAAAGATCAAGGGATGATGAGAAAGAATCAGATTACACTTTTCCTTGATAGCCTTATCGACAGCCTTGGAAGTTACATCTAGAGTTAACAAGACTTTGCCAATTTCAGCCTTACCATCACCAATCAATAAGCCAACATTATCCCATTCAAAAGTAATATTAGCCGGCATTATTTTTAATAATTCTGCATTAAGTTCTTTTATTTTCATCTTAACCTCACTTTATAAAATCAAAATGTTTTGTCAGCATCTCCGTGAATCCATCAGCTCTGTCTTCACTCACGACATGATATATATCCTTTAACAATTCAGGCGCATTAGCAACCACATAAGAATCTGTAAAGCTCTCTAACATAGCAATATCATTATAATCATTTCCGATAGTGAGAACATCATCATTTTCAATTCCAAGTCTTTCAACTAAATTCTTGCAAGCGTAACCTTTATTGATCCCTTGCGGGAAAATCTCTATCCAGACAGATTTATGATCTAGAGGGGAAGTAGCTCTAATAATGGAAAGATTTGGTAGATTTTCTATAGCGTGCTCGACAATATCCTCTTTATCTTGGCTAACTATGGCGATAAACTGAGAAGCATTTTTTTTATACAATCCTTGATGAAGGCTGGCAAATTGTTGATAATGTTTAACTCTTCTTAAGCTATCACGACAGGGATTTGAAGCAAAATAATATTCAAAATAATGGTTGTCAGGGATTGGATGATGAATCATGAAATCAACATCTAGTTCTTGTAAATATAATACAACTCTTTGGACAATATTGTTTTCAATCTCTGCTTGATTAAGGATCTCTTTCGTTTTAAAGTCTATTATCCCAGCTCCTGATGATATTACTAAATAATCTATGGGAAAATTAGCAGGCAAAACTTGGTTAGCAGAATAGAGATTCCTTCCTGTTACAATAACTCTTATAATCCCCTCTTCTCCTAATCTAACTAATGATTCATAGTTTTTATTGGAAATCTTGGAGTCTGAGGTAAAAAGTGTTCTGTCTAAATCGGTAAACACTATCTTTTTCATTGCTAATCCAAGATTTCGAAGCTACTCATGGGGATAGGAGCTTTCAGATAACTTAAGACACGTTCTACTAAAATCCCTTCATTTATCTGATGCTTGAAACCATAAGTTGACCGTATTCCTATAGATATAAACTGGACAGCTCTATCTAGGGCAATTGGCAAACTATCCCCTTGCATCAAACTACCTAATAAAACGCTTGTAAAGGCATCACCTGTGCCGGGATAACTTGCAGGAATATAATCACAACTTACCTTCCAAAACCTCTTCTCTTCCCTGTTATAAGCAATCACAGCTGTACGTTTTTTAACACATTCATCAGGAACACTAGTCAAGACCACAACCTTAGGCCCCTTCTCTGCTAATCTGACACACCACTCTTTAGCCTGTTGAATAGACATGACTTCTGGGTATTCTTCTTTTAAAAGAAAAGATGCTTCAGTAATATTAGGAGTAATAATATCAGCTGACTCTATTAATTTCCTCATCTCCTCTACCATCTCTAAACCAAAGGAAGAATATAGTTCTCCATCATCACCAAAAACCGGGTCAACAACAACCATTAAATCTGGATTATCAAAATCCTTAATCAAATTCTTTACTATCTCAATCTGTCTGGGAGAACCTAAAAAACCACTATATATAGCGTCAAATACTATTCCCAACTCTTGCCAATGTTCAATAAAGCCCGGCATCTGCTCTGTTAAATCCATAAACCTATAATTATCATAAGCTGTATTTGATGAAAGCACTGCCGTGGGCAAAGAAACAACTTGATGTCCCATTGTACTTAGAATAGCTATTACTTCATTTAACGAAACATGACCTAAACCTGCTAAATCATGGATAGCACATACTTTCTTAACCGGATTTTTCACTTGGGTACTCCTCTACATAGTTATCACGAAGCACGAAACTCCATTTCTTTAACTCTTTATCTAACTCTAGTCTAAGAGGAAATTTATGCTCGATTATTGAATAAAATTCTTTACCATGATTAGGATGTATTAGATGAACTAATTCATGAAACACTACATAACTTCTAAGCTCAGGAGGAAGTTTTATCAAATGGGAATTCAAAGTGATAACCTTAGTAGATGACTTACAGTTACCCCATTGCCTTATCATTTTTTTAATCCTCAAAGTAGGTTTCTCCTTATAACTGAAGCAGACAAGATATTGTTCGAAAGCTTCAGGTAAAAATCTTTTTGCTGTAAAATCATAGAAGATGTCTAATTGCTGATAAATATTTTCATAATTTAACTCCTCGGGGTTAACTGGAAGAAGTATCTTATGATTCATATATCTGGCAGAGTATTTATAAATTCTACTATCGAAACATTCGACCGGGGTTAACTCTCCTTCCAGATAAGCCTTGATTTCCAAATTATCTTTTTTTTCTTGCAATTCAAACTCTTCATAAAGTCCTTCCATGTAACGTTCATAGATTTTTTCTTTGTATGGCTTCAATATCTCTTTTATTCTTTTCTTAGTAATATAATCTGATGTTGTTACCCGAATATCATTACCTTTTCCTAACAGTTTTAGACCACTAGAGAAACTAAATCTCTTTATTTCAATAGGTATTTCTACCCCTTTAATTTTTAAATAAATGAATTCTTCAAAAGTAAATTTTCTCATATAATTACATTTATTTATCATAATTTTTTAGTCAATAATTTATTTTCATATTTTATTTGAATATAAGAGAGACTGTTCAACCATCAAGCCACTCTCTCTAATAGCTTATCCTTAAAGAAGTCAATAATATTGCCCATCTTAAGGTTTTCTTGACATAATTTGTTGA
>JAEKNW010000310.1 GCA_016838885.1 Candidatus Cloacimonadota bacterium
TTCTGTAAGTTATTTTGCTAAAAGAATCTGCACTCTTCGCCTGTGATACGTAGCTTTAGCGAAGTATTACTAAAGCTCTACTGCATCATTCGGGTTTAATGAAATATCAAGTAATTATTATCATTGATTCTATTGACGCTGAGAGTTATGTATTTCAATATATCACTAGCAATATACATTCCAATTGGGTATTCGGAGTCTATTTTTCTTTTCAACTTGTTTACTCTTGCATATTCTAATGAAAAACTTTTACTTCCTATTTCTACTTCTATTAACTCCGGATAGAATGACCCACTTTTATCACTGACAATATCTTCTTGAGCTACTAGGTTAGAATTTATTTCCGAATGACTTTTCCCTGTATCAAGATAAATAATTACCTCCTTGCCATTAACTTTTCCCAGAAAATGAATTCCATAGGGATGATAAGGAAAACTCAAGAGTTCAATCTTCTCAGAACTTGCAAAAGTAAAATCTCGATTTGTAATGGCCAATAACTTATTCTCATAATCAAGAGTGAATAGTTGATTTTGTAGGTATTTCAGACCTATTAAACCATTAATGGGACTGGTGGAAGAAATTGACCAGTCCATTAGAGTCCCTCCTTCATTCTCAAAAATCCTATTAAAGACTTTAAATTTGGGTATCTCAATGTTTTGAATCTCTCCTCTAATCTCTCCGTTAGGAGTATAGGTATAGGTCTTGTTTTTTTTACAAAAAGGAACCTTTTCGGATATTGCATTGGTTATTAGGATGTTATCACTATTCCCGAAGTCAAAAACTAGTGGAAATGTATTATTTTCAAAGTCAACTTCTATATGAGGCATTCCAAACTCTGAATCAATGCTTAAGTTATAATATTCATTTTTTCTGTAGTTAGTAAATACTTTATTTTTATCTTGGCATTTTATTAAATTCATATTGAGTATTTTCGTTCTGTCACGATAATACTTTGGTACTTCCTGGCTTTGAACAAGAGAAACTACAGATAAGATACCTAACATGGGTAAGAAACGTAGCATTAAGCCTCCTTAGACTTTATACTTATTAGCATCATTGAAGAGAATACAATAGAGATGACGTTTATTGTTGGGATGATAAAAATTACCGGAATAACGTTAGCTCCTTCCATTTTCATTCCAATTATTTTGGCTGAAAGGGCTGTCATTAAAATTGAAAGGAATACAAGGTAGAAAGTACCTAAAACATAGGCGAGATGGTGTTTCTTAATCATAAGATAGCCACAAATAAAAGCCATAGGTAGCAATAAAGCTAAATCAAACCCTTGTACGATCAATGTTGTGTAATGTTCTAATTCTTGAGGGTAGAGCTGGCCATTAAGAAGAGGTGGAACAATGATACTTAACCACAACATTGCTATCAAAAAAGCATTTATAATTAAGAATACTCCTGATGTCTTAACTGGGGTATTACTTTTAAAGAGGTAGTTTATTTTAGCATAATCTATGGAAATAAGATGTAAGATAAGAGCAAAGAATGAGGCACCCAACAGAAGCACATAAACTAAGAACATTTCATTGTACATACCCATTGCAAGGTAAAAGAGGTAAGTTACAAAGAAGTAGAATAATACTCCACCTAAGATGAGTGAAAATCTCGGAGATTTTCTTATGTGCATAAGCAAGGAAAGAATTAAGAGAGGAATTGCCATAAAAAGTGTAATATAATCTTGAGCTATACCTTGAATAGCAAGATCGGAGGACATGTGTTTATATAGTCCAATCCCTTTAATTTCAATATCTTCACCACGAATTGACTGGTAAATAAAAGAACCCTCTCCAGATTTATCCCAGATACCGGTAATTGTAGCCATTAAGGAAAAAATAATAATAATAAAACATAAGCATACAATCTTTTTTTGCATTTTACTTATCCTTAATTAGTTTCAAAGATTGATTAGTCCAGTTTGCTATCTCTTCCCAGTTGCGGAAATCACCCTCCGGAGCTTTCACCATTTTAATCATCAATCTTTTGAAAAAGGATAATTTTTTCATATTTATTACCCCGGCAAACCTACCTTCGCTCACAGACTCAACTAATGATCTCTCATATTCTAAGAATTTTGGTACTTGAGCTAGTTTCTCATGATCATCAGTTGCTAAATTCATGCAGGTCAGAAAGTAAAATACTTGTTTTGATTTCAAAATTTCTTGATTAGTCTCAATAAACTTAGTAGCTTCCTTTTTCCATTTCCCTACATAAATTGGGCTACCCACAAAGATGATATCATAGTCATTTACAGAATCTACTTCTTTAACATTTGATAAAACAACTTCATACTTTTCTTCTTCAATTTGCTTCTTAATATAAGTAGCTACTTCAGCAGTTGAACCGGCTTCTGAAGCATAAACTACTAAAATCTTCACTTGTGGTTGATTCATTTTATTCTCCTCATTAGTTAAGTTATCTCCTAACAGATTAGTTAACATTAACATTATACATATTATAATTAAACCCAAATAATGCAGTAGACTTTTGTGAATAGCACTATATGCTTCTGCAAAACTAAGCTACATAATTTTCATGAATATATATATTATATGCCTTCAAATTCTGTAACTTATTTTGCTAGAAGAATCTGCACTCTTCCCTAAAATTCTACTGC
>JAEKNW010000311.1 GCA_016838885.1 Candidatus Cloacimonadota bacterium
CTCTTCATTTGCTCAAGCAAATGTTTCCAAGAGGGGTGGCATCGAAGATGACGGGGTGTTTAAGTCTTGCTTCGCAAGAATGAAAAGTGAAAAATGAAAAATGAAATAGTTTTAAAGAAAAGCTTTTACCACAAAGGAACAAAGAACAAAAAAAAAGAAGAGGAAGAGTGAAAATTAAGAGATAGAACACAGATAACACTGATTTAACTGATTATAGCTGATAAAAAGAAGATCTTTAACCACAGAACACTGAGAAGAAAATAATCAAGAAATTAACTCTGTGCCCTCTGTGTCTCAGTGGTGAAATTATAAATATTATACCACACACAGATAAGTTAAGAAAGAAGAAGAAGAAGAGCCTTCACATGAATAAACTCGAATTAAAACGAATAAACACGAATTATTTTGTGAATGGAAACAGAGATAAAGCCCCTAGTCTTAAATCCCCTCTTAATCCCAAAGGGATGGTGCAAGAGGGGTGCCTTGTTAAAGGCGGGGTGTTTGTACCTAAAATACATAAAACCTCTATTCTCGCCTGAGATAGAGGTTTTTTATCTTTTATTCGTGCAAAAAAAAGTTAAGCTTTTAGTTCTTTAATTAAAGACTCTAAATCTACCCTTAAATCATTATCTTTATTGAATTTATTCTCAATCATCCGTTTGGCATGAAGGACAGTTGTATGGTCCTTGCGGTTAAAGTAGAGAGCAATCTCTTTGAGAGAAATATGGGGGATTAATAAACAAATAAGATACATGGCTACTTGACGTGGGAAAGCAATATTTTTAACTCTTGTTTTATCCATTACTTGCTTTCTAGTGATACTATAGAACTTGCAGACTTTATCAATAATACTGTCCATATTAATATCCTTAGGTTTATCAGTAATCATATCACCTAAAATATCTAATACCATGCTTTTATTGATATCTAAAGGGTTAACTCTATTATAGGAAGCATAAGCTAAGATTCTGATTAATGACCCTTCGAGAGCACGCACAGAACTAGAAATTCCATGAGCAATGTATTCAATAATATCATTTTGCAAGATAATATTCTGATTATCAGCTTTCTTCTTTAAAATAGCAACTCTTGTTTCGAAGTCAGGGTTCTTAAGATCTGCAAGAAGTCCTGATTCAAATCTGGTTACTAATCTATTTTCCAAATCTGAGATATCCTTTGGTGGTCTGTCACTTGTAAGAATAATCTGCTTTTTAGCAGAAAGTAGAGCATTGAAAGTGTGGAAAAACTCTTCTTGAGTCCCCTCTTTCCTAGCTAAGAAGTGGATATCATCTACCAGTAAGACATCAACATGACGGAACTTCTGTCGGAAAGTAGACATGCTATTACCCCGAATAGATTCAATCATCTGATTGGTAAACTCTTCAGAAGAGATATAATAGATATTTTTATTTTTATCTATTTCTAAGAGATAATGACCGACAGCTTGCATCAAATGAGTCTTCCCCATCCCTGATTCACCATAAATA
The DNA here is from genome assembly GCA_016838885.1 of Candidatus Cloacimonadota bacterium. Lineage (GTDB taxonomy): Bacteria > Cloacimonadota > Cloacimonadia > Cloacimonadales > JAFGVF01 > JAEKNW01. The sequence goes on from JAEKNW010000311.1 coordinate 1,488, forward strand.
AAGAGGGGGTTAAAAGTTGAACCTGGAGATTCTGCTACTGCCATTGCAGCAGAATAGGCAAAGTTGTTATTTTTACCTACCACGAATTGTTCAAAGGTGTAATATTCATTAAGTGGTGGTAAATCATAGTTTTCCCCAAATCCGCTTTTCTTAGTCTTTTGAGTGGGACGCTTCTTGAGGGCTGACTCATCATTAAAGAATCTGATATCAAACTTTCTTTGATAGATATTAAAGGCTAATTCAGATATCATATTCGCGTAATTCTTATTAAGAAAATCAGATGCAACTTTTGTTGGGGTCATGACAAATAGAGTTTCTTCCTCAAACTTCATCAATTTTGTTTCACTAAACCAAGTATTAAAACTTTGTTTAGCCACATGATCTTCTAATTCATCTAAAATATTTTGCCAAATGTCTTGATCCATAGCTACCTTTTTGTTAAGAAATTTTATTTATTGTTTACCCACAATATGTGGATAACTTATTATTTAATCGCATTTTCCCTCTAAAAGAACGTATTTAGACTAGTTTATAAGTGGGATTAATTTAACTTATCCACACCTTATCCACAAATCTAAATTAATGACAATTCTTCATCTCCAATTAATCATTCTCAAGAGGTAAGGTTTAAATTATTCGGATGATTTATCTTGTCAAGTATCTAAATTTTAACTTAAAATGTTATGAAAACAGTAACTTCAATTTTATTAATGGGTTAATCATTAATAAATTATAAATTAGGAGATTATTAATCAATATTTAATTATATGATTAACAGAGGGTTAAGAATCAGTTAATTTATTTTATAAAAATCTATTTATCAACTACTATATTTATTATGTTAAAAGAAATATTTTCATTTAAAAAAGATTTTTGCTATGATGAGAGATTTAACCCAAATAATGATAAGAGAAGCTAGAAAAAATACACTTGCCAAGAATAGCACATAAATTATAATAAACTTGATAAAGATTTAGGAGTACTTTTTATGAAAAAAATATTAATCATTACAGCTATTTTACTAAGTTTAGTCAGCATAATGGCTCACCCAAAGGTGGATATTGAGGATCACCCACGCTTTAATCAACCTTCTCGAATTGATTCTTTACATGGTTTCGATGTTATCAGTTATTTCATTGATATTGAAATAGATGATCAGGAGCAATATATTGAGGCTTCTGTTGAAGCAGTTGTAGTCGCCCAAGAGAATTTAGAAGTAGTTGAGTATAATCTAGTTGATTTAGAAGTTAGCAGTGTGCTTGTAGATGGCGTAAACACCGACTATACTTACGATAACGGGGTGATTAGTATTCCAGTAACTGTGGAAAATAATCAACAGTTTACGACAAAAGTATTCTATTCCGGGAATCCGCAATTAAGTACAGATGGCTATAATATAGGGATGATTTTTAGAACAAACATGGTTTTTACTATTTCTGATCCTTATGCTGCCAGGAACTGGTATCCTTGTTATGATTATCCTTGGGACAAGGCTATAGTAAGTTTTAATGTAACCTGTAGAGATGATTGGGTGGCAGCTTGTAACGGCTTACAGGGAGCTAGTATTGATAATGGGGATGGAACAAAAAGTTATGAATGGATAGGCCATAATCCCATGGCGACATATTTAGCTGTAATTCACATTGCTCCTTATTTATTGATAGAACAGACTTTTACCAAGGAGAATGGTGAAGTTATTCCCATTCAGCATTTTGTCCAGAGTAATTATTATAATGATTGTTTAGTTGATTTTGCCAGAGTTCCTGAGATGATGCAGGCTTATACCGATGCTTATGGAGAGTATCCTTTTGAGAAGTATGGTCAAGCTATTGTGAACATGCAGACTTTTGGGGCAATGGAGCATCAAACCATGACTACTTTAGGGGCAAACTATATAAACGGTAATGTTTCAAATCCGCAATATGTTGTAGCTCATGAGCTTTCTCATCACTGGTTTGGGAATAGTCTTACCGCTTTTACGTGGAAGGATGTTTGGTTATCAGAAGGTTTTGCTACATATTCTGAAGGAGTATGGGCTAATTACCTTTTAGGTTATGATGCCATGATAGAATATGTTAATATAAATATTCAAAATTATTATAAGAATTGGCAGAATTCTGCCGGTCCTCAGACAATCTATGACCCTGCATATCTTGCTTATTTCACTCCGCCCTCTTATGAAAAGGCTGCTTCAGTACTGCACATGTTAAGATTAGAGTTAACTGATGAAGTTTTCTGGAATATGATTCAAGCATGGTTTGCTGATAATCTTAATGGAAACGTCATTACAGAAGAGTTTCAAGCCCATTGTGAAAATATTTCAGGCTTAGATTTAGATCAGTTTTTCCAACAATGGATTTATTCACCCGGCATCCCTTCCTATGAATATGCAGTTTTAAGAAACCCAAATACAAATCAGATAAAGTTTTATAATAATGTAACTTCTGATAGTGGGGTTGATTTCTATCTCACTATCCCTTTTTATGTTGGAGAAGAATCGGATTCATTACGAACCACCTTTACACCCGGTTTTAGCATGACTGACCCCATAGATGTTGACGATATTAATTCACTTATTACTCTTGATCCTGACTCTTGGAATTTAGTTGAGGGAAGCCAAGAATTAGCAATCACCTTAAGCAGTGTATATGCCGGTGATGGTCAGGCAATTCTAAACTGGACATCATTCGCCAATGAAGCTGATTTTATTGGTTATAATATCTATATGAAAGAGCTTAGTGCTGAAGAGTGGACTCTAGTAAATCAAGAACCTCTTCTAGCAAACAGCTATTTTGTGGAAAATTTAGAGAATGGGTTGGAATACCACTTTTATGTTGTTATAGCAGATGCAGATGGCTTTGAATCTTACCCAACAGATAGTTTAGATTTAATTATTACCCCTCAAGCCATAGAGCCAACTCAGTCCATTCTGATAGTTGATGACAGTGCTGATGGGGTTGGAGCTCTGCTAAGTCCTACAGATGAAGATATTGATAACTTTTATAATATCGACATTTTTGCAGGCTATGAAGTCAGCAATCTTGATTTAAATGAAGAAACTATCACTTTTGATCTTATGTCAGATTATGACCTAGTTATATGGCACAATGATACTATTGCTTTAAGTGATTTAGACGATTATGAAGGATTATTAGGTAATTATCTGCTTTCCGGAGGTAAATTAGTGCTTTCAGGCTGGAAGACAGTTGCAGAACTATCACCTAATTTTCTGTCAACTTTCATGGGAATTGATTCTTTTCAAGTTATAAACACTCCCACGCTGAACACTGCTATTAGTAGCATTCCCACCTTACCGAATTTAGAGATAAACCCTAGTTTGTTGCCTGAGATCTGGAATGGAAACCTCTCTATGGTTACAACTTTTTCAGCTGAAGAGGAAAATACTCTATATACTATGGATCAACCCTCTGCAGTAGTAGCAGTTAGGTCTTCTTCCCAGCATAACTGGGAGACCTACTTTTTCGGTTTCCCACTCTACTACTTCCAGCCGGAACAGGTAAAATCGATGATTCTGTCCATTCTAAACAATACAAATCCTCCTGTAGAAAATGAAAATGATGTTAGCTTAGCCCAATCTAAATTGACTCTGTATCCAAATCCCACCAGCAATACCTTATATATTAAATCAGATTCCAAGACTGATGAAAGCTTGAATATTTATCTATACAATTTACGAGGCCAGAAAGTTGGTTCTTATAATAACATGAAGATAAAAAATGGCAATTTACAGTTAGATTTGACAGAAATAAAATTAGCAAATGGTCTGTATTTCGTTAAAATTTATAATAACAAAAGAAACGAATTAAGAAAACTACTAATTTTGAAATAGATTAAAAAGAATGATTCAAATTTAGCTTAAAGGGGATTATCTATGCATGATGAAAAGAAGATTCCGCGGACTTTACCTGTCTTGGTAAATCCTTCTTTGGTATTATTTCCTTTTATGATAATGCCATTAATTGTTGCTGATCCGGAAAAAATAGCTGTTGTAGATTTCGCTTTAACTCACGATAAATCTTTAGGACTTTTTCTTCAGAAGGAGAACCAGGAGAGCGAAGAAGTTGAGGTTTATGAATATGGGACAGCCGCATCTATAATTAAGATGGTACGTAATAAAGATGGCTCACTTTCTATTTTACTGCAAGGAAACTCACGAGTCAGGATTGAAAGAATAATCCAACATGAGCCAATTCTCATGGTAGAAGTTGAATCTTTAAGTGAAAGAACAGATGATACACCTAAGATTCAAGCTTTAAGAAAAATAGCTTTAGAGTTGTTAGAGACAGTTGCTAACGAGAGTAATCTTCCGGGTAAGGAGTTTCTTCCTTCGATTAAACAGATTCCTCAAACAAGCAGAGTAGCAGATTTAATAGCTGAGAATACAGATATTAGAATTTTAGAAAAACAAGATATTCTTTCCACTTTAGATTTAGTTTTTCGTTTAGAGAAGTTAAACAAATATTTAGCTGATTTAATCAAACAGCTTCAGCTGGAAAATAGAATAAGAAGCAATGTTGAATTAGAAATGTCAGAAGATCAGCGCAAGTATTATCTTCGTGAACAACTAATGGCTATCAGAAAAGAGTTAGGCGAGAGTGACGAAGTAGAGCAAGAGATAGAAAGCTGGGAAGAAAAGATTAAAAAAGCTAATTTACCGGTCCATGTTTTAGAGGCTGCAGAGGACGAGTTGTCTAAGATGAAAACAATGCAACCTGCTTCCAGTGAATATAGTGTTATCAGAAACTACTTAGAGTGGATTGTGAATATTCCTTGGAGCAAAAAAACCAAAGATAATTATAATTTAGATAAAATAGACAAGATTCTCACCAAGGACCACTATGGTTTAGAGAAGGCAAAAGAGAGGATTATTGAGTTTATTGCTGTTAAAAAACTTAGGCAAGAAGTAAAGGGACCCATCCTCTGTTTTGTAGGACCTCCAGGAGTTGGTAAGACTTCCATAGGAAGGTCTGTCGCCCGTGCTTTAAACAGAAACTTCATCCGTATGTCCTTAGGTGGTGTCCATGATGAAGCAGAGATACGCGGTCATCGCAGAACCTATATAGGAGCTATGCCGGGTAAGATTATTACTGAATTAAAACGCGCAGGCTCTTCAAATCCAATCTTCATGCTAGACGAAATTGATAAGTTGGGACGTGATTTTAGAGGAGACCCGGCCTCTGCCCTCTTGGAAGTTCTTGATCCTGAACAAAATTTCTCCTTTGTTGATCACTATATAAATCTTCCTTATGACTTAACAGACGTCATGTTTATCACCACAGCAAATTCTCTTAGTACAATACCTCAACCTTTGTTGGATAGAATGGAGATTATCGAGTTTTCGAGTTATGTGGAAGAGGAAAAAATTGAGATTGCCAGAAGATACTTGATTCCTAGAGAGATTGAAAACAACGGAATTAAGAAAACGCATGTAACTATGAGCAAGTCTGCTTTACAAGAGATTATCAGATACTATGTTAAAGAGGCGGGGGTTCGTTCATTACAAAGGACAATAGGCACAGTCATGCGTAAAATTGCTCGTAAAGTAGCAGAGGGTGATGAGACCTTAATTAAAGTAACAGACAAAAATATAAAAGATTATCTTGGCTTTAGAAAATTCTCTGCTGAAATGAAGAATAGAAAACCCGAAGTCGGTATTACTACAGGTTTAGCTTGGACCAGCTTTGGGGGTGAGATTCTCTTCTGTGAAGCTATAAAGATGCCTGGTAAAGGAGCAATTAAGCTGACCGGACAGCTAGGTAAAGTCATGCAGGAATCAGCTCAAATCGCTCTCAGCTATCTCCAGTCTAATCATAAAAAATATAACATAGCTCCTGAAACATTTACAGACAACTCTCTGCACATTCATTTCCCTGCCGGAGCCATTCCTAAAGATGGACCTTCTGCAGGTGTAACATTGACAACTACCATAGCATCCCTCTTAATGAACAAGAAAGTTAAACATGATATTGCTATGACAGGTGAGATAACCCTTTTAGGCAAGGTTTTACCGATTGGGGGATTGAGAGAGAAGATTTTAGCAGCAAAGAGAGCCGGGATTCATCAGGTTTTAGTACCTTTTGAAAACCAGGATAGTATAGAAGAATTGCCAGACTATATAAAAGCTGGTATGACTATTGAGTTTGCTAAAAATGTTGATGAAATTCTACAAAAAGTGCTTATTGATTAAGCATTTGTAATATAAATTATTGTATTATAATAAGAACTTAAATTTAAGGAAAAAATGGTAAAAAACGAAGTAAACGAGATTAATATTCTCATTGATGTTGAGAAAGAATTTGTTAATAAAGCCGAATATGTATTTAGAACTTATTGCCATATTTTAGGGTTAATCCCAATATTCTTTCATGAAGAAACACGTAAGCATGTTGATATCTATTATGGGAGTAAGCTTAATACAAACTACCCTTTAACTATTAAGTATAATAAGGGTACCAATGACTTTTTCTTAGCTAATAAATATTATCCTCAATTCAAAGTGAGATTTAATAACTATAAAAATGAAAAGATTCCTTTCTTCTTTTCAGATCCGGGCAGTATTTATGCAGTTGGCACTAAAACAACTCGCATTAACAAAGATATCATCGCCTCAGGATTCTATTTTCTCTCTTGTTGGAAAGAGTATGTGAATAAAAGGAATACTAATCCTGATATCAGATTCAACTATAAAAAATCCATGCAATACAAATGGGATTTTGTGGAAGTTCCTGTGGTTGATGCTTATTGTGATATCCTAGATAACATTCTTGAGCTAAGTCTACCCAACTATGAACGGGGTAATAGATGGAAAGATGACCACTCTTTTTGTATGACTCTATCCCATGATATTGATTATTGGGATATTTGGAGCAAAGAACAGTTCTCAAAAATAATGAAATATAATCAAGAAAGAATAAAACAAGCTCCTATTCGCTCACTATATAAAATTATTGGTCATTACTTCACTAAGAAGAGATTTAACCCCCAAAAAGCTATTCACAATATTCTCAATAAAGAGACTAAACTTAAGGTGAAAAGTACTAATTTTATTTTAGTGCAAGATGATTCTGATGATGATAGAAGAAATTATTTTTCAGACCCTGAATACAAAACAAGAATAGCTTCAGTATTTAACTCTTATAGTGTAGGCTTACATGGATCTCCTGATTCAGCCTATTCTGCAAAAAAAGCAAGAAAAGAGTTTAATAAGCTAGAGGAACTTTTTCCATCTACAATTGGCTATCGTTCACACAAGCTGTCTTTTCAATATCAAAGCAGTTTTGAAATTTTAGAAAAAGTAGGTCTTAAGTATGATTCATCTCTAGGTTACTGGGAGCATATTGGCTTTAGGGCAGGGATTTCTTATCCCTTCTACCCTTATGATTTTGAACATGATAAGCCCTTTGATATTTTAGAAATACCCTTAATTGTGATGGATACCTCCCTGATTTCCCACTTAGGTATGGGGATTAACCCATTCGTTGCTTCCTATAGATTATCAAAGCTGATCCAAAGAGCTAAGAAATTTCAATCTCATATCTCTATTTTATGGCATAATAACACTTTTGATAATGTTGATTACCCCTGGTGGGGCTGGCTCTATTGGTCCTTGATTAAACGAGCAAAAATGCAAAATGGCTGGGTATGTTCACAAGATGACTTGTATGATTATTGGCTTAATAAAGGAAACACAAATAATAATGAAATTTTTTAATTTATAGATAGGAGTTTTTAATGATTTTAACAGACAACGCGAAAGTAGTATTAGAAAAGAGGTACTACAAGAAAAATGACCTAGGAGAAACTATTGAGGATTGGGAAAAGCTTATAAGCAGAGTAGCTGGCAATATAGCTCAAGGCGATAAGGAGAAATACCAACGTTACTTCAAACTATTAGATTCAGGGGATTTTCTCCCTAACTCTCCAACCCTGATGAATGCGGGAAATGATTTGCAACAACTCTCAGCCTGCTTTGTACTGCCATTAGAAGATAGTATGGAAGGGATATTTACCACTATAAAAAATGCAGCTATGATCCATAAGAGCGGTGGCGGAACAGGATTTTCATTTAGTAAATTACGTGAAACTAATGCTCGTGTTCGTTCAACCAATGGCGTTTCTTCCGGACCAATCAGCTTTTTAAAAGTCTTTAACTCTGCTACTGATGCTGTGAAACAGGGTGGGACCAGACGTGGAGCTAACATGGCTATTTTAAGTGTTCAACACCCTCAAATAATTGATTTTATCACCTGTAAAGAAGATACAAGTGAGTTGAATAATTTTAATATCTCTGTCGGTGTTACAGAAGATTTTATGAGAGCAGTGAGAAATGATGATGATTTTCCTCTTATCTCTCCTCATGATTATCAGATAAAAGAGATTGTTAAAGCTCGTGATATTTTTGCTTTAATAGTCGAAAAAGCCCATAAAAATGGAGAACCCGGCATTATCTTCCTCGATAGAATTAACAAACATAACCCTACCCCATTGGTTGGAGAAATTGAATCAACCAACCCTTGCGGAGAACAGCCCCTCCTTCCTAACGAAGCATGTAACTTAGGTTCTATTAATCTTGATAACTTCTATTCAGAAGAAGGAATCAAATGGGATGCACTCAAAGAAGTAATCTATGATTCAGTAGATTTCTTAGATGATGTGATTAATGTCTCCAACTTCCCACTTCCTGAAATAGACAAGATGGTAAAAGCTAACAGGAAAATTGGACTTGGCATCATGGGTTGGGCAGATCTCCTCTTCCAGATGGCTATCCCCTATAGCAGTGAAGAAGCAATAGATTTAGCTCGCCAGGTCATGGAATTCATCGATTATCATAGTAAAGTAAGATCTATGGAACTGGCTAAACTTCATGGTTCCTTCCCTAATTTTAAAGGAAGTATTTATGATGATATGTCATTGATTAGAAAAGATACTAAACTTAAATGGGAAGACTTAAAAGCCCAGATTAAAGAAAATGGCTTACGCAATGCTACTGCAACAACCATTGCCCCTACAGGAACAATTTCTATGATTGCCGATACCTCCAGTGGGATCGAACCACAATTCTCACTAGTCTATGTTAAGTATGTGATGGATGGTGAAAAACTTATCTATGTAAATAAACATCTTAAAGAAAAATTAGAAGATGCCGGTATCTATAGCGAAGAACTAATGGAAAAGATTTCACAAGCAGGTGGATTAGCCCACCTTGAAGAGATTCCCCAAGATATTAAAGATGTCTTTGTTACTTCTCATGATATCTCTCCTGAATGGCATATTAGAATGCAGGCAGCTTTTCAAGAATATACAGATAATGCTGTTTCTAAGACTATTAACTTTAAAAATGATGCTACACCTGAAGATATTAAAATGGCTTACGAATTAGCTTATGATACCCGTTGTAAAGGTGTTACTGTTTATCGTGACGGATCTCGTCACTTCCAAGTTCTTAATGTGGGGAAGAAAATTAACGAAGAGAAAGATCTTCCCAATGTTAAACGTTCTCCTCGCATCAGACCTGAAATTACCAGTGGAATTACCCAGAAAATAGAAACAGGTTGCGGACACATGTATGTTACCATTAATTCAGATAATCAAGGGGCCTGCGAAATGTTTATCCAAATGGGAAAAGTCGGAGGTTGTGCCTCAGCCCAACTGGAAGCTCAAGCTCGTCTTATCTCCTTAGCCCTTAGAGCAGATATCGATATCGAGTCTATCGTCAGACAACTCAAAGGCATTCGCTGTCCTTCTCCTATGTGGAATAAAGGAAAATTAGTTACTTCTTGCTCTGATGCAGTAGCTACAGCTCTCCAAAAGTTCATTGAATTAAACAAAATTAATGAAATCTCAAATATAAACTTCCAAACAGAAAATAATCCTAACCCTGAAGTCGAAGAACAAGCTCAATCTAATACTTCTATCAAAACCTGCCCGGAATGTGGATCAGTAGTTTACCATGAAGAAGGTTGCCTGAAATGCCAAGCCTGTGGCTGGTCTAAGTGCTAGTTTTCTGTAAGTTTCTTTAGCCCCTATGATGCAGTAGAGCTTTAGAGAAGAGTGCAGATTCTTTTAGCAAAATAACTTACAGAATTCGGACACATATAATATATATACGGGAGAATTATGGAAGTTACTTTTGCAAAAGAATATAGTGCTATTCTCAGAGATCTACTGCATTATTTGTGTTTAACCCCGGGCTAAACTATTTATCCCCTTCGGGGATTTTAGATAATGCCGGCAAGGATGCCGGCGCTCCCAGTGGTGCTCCCAGTGGCGCTCCCAGTGTTTTCCCCAGTTAGGGTTATTGTGGAAGCATCTTGCATCCACAAGCAAAAACCCTCTCATTTTCAGAGAGGGTTCTATTTACTTATATAGAATTTTCTTTTTTAGGGGATTATTCTTCTAGTGGATTAATTTCCATAACATAGTTTGTTAAATCAACACCGGGGATAAACCAGCCATCGATAATAGATTTTACAGCTTTATCGAAACTATCATTCTGCATACCACCTTCAATTTGGATGGCAGTAACCTGAACACGGTTATTGTTATTAATCATCTGAACTTGGATTTTATTTTCAATACCATACTCAGTAGCAATTCTGATAATTTTATTTTTAAGAATTTTAATTTCTGAGTTGGTGAAGAAAGGAGAATTAGCTTCTTGAGATTGTTGCACAATGGCTTGAACTTCTTCTTCAGGTAAGAATTGAGAATCATCTAAGTGTACTTGAGGAGTTGCCTCTTCTTTAGTCATTTCTTCCTCTTCAGCGGGGACTTCTGTTGATTCTGGAACTTCTTCTACAGGGATTACTTCAACTCCTTTTTCCGCTACAGGGATTACTTCAGCTTCAGGAGTTACTTCAGCTTCAGGAGTAACAACTTCAAGGGTTTTATCACCTCTAGTTACTACAAATTCAACCCTTCTATTAAGCTGTCTGTTTTCTTCAGTATCATTAGGAACTTTTGGGTTCTCTTGTCCTTCTCCGCGATAATTAAGCATATCTTTATCAACGCCATTATCAATGAGATATTGGACAACAGATTGAGCTCTTCTTTCAGAGAGGTTTTTGTTATATTTAGCAGAACCAATATTATCGGTGTGGCCAACAACACAAACTTCAATACCGGGGTTTGCTTTGAGAGTTGTTACTAACATATTCAAACTTGGGAAAGATTCTTCTTTAAGAGTAGCTTTATCAAAATCGAAATAGATGTTTTCGATAACATAATTCTTCTCTTCTAAGAGTTCAATTTGGATATCATGTTTAAGTTCATTGATACCCTCATCAAAAATAATGACCCCTGAATAAGCTTGATAATTAGATTGAGTAATCTGAATATTTACAGTATCTATTCTAGGTAAATAGAGATTATAGTATCCGTTGGCATTGGATTGAGCAACATTGGTGATGACTTCATCATCAATAGTATAAGTCCAGTTGACGTCGGCAGAAACAGGTTTTCCGTAATTATCTACGACATCACCATATACTCTAATTCCATCAATATACTCTTCGTTAAGAATAACGACTTTATAGATATCTTCCCCACCTTGACCACCCGGGCGATCTGAGGAGATAAATGCTTCGTTAGAATTTTCTACTCTGAAATAGTGTCTTTCATTATAGATAGTGTTAATTTCAGGACCTAAGTTTATTGGGGCTTCCCAGTCAGTCCATGAAGACCCATTTTTTCTGGCTCTGAAGATATCAAATCCACCAAATGAAGAGTGTCCATTAGATGAGAAGAAGAGAGTTCTTCCATCCCAGCTGATAAAAGGACTTTGTTCGTCATTAATAGTATTAATAGTAGAACCTAAGTTAATGGGTTCTTGCCAACCATTGATATTTTCTGAAACCCAGATATCATAACCACCTAATGAACCAGGTCTGTTGGAAGTAAAGAACATAACTTTATCTTCAAAAACATAGGGTTGTAGGTCGCTATAATCGGAGGAAACATTGTTTATTCTCACAGGTTTTGTGAAAGCATCTTGTACTTTTTCAGCACGGTAGATCCCTCTTTTACCATCATAATGACCAAAGAGATAAGCATAATTACCATCTTTCGAGAAAGAGTTCAATGATTCGTTACCATTGGTTAATAATGTAGGAACCGGCTTAAGTTGTCCCCAAGAAGAACCAAGTTTTTCACTAACAAAGATGTTTTCTTTGAGAGCTTGGCATTTTCTGGATGATGTAAAATATAATTGATTTCCATTAGGACTGAGAATCGGAGCAAAATCTCCATATTCTGAATTCAAATATTGTGGGAAATAACCGAATTGGTATTGTTTAATACCTTTAGCAGTTTTAATCACAGTATCTTCTATTAGCATAAGCAGGTTATCATAATATGCGTGGTCAATTCCAGACTTATTATTAACGTAGTGATCTAAGTTATCATAAGCTTTCTGCAAATCGCCTTTGGCCATTTGTACTTGAAACATAACTAGATAATTATCATAGTTATCTGGACTCTGAGCTATAGCTTTTTCCATAAGAACTTCAGCGTGAGGATAGAATCCTCCATCTAAGAAACTTTTAGCCTGCTCAATATAAGATTGACTTGTTTGAGCCAACAGAAAAGAAAAACTTAAAAGAGCCAAAGCAATAAAAAGTTTAGTTTTCATGAAATCTCCTTTTTTAATGTTATTTTTCATTTTTTCAAAACTTCTTTTAAACTCTACATGATAGAGTTTAAAAGAAGTTTTGAGAGGGGAACCCCCTCTCAAAACACTCTATGTTTAGAATCTAAATGTTAAACCATATCTATGATTATCTTCGTTGATTCCTTCTGAATCTTCTCTAACATAACCATAGTTCATTTCGACCATTTTGAATCTGATACCAAAACCGGCTGTGAATTGACCATCATTAGCACCAATTCTAACCCCGGCTTGTACTTGTGATAACATATCTTCCCAAGTAGGATCCTGAGTATTTCTCATTGTTCCAAGTCCTGAACCTAAATCAGTATCGCTACCAACATTTGTCCAATATTCTGCACCCATGTGAACAGTGATTTCATCACGGCTTTCTTCTTGTCTCAAATCTCCGGATACAGTAAGACCCTTGATTGGGAATACTGCAAGACCGAGATTATATTGCATTGGAATACTTACATTATCTGATTTACTATACACGTCTCTAACATGTGCACCAAAAGAGATGTATTCGTTCATTTCATACATCATTCCTAAGTCCATGCCAAAACCGGTAGTTTTGTCATCATCAATATTATCGAAATACATTTTGATACTTGAACCCCAAAGGAATTTTCCTGTGCGAGTAGCTAAACTAATATTGATATTGTTATCTTGAGCATCGTAGGTCCCGGTAGAGTTACCTGTTGCATCATAACCATCAAAATCAGTTACACCGGCATTTAACCAGCTTAGAGCTAAGTATCCGTATTTAAATCTCATTCCCATACCGGCATAGCTGGTTGTTCTATCTAAACCTAAGCCATCGGTATAATCTATTCCTACTTGATAATCTGCAATCTTAGCCAATCCGGCAGGATTCCAGTAAGCAGCTGTGATATCATTCATATAAGCTGTTCCTGTTCCACCCATTGCCATACCTTTTGCACCATAACCCATACGGAGATAAGGTTTATTGTGGTTATTATCAGCAATAAGAGCGGAAACAAGACCAAGCATCACTGCTACAACTATCATTATTTTTACACTTTTAGTCATTTATTCCTCCAAATTTTTAGAGGAAGGGGGCGTACCCCCTCCCAATTTATTGAATTGCTATCTTAACAACCTTATTAATTTCCTTAGCACCATCAACTACTCTGATTCTTGCGAAGTAAGCACCACGAGCTAATCTCTTACCATCGTCGGTTCTTCCGTCGAATTGAATCATATTATTGGTGTCTCCACCGAGTGAGTTATGGCTCATTTCGCGAACAAGTTTACCTGCGAAATCGAAGATCTCGATAGTTACTTGTGCTTCTTTTGAAGTAGGAATTACGAAAGTACCAACATCTCCTCTTGTAAGAGGTGAAGGATACATATAAGGTTTTGCTGTGAACATTAAGTCAACATTTGACCAGTCAATTTCAACCATGAAGTTCATCATCTTAGTGGTACTGTTTCCAGCTCTATCATAGATGGTTGCTTCAATACGATATTGACCTACTCCGTTAACAGGAACACGGCAAGCATAACTATTTGAGACATTAGCATGTGTTGTATCAATTAATGCTAGATTATTATTATCAAAGACTTTCATCTCTAATCTATCTAAACCTGAGCTTGCCATTGCTTTAACTTCAGGCATGATATCAGATAATTCTATCATAACATCAACAAACATGTTTTCTGCGTGAGTAAATGTAGCATTTACTACAGGTGATACAAATTCAATAGTTGGACTGTAAGAGTCTATTGGGTAACTTTGATTAGAAACAGAGTTTCCACCAGCTAGGTTAGAAGCCATTACAACAACTTTGATTGTATTTGCATCTTCAGGAATTACTCCACCGTGAACATTTAGGTTGAAGTAATATACATCACTTGTATCAGCAATTGCTTGGATAGTAAATGGTTCATAGATAACTTCATTACTTGGCATAGCGATTACGCTTGCCATGATAGAAGTATTATCTAAGTCAGAACCATTTCCATCAACAGTGAATCTGATTGCATTATTATTTTGAGTGTTAACCCAACCATTAGATGCTTCAAGTGCTGAGATGTTGATGATTGGAGCTGGAGCAGTAACTTGGAAGTTTCTAGTAACAGTTGTAATGTTACCAGCATTATCTTTTGCTTTAGCTTCAATTACATAAGTTCCTGCAACTAAATTAGCTGCTGGTATAGCAAAGTTGAATGATTCAGGTGTTACTAAAGTAGTATCAGCCCAGGTTGAATCATTATTCAATCCACTAACTTTTATTGAAGACATAGCCAAGCCTGACATATTATCATCAGCCACAATTTGAACATTAACACCATTACCAACTAATACTGAGTAGTTAGGAACTGGATTAACAATTGTTAATTCAGGTCTGCTATTATCGATTGGATATGTTTGACCAGTTACAGTCTGAATATTCCATTCGTTTTCAGCAACTACTTCAACTCTAACCGAGTTTTGTCCAGGAGATACAATACCACCATGGAAGTTAATTGTTCCTGAGAATAATCCATCGATTGGATTATCATTATCGTCATACGCTTGTTCCCAGGCAACAGAGAAAGGACCTTGAATAACTTGGTTATTAGGCATTTCAATGATAGTAGCAACAAGAGATTGAATATCAGTAGCAGTATGTCCTGATTCAACAGTTAAGTTGAATTTACTGTTTTGGGTAGTAGTAATCCACCATGAGCCACCTTCACCCACAGGAGTGAAGTCAACAACAGGAGCAGGACCACCAACAATTTCGAAGTTGATAGTAGCAGAGCCAGTATTACCAACATGGTCAGTAACAGAAGCAACAGCAGTATGAGCACCAGGTGTTAAGTCTGAAGCTGCATAAACAACTGAACCATTATTAACTTCGCCTATAACAACTTCACCATCTAAGGTTAATTTTACTGAATCAGAATTAATTCCTGAAGCACCAGAGTAATGTTGCACGAAGACTCCATTAACCTCTTCAAGGAAATGACCTTGTGGATCAGTAAATGAGAAGGCTATTTGTACATCTGTACCATAATTAACTATTGGGTTTGCAGGAGCAGTAGCAGTAACAACAGGATCCATATAATCTAAACTGAATGTTTGTTCAGCAACATTATTAACACCTAAGTCATCTACAGCATTTACTCTAATCTTCAAACCAAGTGAGTTTGGAAGTTGTAATTGAGCAAATCCGAACTGATACTCATCTTCGTTTTGAACATTACCGTGGTCGTCTGTGTATTCTAATGACTCTGGATTTGAAGTTTGCATAAGAATTCCGGCAGGGTTAAGATCTGTGATAGCAAGGATACTAACATTGATATTTTCTAATTCTATTTCACCATCACCTGGTTCAACAGTCATAAGAACTTGGTTAGACATTGCAGGATTTACCCACCATCCGTTTTCAAATCCATCATTAAGAATAGTAATGGTTGGTCTGTTAACTACCACGTTTGCGATAACGTTAGCAGCCATTACATTAACTTGGTTGAGGTTATTAACAGCAGTCCACTGAACATTAAGAGAAGCAACTTCTCTGCTTCTTATTGGTTGTGGAACTAAGTAAACTAACTCATCAACTGTTAAATCATAAGAGAATTCATTACCTGAAACAGTAATATCATTCATAGGAACGTTTATAACAGCATTAACTGCAGGATCGTTGTTAGTAACAACTAAACTATAATCAACAAGACCTGTTTCAAGATCTTCCATAGTAGCAGTTAAAGTATTGTTTTCAACTGAGATGTTTTCAACAGCAAATTGAATAGTGGGAAGTGAATTATCAACAAAGAATGTTTCTACATGGCTAGCATGATAACCATAGCTATCAACATTAACCATTAATTCATTTTCACCAGCATTCATTGCTAAGTCAAATGTTAATACACCGTTATTTAGAAGGATGCTAGTAACATTATTAACATCATCATTTAGAGTAACTGAAATGTTAGCTAAACCGAAGTTTACAGGTAATTGAAGACCTTGAGTCTCTTCATCTTGATCAAGTGATACTTCAACGGAAGCATTTTGAAGATGAGTCCAATCAGCACCATCAATTTCGATCATATCGATATCATAAGCAAACTCAAGTGAGTGCAATACAAATTCAGCAACAGTAACTACTCTATTAACAGGAGCTGTGAAAGTCATAGTTGCATCAGTTTCATTATATTCAACATCGATTTCTACGAAGTCACCAATAACTGCATCCCAAGCAAGAGCAACAACATTACCTTGATCAGCAACAGTACCTGTAAGAGGTAAGGTATAAACTGCGTTTCCGGCAATATTAGATTGAACAAGAACTTGGTCTGTAAGTGGTGTATAATGGTCAGCTAAAGGCATATCGTTATCTAACATAGCAAACCAGTAAGGATTGTTATATTCAACAGTATTGCCATTAGAAGCAGCCATAGCATCTAATTCAACGAATTTAATCCAAGCAGCATCATTAGCTACACCTGATAACCAGTAGCCCGGTAATTCGTTATTAGCATTAACAACTAAGTCGAATTCATTGTCTTCATTAATAGTTTCATAACCAGCATAGCCATTTTCATCAATTCTGATTACGTTTGGCATGCTAATTGTTTCATCTATTACTAAGATATTATTTTCATGAATTTCGATATATTCGCTAGCAGTTTCATCTTCAGTAAGACCGAAATTAAAGTCGTTAGCATCAATACTATATCGATATGAAGATTCTGCACCGTTGTTCATTATTACAAGAACTTTAATAGAATCAGCATTTGAAATAGCTTCAGCATTGAAATCGAATTCATAGTAAGGATCATTATTTACTGAATTGATAGCAAAATCAACCCATCCGTTATTACTAGTATAGTATTGAGCTACAACAGCTGTAACATTATTACCCCAGTTGGTAACCTTAGCATACATTACGTCAGAACTGATTGCTTCATTATCAAATTCAAAACCGGTAATAACTGCATAAGGGTCATTTTCATCAGGAGTAACAACTACAACATCTTGTAGAACGTTATTAGTGAATCCATCATCATCAGTAACGATAGCTTCGATTGTGTAAGTACCAACATTAGCAAGAAGAGCTGTATTCCATACATAAGTGTAAGGAGCAGTTGTTATTACATCATGAGATACACCGTTTACTTTGAATTCAACTGAAGCTACATCATTAGGCACTAATTCAACTTCCGGAGTTGTGCCTGATTTCCAAGTATCAATAAGACCTTCAATAGTAACTAAAGCACCTAATTCATACTCATATAATGGATTATTAGGATCTGCTTGAGGTTGAATATCGAGGGTAATTCCTGGAGCACTAGCATCGAAATAGACTGTTGAAGCTAAATCAATATCTGTATGGTTTGCAGGTACTGCAAGATCACTAACAATAGCCTTGAAGTTGTAGAAACCACTTACAAGACCTAAGTTACTGAATGTTACTTCAGATACCCCTGCGTTTAGAACAGCAAGAGTTGTACCTAAAGACATCCAATCATCAGGTTCAGAAACTTCAGCATATTGAAGTTCCATATTAAGATCAAGAACTTCATTAGCATCAACATCTAAGTTAAGAGAAATCTCATCGTTCATATTGAAGATTGTGTCATCGCTAACACCTGCAATTACAGGATTAGATACTGAAACAGCTCTATCAATAATAACATCAATTTCTACTTGAATTTCATTGAATCTGACAACAGGTCCGAAACCGAAGGTATAAATACCATCAACATCATCAACTGTTGGCGAGAATACGAAGTTAGCGATACCGGTTACAGGATCAACAGGCAACACTAGAGGAGCATTCCAATCGGTAGCACCCGGAGCTTTTACCCAACTATTAATTTCAGTAACATCGGCGCCAACAGTTAATTCTATTTCAACATCACCGTTGAAATGAACACCATTAGAAGCAACTATGTTATTTACGTTATTTATAGCAATCACGGTAACATTATCTCTAACTTGGTAAGTAACCATAGATTCACTTACGTTTGTATATTCGTCTGTTACTTCAGCTTTGAAGTCGTAGCTTTCATTCATTAACCAGTTGTTTGGAATAATCCATTGGTTATTAACATCAAGTACGATTGGAGTCCATACATCTGCACCTGCTAAAGACCAGAAGTAGTTAATAGTTAAATCTTCAATAGCAGTTACATTATCCATTGCGTTAGCATTGAATGTGTAAGCCAGGTCTCTTTCAATATAACCATTATCATTTTCTTCTAATACTAAAGCACTTGTTGGAGCATCTGTATCAACACTGAAGCCAAATACTTCATTATAAGTATGAGCAACAAAGTCAGCAGTAGTAACTTCGATTTGATATGTTCCAGTTGTTAAAGTGGAGATATCTAATGTATAGTTAACTATAGTAGGATCAACTTGGTTATTTGTATCATAAGCAACTGCGTTAACTTCAGTACCATCAAGAGCGATAACAATGCTTGATAAATCAAGAACAGCATTATCAACTGTTATAGCGATATCAAGAGCATTATTATTTGCTACCCAGCTATCAATAGCTACAGGGTTACCTGCTTGAGTTACTGTAAGATCAGTAATCATAGGAGCATCGCTATCTACGATATCAACAACATAAGGTATACCGCCGTTAGCAATGAAGCTAGCTTGGTCAGCAACATTATTGAAGATATTTTCAATTTGAACAGCAATTTGAACTTTTTCAGCAAAGAGATAATCCATGCCAATAGTCCAGTTGTATTCATTAGCAATGAAGCCACTTAATTGGTTCCAAGGAGAAGCTACATTATCATTTTCATCTAAGAAACGATACATATAGTTAACTTGGTTGAAGAATTCAGGGTGAGTAGAAGTGAAGTTTCCGATAGAAACAAGATATTCTGAACCTCTGTTTACTTCAGTAGTAGCAACACCTTCAAGTGTTGATACTGTAATTTCAGGAACGATAGTAGAGTTCCAGATATGTAAGTTAGTTTCGTTAACAACCTCACCGAAGTTATATTCAGAAACTGTTCTTACTGTATAATCACCATCCATGTTAGCAATATTCCAGTTAACTTCCATATATTTGGCATAACCGGAAATTGTTCCAGTACCTGCGAAGTTGGCAATAGGATTCCAGACAGCACTTGCTGCGAATTGGATCCAGTTTGTACCATCCCAGTATTCGAATCTAACATTGTTTGGATCGATAACATTATTACCTTCTGGTAAGAAAGCAAACATGTTAATATTATTACCACCGATTACATCAGTGATTTCATTATTATTAGTTACGCTTGTTTGATGGTAGGTTTCAGTTCCATTTCTGAAGTCTGAAACAACCATAATTTTAGCACCAACTTCTGCACTTCTAAGAGTGAAGTTACCAGCGTTGAAAATAGCAGAAACGTAATCATTATGATCAGTTAAAGCAACATCAACATTAACCAAGATGTTATCTTGACCGTTAATAACTTCATTCATCATAGCTTGTGAAGGAGTCCAGTCAAATACTAACATAGCACCATCATCACTAACTTTTACATCAACAACATCGACTATTGAGTTGTGAGTGAAAGTAGCTTCAAGAGCTTTAATACCAAGTCCGTCACCATTAGCATCAAGTAATTGAGCTAAGTAGTCGTTGTAGGCTACTGTGAATTGGTGAGTTTCTGTGTAGATACCAGACATATTGAGAGCATTATTAACTGCTGTAATTACAGGAGCATTTGTATCAATATGAAGGTCGTCACCTAAAGCTGGAGTTTGGTTATTAACATTGAATACGAAGTCTTGAACAGTTACTTCAAGATAGTAGTTACCATCAGGAATACCGGCAAGAACAACTGAGAAATCAGTAGGTCTTACATCGTAAGCTGCATAGACATCATTCACTAATATATAAGTATTTGCAGGATTATTTACATCAACTAACCAAGCTTGAACTGTATGAACATCATTTGGATTAGCATAAGCCAAAGAGAATTCAACATTTTCAGCAAGAGTTTTGTAAGTATCAAGCATTACGAAGTTAAGTGCTGTGAAATCGAAAGCTGGAGCTGTGTTATCAATGATTAAGTTCATTTCAACAGCTGCTGCTTGGTCATCAGTAGCATCTAAGTTATCAAATGGAACAGCTCTGAAGAGGTATGAACCATCTGGAATTGTAGTAGTATCGAATTGGAAAGCATAACCATCAGCATTAATTGCATCAGTTTTTACTTCATAATTTGCTCTTTCATTAGCATCGATCACACCATCATTATTGATATCAACATAGTATTTGACATCATAAGTGTCTCTAGCTAAATCGTTAACTAAGATAGACCAAATTCCATTGTTATTAGCTAATTCAGCAGTTCTAAATCCAGTAACAGCACCTGTTAATTCTACATGAACACCAGGTACAAAATAAGGAAGAGCAGCTGAGTTATAGTTAAATTCATAAGCTACATCTACCATTGAGTCATCAGTCCCTAGAGAAATCCAGTTAGTTCCATCACTATATTGGAAATCAACAGATACGATATTCGCAGGAGTAGCAACATTAGCTGTTAATAAAGTTAAACCAGAGATAACATCATCAACATTGTGATTAACAATAGTTGTTGTGATATCAACAGGGTAAAGAACATTAACAGTTAAGTTTACAGCATTATCTAACTCATCGGCTTCTAAAAGGCCATTTAATGGTCTAATTACATTACCAAGAGCATCTCTTAGAACTACATCGCCTTCAACATTACCACGAGTGTCTTCTGCGATAACAGCATACTCAACAACATCACCAGTATCGACAGTGATATTGAATTCATACATGCCACTAGCATTTACTTCGTGATCGTAAGCGATTAAGTTCCAACCTGCATTATCTATATTGCTATAGAGTTTTACAGGAGGATAGATGTCATCATCATTGTTGAAGTACCAAGGTTGAATTCTGTTACGCCACATAACTGTGTTTTCGTTAGATAATCCAAGAATCTGTGACTTATCAATTTGAATAGTCAAGTTCTGAGAATTATCAGCCATAACATGAATTGGATTTCCATCAAATACATGGAAATTATTCATAGCATCGCCACCATGATCAACATCAGTAAGATATTTAAGGTTAGCAATTTCAGTTTGTGGAGCTAAGTTATCAACATATACATCGATAGGAGTACCAACGGAAACATTACCGTTAAAGTCAGTAACTGTAACAGTGTAAGTTACTATACCTTCAAGCTCGATTTCATCAAGTCCTGTCCAAGGGATAGATACTGTATTTGTTAATGCGTCGATTGTGATGTTCGCATTATCTGCAACATTAACACCATTGAAATCAACAACATAGTCATTAACATTTCTTGGGTCATTAACATAATCAACATAATCAAATACTAATCTATCTACAGTACCATCATAATAAGCATAAGAAGTATGGGTAACTGAAGCGTTATTAACAGTAAGTTCAGGTTTTAAGTAATCTACTCTAAAGTTAGCATCACTATTAACTATACCAGCTTGAGGGATAACTTCAACAGTAGTATAACTGTCAATTAGAACAGCATAGAACTCATAAGAGTAGTCAGTGCCAGCGAAGTTTCCATTATTAGTATAGAGATTAGAATCAACAGTTATCCAGCTATTCCAAACATCAGCAGTTGCATCATAACAGTTAGCAGGATAAACAATATTATCATTTCCATATTGAGGATTAATAGCATTGTTGTTGTTCACAGGTAAAGTTGCAAGAACATTTCCTGTTGCAGTTTCAATTCTGTTAACGAAGAATTGGATTTCTGCAATACCATCTAAACCGTTTGGATAAAGAGCATATAATCTAACATCATTAGTTGTTAAATCATTGTTTGGTGAGTAGATAGTTCCATTATTGATAGTATTATCTAAAATACTATTATAGTTTTCATAATCTATCAAGGTTAAATTATAGAATTTATCATAGGAAGGATTAACTATAGTTAAGACAGTAGAGAAATCTGCTTCAAGAGATTCATTTCCCATAAAATCATAAGCTTTGGCAGTAATTACGACTTCGCCAATATCATCAGCATCATAAGTCCAGTTAACCGGAGTTACTAAGTCATAATTAAAAACATCACCGTTAATAGTTAATTCTACATAATCAACATCAATCCAAGTGCCTACAAGAGCAGTGATATTAATGTTATTATTAGCAGGAGTAATATAGTCATAAACTACTTGAATACTATTTAAACCAGCAGCAAGCACATCTGTAACTTCAGGAGCTGTTACATCAGCCACTGCATACATAAAGATCTCTTCACTTACAGATCTCATAGTTGTGCTTGTAGTTAAGACTCTTACATAATAGTAACGAGGAGATGTTCCGTAGTTAGCATTAGCAAGATATTGGGTATAGCGATCAGTAGTAAGATCCCAGTTAAATCCGTAAGGATAAGTAGTATCTTCAACTAAAGGTACAACAATATCATTTGGATCTAAAACATATCCATCAACATTATTGTCAGTGTCATTATTAGCATCATAATATACTTCAAATCCAACTTTATTAACAACAGTGTTTGGATCATGAACTAAGAATTCTAAATCAACAACATTGCCACTATTTAAAATAGTACCAGGAGCTGTAGTAGCAACAACAGTTGCAGGAGAATGGCTATATCTTAACTCTTGAACTTGAGTGAATGAATTATCTAAATTATCTGTTGCAGTAACAGTAATAGTATAATTACCTTCAGCTAAGTCATAAGCAGAATAGTTACCATTGAATCTTAACTCAACAGCATTTCCATTTTGAATGCCAAATACATTAGTAAAGGCATTTGTTGATGGAGTAACTGTTCCTAAAGCAAATACGATATTAGCATTATTAATACCAACACCATCTGTACCGAACATAGCTGGATCTTCAAGATTAACTCTTAGAGCAGTCCAATTTTGGTTATTGTTAATAGTTGAAGTGATATCCCAATCGTAATTACTATTACCATCAGCAGATACAAACTCAATTGCATTATTAACAATTGGTCTAGGTGCGGTAGCATCTAATAAGATATTTTGAGTTTCAGATTTTTCGAAACCATAAATATTTGTATAGGTTACTGTGAAATCTGTGTTACCAAGATTTGCAGCTGCAGCTGTAAAGTCACTAGCATCGATTGTAAGACTTGCAACGTTACCATTGAAGGTAGTTGGATTCAAGTCATTAACAAGCTCATTACTAGAAACTACGAAATCAGTTAATGCAGGAGCAAAAGCAGGGTCAAATGTTTCACCAAAGTTAGTGAAATCAAATGAGAATTCAAAATTACCTAATACAGGGTTTTGAGTTCCTGGATTATTTAAAGCAACATCGAAATCATTACCATCAACAATTGCAGTAACTGTTACTTCGTGTTCGAAAGGATTAGTTAATACATTAGCGAATGGATTTCTGATAGATGTGATATCAAAATCAACAGCATCATCTTCAGTAAATTGTGATGGATCAACTATTGTTACAGGGAAAGTAGCGAGCCAGTTTGCTCCATGAGAAGAAACAAGTAATGGATCGATAGCTACTGTAGTTGTTGGTCCAAATTGACCAATAGTTAAACCAGTAATATCTTCAATTTCGATATCATCTATATACTCTTTATATTCAGTATTAATATATACTTCTAAAGTAGCATTAATAACTTCAGTTCCATTAATTGCTAAATAGTTAATTGCATCACCATTAGGTGTAGAAGTAACTAATTGAGCATGTTTAATAAGAGGAACGATTGGTCCACCACCAGCGAAGGAGAGGATTTTATCTGATTCAGCACTTACTAAACCAGTAAATGAAGTAGCTTTTGCTTTAACAATAGAAGATGTTTCAAGTGGATTCACTGAATGTTGGTCACGTACAGTTAAACCACCAATTTCAGCTACCCAAAGATTATTTGCAGAATCCCAAGTTGCATCAACATTGAAGCTAGGAGCAACATCAAGAATTGTATTGAAATCCATGAAGGTTGCGAAAGCTTGAGCTGTTGTATTTGCTAGAGGAGCTGTACTTGTGAAAGTCATTCTGATATGAGCATCTGTATCACCAGGTGTTACATAATACATACCATTTTCACCTAAAGTTTCACTCCAAACATCCATTGCTACAACTTCAGTTGTGGAACCATCAACTACTTGGAATACGCCAGTTTGTCTTCCGGTTCTAACTTGATTTGTAGAATAAGTAATTCTATAATCAACAGCTAATGGGCCAACAGGTTTATTTACTACTACATTTGTATTGAGATAATAAACATCTTCAACAGCATCATAAGCAAGAGCTACCCAGCCTTGATTTAAGCCATTGTAGTTATTACGATCAATTTCAACATTAGTAATTGTTACACCGGGGCTATCATTAGGTTGTGGTTCAATATTAAGGATAAGACCAATGTTGTTACCGGAACTTACAAAAGGTCTGGTAGCTGTATTCATCCTGTCTAAACCATCATACTGGAATCCAATGATACTATTAGTATCAGCATCACTTGATTCAAAACCTAAGCCGATAGTTGGTCCATAAGGTTCATATCTGTTTGAAGGTGAGTTATAGTCTTCATCACCTGAATAGTTCAAGTGACCAACTAAGTCTTCTAGTTGATTGAATTGAATTTCAACTAAATCAATGTTCTCAACATCAGTAGGAAGAACCGGACTAAATTTCCAAATAGCCTCTAAGGTAGTACCAACAGTTTGAGTTCCTAAATATTCAGCAGTCCAACCAGCACTAATAGTAGGTAGTGGGATAGCTGAAGGATCTAAAGAGACACCATTCAAGTCATTTATAACTTTCTTTACGTAAATATGACCTTCAAAGAAGTAATCTCCACTAGCATCGAGTGTTAAATCATAGTAATTACGATTTTCTGGATTCAATGGAGCATTTAGTCCAATAATTCCATCTGCTACTGCATAATCAGAAGTATTATTGTTGTCTTTAACAATAAAATATCCATCTTCATAAACAGGAACTTCAAGATCTATTTTGATATTTTGAACTAATTCAATTGGATTTGGATTGAAGAAGTCATTATAACGAATATCAACATCTATCTGCTCGCCATCATCATAATGATTCCAGCAAGCTTGGACATCTGGAGTCTCAATCCAAGTTATTTCATGAATATATATAGTAATACCATTAACATTTATAAGTGTAACATCATCGTCACCTAGTACCCATTGAACATCAGGGAAATTATTAGTGATATTATCAAAATCAGCAATAGGATTAACATCAGCTAAAACAGAGTTTACCTGCATTGTTAATTTAACATCATGTTCAGGGGCAAACCAACCTTCAGGGTCGATTCCACTATATCTATTATTATTTATACCATTGAATGTATAAGCTGGAACAGCTAAACCAACAAGGTTTTCACTGTAAGGAACAGCAACAAAGTTATAGTTTGATCTTGCATTAACTTCAAAGCTATATACATCATAACCATCTGAAGCTAAATCAGCAGTTTGGAAGTTTGCAAAATTAAAGTCTCCATTATTCCAAGTATAGGTATATCTATATTTTACATAGCCAGGTTTCACAGTTTGGAATACTGGACCTTGAACACTAGTTGGGTTTCCGGCAACTGCTCCATTATAAGATAGAACAACATCATTGTTATCTAAATGGCCTGCATAAGTGATTACGTTAGCTCTGATTTCAAAAGGAATACTTGAATCAAGAGTAAAGTAATTATTTGTTTCCACGCCATTTACGAAAACTGCGATATCTGTGATATCAACTTGGTTGTTATCTACAAATGGTACGTGAGATGTAGGAAGACTATTAGCAGAAGAGCTATCAGCATAATGTTGATAAGGATGGTCGATTGTTACAGTAGCTCTTAATGTAGCATCTTGAGTTCCTGTACCAAAATCAGTAAATTCATAAGTATTTACACCATCACTGAAGTTAGCAGCAACATAAGCAGCATTTAAGTCTATATCAGTCCCATTGTTTAGTTCAATAGAAACACCATCAATTCTCTCAACTTGAGTAAGATTGAATTTAACAATAACTTTATTGTTATTTTCAATTATATATTGATGATTACCGTGATCAGCATGTTGAGTTGCTTGAACATTCTCAACAATAACATTTGATACTGTAGGCATTGGGAAGATATCAACAATAGTACTTGTTCCACTTTCATTGTCTAATCTATCTTTAGCAACAATATCAAAATTAATAGTGTTTGTTGAGAAATTAGCAGGAATTGGAACATTCCACTGATAAGCAATACCAGTAACACTGCTATAAGCCATGTTGGTGATACCTAATTCAGGACATGATAATCTCACACTTGGATTCATAATCCCGGTATGAAGGTCAGAAATGTTATATCTAATCACATAATTTGTGCCTTCAGTAGCAAAATTTGGAACTGAATTTACTGTAATTAGTGGATTAGTATTATCAAATCTGATTAGATTTTCATGAGCAAAATTAACTCTATGAACAGCATTATCTCCTGTTTCAAAGCTAAATGCTAAAGTACCGGTAATATCCAAATAATCACCAGAAGAGTAGCTCAATGGGTTAACAGTGTAATCACCAGCATAGGTGATTTCCCAGTTGCCGTCTCCGTTGAGTACTGCAGAGGTTGTAGCATTTACGGAAGCAAAATCATCAAAGTAAACATCAAAGAGATAGTCTTCAACGCCTCTTAAATTTGATTCAGCAGGAACAATAGCATTGTATGAAGAAACTTCAACTACAAATTTGAATTCACCTTCTTCATTGACTCTATTGCTCACTTCATCATCAATACTATTAATATGATAGAAGTTTGTTGAAACAACCTCAATATCATTTGTAAGATGAATAAAGCGAAGATAAGCTTCAGCAGAGTCATGATACCAAGCATCTGCCCCATAAGGGAATGGAGGATCATTTTGTCTGCCAGGGTTTCCACCAAAGTCATTAGGAGCTCTAAGAACTAAGACATTGTTAACAGCTTGATCAGGAATCCCAGCTAGGGTAATAGTGAGATCGAATTCTGAATAAGCATCTTCTCCACTAGTTGGTAAAGTAACAGGAGTTCCCTTACCTTCAGCAACTATAGAAACACTTGAACCGGTTAGGACATTATATAAGTCTTGATTAAAGACAAGTCCTGTCCAACCGGTTTCTCTCAACGGTTCTGAAGTTTTAATTGGGAGTTCAATGGTATTTGTATTATTAGTAACATAATATGTGTTACCATCTTCATTAAGATCAGATAAATAACCACCAACTAAAGCAGAACCGTCTGCATTCAAAATTCCAGGATTCTGGTTATCAACTTTTGTAGTTGCAGTTGAGGTTAAAGCTTCTGGTGCTACATAACCACCATCAGTGTAAGGAACTGGGTTAACTGTTAAAACAACATCTAATAACCCTGTTGAAGTCTCAGCAACTAATGGTAAGAAGTTATTTGTTAAATTATAGAACTGAATTGATTCATCAACTGCTGGGCCATTAGCAGTATAAGAACCTGTTTCAGTGAATGTTCTGTTATTAACAGGATTTCTAATAGCTAATGTCCAGTTATAATCTTTGTTGGAAGTACCGATTTCAAATTCTATTTGGTTACTTGAAACTGTTCCATCATTAGCTGGATTTGTTACTGAATCATAAGCATAAGATGGATTACCAGGACTTAAGCAATAAGGATTAGCAATTACATTACTAGTAATAGTAGGCCAGCTTGGTTCTTCAGGACGATTAACTTTAAATCTCTTAATACCTGCAGCATATACTTCAAGGTCATAAGGATTAGTCTGTCCACCAACAGGATCATCACCAACAGTTCTGGTCATAACAGATATTTCAAGATCAGTTCCAGCTTGTCCGAAAGTAAATTCTTTACTTCCTGCAAGGAAATCATCTTCATCAAAAGCTGACATAGGAACAGTTAGTACTGCAAAACCTGAATTTGGAGAACCAGCAATAGCTTCAAAATCAGCTGTTAAAATCTGTGTGTTAAAAGCACTAGGAAGAGCCGGATCATTAGCATCAAAGACTACTTTCTCGGCTTGATCTATTCCATTAACTCTAACTCTAAAAGTAACAACATTATTATGTGTATCATTAGTAAAGTAGATTTCACCTTGGTCAGGACCAGCCTGATAGGTTGAGTTAACATAGAATTGTTTCCAATTATTTGGTGTATCATAAGTTGTAGGGAATCCACCAGCATGACTAGAAGTTAGGTCATGTGAACCTATGTTAGATTGTGACACTATTGGACCTGAATAACCAAAGAAACTATCTTCAATAGTGATAGTTTTGCTTGAGGTTTTTATGTTACCTGCATTATCTTGAATATAAGCAGTAACTGTCCAATCACCTTCAGGGTAGATAGTCCAATCAGAAGCTTTCCATTTGAATGTAGGCATAGTCCCCAATGAATTAACATTAGCGAATGCTTGAGTAGCAACAAAGTCCACGTCAGTTTTTACTTCAGCATTTTCTCCAAGAAGACCTGCTCCAGGGTAGAAATATTTTTTGGTTGCACCTTGAGATACTTCAATCCAATACTTAACAAGCTCTTTACGATTTTGCTCAGTATCATTAGAGAAATCTCTTTTTACATCAAAGGTGAAATATAATTCAGGTATAGAATCAAATGAATCTCCTGCTGAAATTTCATAAGGAGAAGGATCATTTGCACCTTCATTAATGTTTCTTGTTATAGTATTATTAGTAGGAACTTGGTTTGTAGCAGTATCCAAGACTTGAAGTCCGGATTTGATGTTCCCTAATTTTTTAAATTCAGGAGCAACATTATCTACAACCCAATCGACAGCATTTAATAATGAATTACCAGCACTTAAAAGAGGATTAGCAACTTCAGGTTGTGGAGTATATACTACTTCATTACCTGCAGCATCAGCTATTTTCTTCAAAGTGAATCCATAAATTCCATTAACAATAGTGTGACCAGGAATTGTACCATCCCAAGTAAAAATTACATCATCACCGGAAACTTGTACATCAGCATCACCATGAGTATACTGAAGTAAGGTTGAATAAACCTCATCAGTATTTTCATTTTGAACTTGAAGATAGAAGGTGTTAATTTGACCTGCATCTCCGAAGTTAGGAATAGTTATTTTTCCTTTAATATCATTAGGAGTACTGTCCCAACCTGTAACTTCTACAGATTGAGGAGAGAACCTATATTGATCATTATGAGCTACAGGATTACTTCCGTCAGGAACTGAAGGATATGCTGTATCAGCACCTACCGGATCGCCATTGCTTTTTCCACTAATGACATCACCAGCAGCTGAAAGGCTTTCAACACCGTGAGTATTGATCATTCTGATAGGGATTGATATCACTGGAAGATAACCAGTTGGACCAGGTAATCTGTCATTAGCTATATCACCTTCTGCAAGTGTATGTGAATATGAGAAAACACCAGCTGAAAGACTTGCCATAACTTCATCAGCAACACCTAAAGATGAAAGATCTAAATATACAGTATCTACATCTGTTGTGGTTGGATTCCAAGCTCTTCTGAACTTAAAAGTAACCTCATCACCAATACCAACAAAATCTTTTGTGGCATCACCATCAAATTCTATCCAGGTAGAATTTGAGGCTGTAATGGTTGGAAATACTCTGTTATCAATCTTTAGTTGATGTGTTTCTTCAATTGGTGAAGCTCCACCATCATAAACTTCAACGGTAAAATCAATACCTGGTGCGGTATTGTTTACGTTACCTGATGAAACAGTATAAGTACCTTTATAAAGCACATTAATTGTCTCAGGAGTGAGAATTAATGGGTTATCGTAAGATAAATCTGCTAAATCATCAGTAAATATTCTAACTTGAGTAATATTACCATCAGGGGTAATATTAACTGTAAATTCTACAGTATCCCCAAATCTGGCAATGTTATCTGCTACAATTGCGTCATCCGCGTCAGTAACACTGTAAGTTACGTCAGTGATTGTAGTACCACCGGTAGCAAAAGCTAAACTTGTCAGCATCACGAACAATAAGATTAAAATCGGATGTTTGTTCAACATAATTTGAAACCTCCAAATTACAATTTTTTTTCTAATATTTGTAAGAATCTACCGAACATTTCGGTATTTCTTGTTTCAAAACTCTTAAATTCTTCTACTTTTCTCTCAATTTTTCCAGACCCATGAGCTGGTTCTCCTCTGTTCTTAACAATCATTAAAATCCCATTAAAACTGCTATTCATAAGCATTTTCTCCTATATAAGTTTATTAAAAATTCTACTCAAAAACTTGCATTTCACGCATAAACGTTATTATATAAATTCGATTTGATAAGGACTAGAGGAAATTGTCAAGGTTTTTATTTTTTTTTATTCTTTTTTTTTTAAAGACCCTTTTTTATTAATATTTAGTGAAATAAATCACGATAAAAGGCTATATCATGCCTATTTCATATTTTGCAACAAGATTTTATTTTATACTAAAAGAAGTATATTTATCTATCTTCTTATATTTATAGTAGTTATCAATATTTACTTTAGGTGAACTATTTCTCAAAATGTAAGCATTAAAGAGAAATAGATTTTTTTTTTAAAATTAGTTACCAAAGTCTGTTATCACTTCAAGTCTCTACTGTATACTTTTTAGACAGGTGTAAATGCCTAGATGGAAAGGTTGAGGTTGAGATTGAGGTTGAGGTTGAGATTGAGGGTTGAGGTTAACTGAGACATTTAGAAAAAGTGGACCCTATAGCATATTAATTATATTAGAGAAAGTTACAAGTATAAATTTACTATTAAAAGTATGTCTTATTTGCTGAAAATGCTACAATCCTGAAAGGATAAGTCTTAAATCCCCAAAGGGGATATATAGTTTAGCCCGGGGTAAAATCCTGAAGGGATTGCAACCCCGGGTATTGATGATAAACAAAACCTTACCCTGAAAGGGTTAAATAAAATCCTATATACCAAAGACTTATTATATACATTATTTATACTTTTATTAAACCCTTACAGGGTAATATCTCTGTGGTAGCCACATTACCCAGGGTTGCGATACT